>CAUGRT010000011.1 GCA_959602045.1 uncultured Clostridia bacterium | reverse complement strand
AAAATGATGGTTTCTTTGTTTCCTATGATGGCAGGGAGTTTGAGTTTTAAAAGGTATGGGGATATAAAAAAGAAATAGATTGTTCTGGAAATGTCAATAAAAGTGCAGTCGGGGCAATCCCTCATTTTGTGTAAACCTCAAAATTTACTCCAAAATGATAATATAATCTAAGTAATTTTTGTGGGCTGAAAGCCGGATTTTGGCTTTCAGCCCTTAGTTATAATATAGCGTAGAATTAAGGGCATCCTCGTATGAGGGCGTGTATTTTTTTCTTGCGCTTTCCCGTCCATTTTTTCGTAATGTCCAGTCTGTATAATTATTAAATGCTTATACAATCTTTAAAAAGGATAATGTATTTATAATCGGATATTGTTGCTTGCCTTTTTTGACATACTTTTTGACATACTCACCCTCGTCGGTTCTGTATATTTCCGACAGTTTTTGTGGTTTTGTTTGAATTTTTGCAAGGTGTAAAATGTGATGCAAATGGCTTACCTATGCGGTTTATGGCGTACATGTAAAAAAAACATGAAAATTTATTGACTATTGTCGCAAGATATGATATAATGTAAATTATATATAGAGTTTAGGAGAGAACGAAATTGAAAATACATGAATCCGCGGAGAACTATCTAGAAACAATATTAATGTTAAAGAAAAAAAATACCTACGTTCGTGCCATTGATGTGGCGCATGAGCTTTCTTTTGCCAAAGCGAGCGTATCGGTCGCTTTGAAATCCCTGCGTACCGGCGGTTATATTACCGTTGACGAAGAGGATGGAAATATCTCATTGACGGACGGAGGTCTTGCAATTGCCGAAAAAATTTATGAGCGGCACCAAGTCATCGCTAAAGTACTGATGTTGCTGGGGGTATCGGAGGATGTTGCATACGCGGACAGCTGCAAAATCGAGCATGACATCAGCAGCGAAAGCTTTAACATGCTCAAGCGCTATATGATTAAACACGATCTCCTGTAAGACGAGCTTTCTTTCGTTCCTCTGCTTCTCGTTTTGAAAAGACGCAGCCGCAGTAATCCTGGCGGTAAATCCCATACTGCGCCGAAAGCTCACAGGAACGCTTATATCCGTTCCGTTTTTTGAAATCTGAAAACAAGTATCGCAATCTGTATCGTTCGGCAATCTCCCCGCCGATTTCATTTAAAACCTGCGCATTTTTATGCGGACTGATAGACAGTGTTGTTGTAAAATATTCGAAATTTTCAGCCGTTGCCTTTTTTGCTGTTTCCTCCAACCGGAGCCGATAACACCGAAAACAGCGTTCCTTCCCCTCCGGCTGATCCTCTAAGCCCTTTGCCATCCGATAAAACCGATCGTCATCATAAACTCCCTCCGAAAAATGTACCGTTCCCGACGGAAACATCGTTTCAAGAAGCCGTTTTTGTTCTGCCGCACGTTTAAAAAATTCCTCTGCCGGATAAATATTCGGATTATAGTAAAAGACCGTAATCTCAAAATATGCACTTAAATACTCCAAAACATAGGTGGAGCAAGGTCCGCAGCAGCTATGCAGCAAGAGCCGCGGTCGGCGTCCCTGCAAGGCTTCCAGTTCCCGATCCAATGTCAGCTGATAATTTTCTTTCATTAATGCTCCTCATCCTTTCGACGAATAATTAGATGGTTATTAGATTCTTCAATCCAAACCTTGCGGTTGGAACTTTCATTTTATTCCATTCCGGCTCAAACATCCGCTACGTTGCACGGAACTCGCCTCCATAGAATAAAAGGCAGATGAAAATTCATTTAGGGAATCACAACTCCGGTTTCTTTTTTGCATGCCTTTGTATCACACTGTCAATCAGCCGATCGGACGCAATCGCACACAAAATCCCAAAAACCGTCCCGAAAAGAACATCCGATGGAAAATGCACATATAAATACATGCGCGAGAAAGCCACAATTGCCGCAACCGCCAGGCAAATACTGCCCAAAATTTTTTTATGCAAAAAGATCGAAAATGCCACTGCAAACGAGGATACCGAATGTCCCGACGGGAATGAATAAACATCCCCCGGCGGCGGTATCAGCAGTGACGCCACATCCAAAATCGCCGCTCCCTGTTGAAACGGGCGCTGCCGGCACACAATATTTTTTGTAATCAACGTAAACAGAATGGTTCCCATCACCAATGCGGTCAATGCCTTAATGCCAATGATCCGATTTTTCTTTCCGGTAAAAATCAAAATCAGACAAATTACAATCCACAATGCCGCCAAATGTGCCATATTCGGAAATGCATGCGAAAAGACAGCATCCCAAAACGGCGTCCGAATCGACTGAATCCAATGTAAAATTGTATAATCAATCGCAGTAATCATATCCTCATTCTCCTATAAAAAGGACTGTAAAACCGATACGCATAGGCGAAACAAGGTGTTCCAAAAGCCCCATCCGAACTAACGTATCCGCTTTTTACAGTCCCCTCTTTATTTTTACTGCATAAATCCGAGATCTACAGAAGCTGTATCCGAATAGGATTTAATAAACACTTCTTTCTGATTGGTGTTTGTCCATGCAACACCCACCTTTGCATACGGTGCGAAAATACGGCAGTCATACATATTTGCGGAAATGCTGATCAGAGAATCGTCTGCATGAAGCACACCGTTCTGATCCCTGACCGGAGTCGGATCTGTTCCGCCGTAAATTACGATACAATTGCCGATCGTGCTGTTTTGCACTTTAGTTTCCTTGTCAATGCCATAACTCAGAATCAGATTCTTATCCGTATTCAAACCATCAATCGTAACACCACCGGCACGAACAACAACCGTTCCATTACCAAATCCCTCCGAATATGTACCTGCCTGATCAATATATAAGCTTACCAGCTGATCCATAATCATTGCAAATTCACCTCTGGATACGGAATCGTTCGGCTTTAATCTTCCGTCAATACCAGTATAACCACCATTGCCGACAACCGCTTTGGTGTAATCCATCGCCCAGCCTGCCACCTGGTCCTTATCCGGGAACGTATCCAATACATTATCATCCGGCGCACACAGCTTGCCTTGCAGCTTCACATATTCCGTTCCGTTCTCGGTTTCGGTTGTGTAAGACTGCTCCTTAATCCGGTAGTATGGCGCAATCGTTTTCTCCACGCTGCCCTCTACTGCACGTCTAACCGCAATATCTCTTGAAACAAACTGGAACACTCTTGCTAAAACCGTATAGGTTTCCTGGAATGTGATATTATTCTCGGGATTGAAATTTCCGTTGTCGTCCCCCTTGAAAGCACCCATATAAACTGCTTTATCCACAGCATCCTTATACCATGCCGTATCGGCAACATCCGAAAATTCGCTGTCCGATTTTTCCGTAACACCAAAAGCTCTTACGATAATCGCAGACATCTGCGCACGGGTAATGGAATCATACGGTCTGACCGTATCATCCTCATATCCTGTCAATAATCCGTTTCTGACCGCATTCTCAATGGCAACACCCATCTCATCGCTCGGCATATCTGTAAACGCAAAAGCTGAAAACGCACTTCCGACCGTCATCGCGCCTGCCAACAAAACAGCCGCCAGTTTTTTCATATTTTTCATATAAATCCTCCATTCCGCCGCTGACAGCGGCATAAATCCAACGTAAATATGTTTATATTATACACCATAATCCCCTGTTTTGTCTACGTTATTTATTAAATTTTTTAAATTTTTTCTGGATTTTAGTTGAAATTCTATCATATTTATAGTATAATAGAGCCATAAATCATGAGGAGAAAGAAATTAATGTATAATATTGCAGGCTTAACAGTTGATATGCTCCCTAAATACCCACGCACTCTGCGGCAGAGCGAGGCGTATTTAACGGAGGAAATCACGCCCCCCAATATCACCATTCGCCTTGACGATGCATTTTTAGCGCAAAGACAGCAGGAAAATCCACATCTGACCCTGGAGGATTGTGAATATATCTGGATGGGAAGTGAATTTTATGAAGTGCTGCCCGAATTTAACGGCTTATTGCTTCATTCGTCCGCGGTCGTTTATCAGGGAGAGGGATTCCTTTTCAGCGCACCCTGCGGTACCGGGAAATCCACGCACACCCAGCTATGGCTGAAGCATTTCAAGGATGCCTATATTCTAAACGATGACAAGCCTGCCATTAAGCTGACCGAAAACGGATTTTATGTTTACGGGACGCCTTTTTCGGGAAAAACAGATTTGAATGTCAATACCGGCGTTCCGCTGCGTGGCATCTGTATTCTGGAACGCGATGAGAAAAACTGGATTGAGCCGGTCGCTCCGGAAGAAGCGTTGTTCGGGATTCTGAATCAAACGGTACGCCCCAAAGCAGAAGAACGAATGGATAAGCTTCTGACCCTATTGGACAGGCTGATCACCGAAGTCCCGATCTATAAGCTGCACTGTAATATGGATGAAGAAGCGGCTGAGGTTTCTTATCGGGGAATGACGGAAAAATAATATATCTTTTGGTTTTGTGCCTTACGGCACGGAAAGGAATAAAAAATGAAAACAAAAAAAGGATTTATGCTGAGATCGGTTGGAAACAGACACGTTGTTGTGGCAATCGGCAAGGCTTCGGAAGAATTTAACGGCTTAATCACACTGAACGATTCGGGAGCGTTCTTATGGACGGAATTATCAAAAGGCTGCACCTATGATGAGCTTCTTGCAAAAATGCTTGAAACGTATGAAGTGGATGAAGCCACCGCAAAAGCCGGCTTGGATCAGTTCCTAAAGACCGCACGGGATGCGGATTTAATTGAAGAATAAAAAATCGGTAAGGTTTTCAGCCTTACCGATTTTTTTACTTAGATATTGTCAATAGGCTGTGTCCAGCCAAATTCATCCTTGATTTTACCCCACTGAATACCGGTCAAAGTATCATAAAGCATTTGCGATATCTCACCGATTTTCTCATCATGAATCGGCATAACCAAATCGCCGTACTTCAATTCACCGATCGGGGAAATAACAGCCGCAGTACCGGTTCCCCAAGCTTCCTCTAACTTACCGTCCTTGAATGCCTGAACCAGTTCATCAATGGATAATCTGCGCTCCGTTACCTTGTAGCCCTTTGATCTGAGCAATTCAATGATGGACATTCTTGTAATACCGCCCAAAATTGAGCCGACCAAAGCCGGTGTGATAACCTCGCCGTCGATCTTAAAGAATACGTTCATTGAACCGACTTCTTCTATGTACTTTCTTTCCACACCGTCTAACCACAGCGTCTGAATATATCCCTGCTCTGCAGCTTCTTCCTGACCCTTTAAGGAAATTGCATAGTTTGCGCCCGCCTTTGTAAAGCCGGTTCCGCCGATTACCGCACGAACATATTTCTGCTCAACAAAAATCTTAACCGGTGCGATTCCCTGCGGATAATATGCGCCAACCGGTGAAAGAATAATTGCGAAAATCAGGTGATGTGCCGGATGCACGCCTACATGCGCATCGGTTGCGAAAACGTAAGGTCTTACATAAAGCGATGTTCCCTCTGCTGACGGAACCCAATCCTCATCAACCTTTACCAATGTCTTGATTGCCTTTAAAGCAAATTCCTCATCAATCTTCGGGATACACAAACGCTCACAGGAAACGTTCATTCTTGCCATATTCTTTTCCGGACGGAAAAGCTGAACCTTTCCCTCTGCGGTACGGTATGCTTTCATTCCCTCAAAAACCTCTTGGGCATAATGCAAAACCATTGCCGCCGGATCCAATTCAAACGGAGCATACGGCACAATTCTCGGATTATGCCATCCCTCTCCCTCATCATAATTCATAATAAACATGTGATCCGTATAATACTGTCCGAAACCCAGCTTCAACTGATCGGCAGGCTTCTGTTTCGGATGTGTGGTTCTTGTAATTGAAATTTCCATGATCCATTACTCCTTGTTTTATCTAAAATAAATCTGATGAAAAACCAAATGGGTATTATTTTATCAGCCCGGACGCTCCTCTCAGCTCAGATGGCTTACATCCTGCGGGACAGGTTTTTTATCAGAAGCGTGTTTTTATGCTCAAATTTAATTATACCGCTTTTTGCAACACTTGTAAAGACCTTTTTCGATTTTTTTAAAATTTTATGTAAAAAATAAGGGAGCCATTTTTTACTCCCTCTGAATATTCCCCATTAAAGCCGTGCAGGGAGCCGAAAAAATCGACTCCCTGCAAATCCTTTGGATTATTCAATTCTAATGTAATTGTTTCCCTCGCCCAAAGCATCCTCCGCTTTCGGTACAACCATTTTCAGTGTACCATTTTCAAAGCTTGCTTTGATGTCATCCTGCGTAACACCTCTGCCTACATAGAAGCTTCTGCTGCAAGATCCGTAGTGGCGTTCACGGCGGATATAATGTCCTTCCGTATCCTTTTCATCATTGCTGCAACCCGAAGTTGCATTGATGGTCAGATAACCGTCCTTCAATTCCGCCTTTACGTCCTCTTTCTTGACGCCCGGCATATCAACGGTCAGCTCATACGCTTTTCCTGTATCCTTAACATCCGTTTTCATCATGGTGTCCGCTTTAAAACCGTTGAACGGAAACTCAAAATCATCAAACATATCTCTTCCGAAAATATTAGGTACTAACATAAATCATCACTCCTTCAAAAAAAACATTCGTCAATACCAATTGTTTTCAATGAACTCGGGATGGGGACAAATCCTTGAAGCCTTTCGCTTCTTATCTTTGCCTTTCCTTATGTTCTGACGACATTATACACCCAATTGTTAGCACTGTCAAGAGGTGAGTGCTAAGATTAACAAATTCTTAAAAAACAATTCACATTCCAAAGCATATTTCGCCGCAATCCGGCATTTTTCCTCAAAACCTTTCGGTAACAAATTCGCCGGTCGTTTCATATGATATACTATAACCGCCAAAAAATCCGATTCCTTCTCCATACATAGGCACAAATCCTGTGTCTTTAAAAAATTAGAAAGGAGAAATGAATCATGTCAATGCCGGTTATAGAGGCGAGTTCCACAACCAGAACTCAAGCTATCAACGATCTGCTGGAATCCATTGCACTTCAGGAAACAGCGCTTAGTCATATCTTGAATGCAGAGGGCGAAAAAATCCAGGCAGTTGTCGCAATGGAGTGTGTATGCCCGAATGATCTCCTTGCAGTAAACGAATCCGTATGCTGCACGCTGAATACCGCAAAGGAATTTGAGCAGGTTTTATATGATAAGCTGAACACATTGTTGGCTCAGTGAAGCATAAAAAAGCAGCCGCACCGATTTCTCGGTGTGGCTGCTCTTGATTCAATGCTTTATTTTTTTCGGATCATTGCCATCGCTTCGCCGATCGTCCCGACGCCGTAGGCTGCAAAATTCTTTGGAATTTTCACACCCTTTAAAGACTGCTTCGGCACAATTGCCGAGGAAAATCCAAGCTTTGCCGCTTCGGTCAATCTCTTTTCCAATTGTGAAACCGCACGAAGCTCACCGCCCAAGCCGACTTCACCGACAAACAGCATATCTGCCGGCAACAGCACATCCGACTGGCTTGTCGCGATTGCCACGCAAATCCCCAAATCCGCCGCCGGTTCATCAATCCGCAGTCCTCCGGCAACATTCACATAAACATCCGAATTGGATAAATTCATTCTGGCGCGCTTTTCCAAAACCGCAATCAAAAGCACCACGCGGTTAAAATCAATTCCGTTGGACATGCGCCGCGGATTGCCAAAACCCGTTGGCGTAACTAACGCCTGAATCTCCGCCAATACGCCGCGCGAACCCTCCATCGTACACACAATCGCGCTGCCGGAAACATTTTCTTCCCGTCCCTCCAGCAGCATTTTCGAGGGATTGTCTACCTCAACCAGTCCAACATCACGCATTTCAAAAACGCCGATTTCATTGGTCGAGCCGAATCGGTTCTTAACGGCTCTCAAAATCCGAAAGGACATCTGGCGATCACCCTCAAAATACAAAACGCAATCCACCATATGCTCCAGAACTCTCGGACCGGCAAGTGCGCCGTCCTTTGTGACGTGACCCACAATAAACATCGCGATTCCGGCGGATTTTGCCGCATGCATAAAAGCATTGGTCGCTTCCCGTACCTGCGGAACGCTGCCTGCCGCCGACGCAATATCCTCCCGATGCATGGTCTGAATCGAATCAATAATCACGATTTCGGGCTTGACCTCATGAATACAATCAATAATCCGTACCACATCCGTTTCGGAAATCAGATACAGATTTTCCGCATGAACGCCCAAACGCTCCGCACGAAGCTTAATCTGCCCCTCGGATTCCTCACCCGAAACATAGAGAATTTTCTTATCCTTGCCGGCATTTTCGCAAATTTGCAGCAGCAACGTTGACTTTCCGATTCCGGGATCTCCTCCGACAAGAATCAAAGATCCCTGCACGATACCGCCGCCCAGTACGCGATCCAATTCTTTCATGCCAGTGGAATACCGCGTTTCATAGCCGATTTTCACTTCATGAATCCGCTTTGGGGTCGGTACCGCTCCGCCGATCGGCTGTGCAAGCTGCGTCCGAACATTCTTGGAATCGGAAACAAGAGTTTCCTCCATCGTGTTCCATTGATTGCAGCTCGGACATTTGCCCAGCCATTTCGGCGATTTGTATCCGCATTCGCGACATATATAGGTTGTTTTTGTTTTCATATTTTAATCCTGTTAATCATCCAGCATAACCGCACCCTGAATTGCCGAGGAAACCAGTTTTGAATACCGTTTCAAATATCCGGTTTTTACTTTCGGCTCATTCGGCGTCCAGTTTGCCTTTCTTCTTG
Source organism: uncultured Clostridia bacterium (assembly GCA_959602045.1). Taxonomy (GTDB): domain Bacteria; phylum Bacillota; class Clostridia; order UBA1381; family UBA1381; genus Ornithomonoglobus_A. The sequence goes on along the minus strand of CAUGRT010000011.1, from coordinate 53,238 downwards.
CCATTTCCTCATCGGAAATTTTTACATTCAAAACGCAGCGGTCAATATCAATCTCAATAATATCTCCGTCCTGCACAAACGCAATCGGGCCGCCCTCTCTTGCTTCGGGCGAAACATGACCGATTGCCGCACCTCTCGTTGCTCCGGAGAATCTTCCGTCTGTAATCAGCGCGACATCCTTATCCAAACCCATACCGCAGATTGCCGAGGTCGGTGAAAGCATTTCACGCATACCCGGGCCGCCCTTCGGGCCCTCATACCGAATCACAACGACATCGCCCTTGACGATTTTACCCTCATAAATTGCCGCAATCGCTTCTTCCTCGCTCTCGAAAACCTTCGCCGGGCCTTCATGCTGCAGCATTTCGGGCGCAACTGCGCTTCTCTTGACAACCGAACCATCTACCGCAAGATTTCCCTTTAAGACCGCAATACCGCCCGTTTCGGAATACGGATTGTCGATCGGACGGATCACCGTATAATCCTTAACCGGATGATCCTTGATATTCTCGCCCAGAGTCTTTCCGGTTACGGTAATCGTATCCAACTTCAACAAATTCTTTTTCGACAGCTCATTCATGACTGCCTGTACGCCGCCGGCAGCATATAAATCCTGAACATGATGCTCGCCTGCCGGTGCCAGATGGCAAAGATTCGGAGTCTCCTTTGAAATATCGTTCGCATAATCCAGTGTAATCGGTGCTTTTGCTTCATAGGCAATTGCCGGCAAATGCAGCATGGAGTTCGTGGAGCAGCCCAATGCCATATCGACTCTCAATGCATTATAAATGGAATCCGGCGTGATAATATCGCGCGGACGGATATTTTTCTCCCACAACTCCATAATCTTCATACCCGTATGCTTCGCCAAACGGATTCTCTCCGAATAAACCGCCGGAATCGTTCCGTTTCCGGGCAATGCCATTCCCAATACTTCGGAAAGACAGTTCATGGAATTTGCCGTAAACATTCCCGAACAGGATCCGCAGGACGGACATGCCGCTTCCTCCAATTCCAGAAGTCCCTGCTCATCAATCGTTCCTGCCTTAAATGCGCCGACCGCCTCAAAGGCTGTATTCAAATCACGGAATTTTCCGTCAAACTTCATAGAAAGCATCGGACCGCCCGAAACAAGGATTGCCGGAATATTCAATCTTGCCGCTGCAATCAGCATTCCCGGAACAATCTTATCACAGTTCGGGATCAAAACCAATGCGTCAAACCCATGCGCCAATGCCATCGACTCGATGGAATCCGCAATCAGCTCTCTGGTTGCCAGGGAATACTTCATTCCGATATGCCCCATCGCGATTCCGTCACATACGCCGATCGCCGGAAATTCAATCGGTGTTCCGCCTGCCAGACGTACTCCGGCTTTTACCGCTTCGGCAATCTTATCCAGGTGAATATGTCCCGGTATAATCTCGTTTTTCGCCGAAACCACACCGATTAACGGTCTTTCGATTTCCTCATCCGTAAATCCAGCCGCCTTGAACAGCGACCGATGCGGAGTCTTTTCCACTCCCTTTTTTACAATATCACTATACATGAAAATCAATCCTTTCATTATTTTTTCTTCAATAGCTTTTATTTCTCTATATCCTCATAAACAGCTGCATTAAAATATTGTGGTTAAACAAATTCTTCACAATCCAAGTTTGGTTAATTGATTCATAAATCGCCGGATTGGCAAAGAGCGAGATCAGCGCCAATACCAGATACACGCCTAACAGGACATTGCATGCCGAAAACACCGCACCCAGCAGCTTATTCACCCCGTTGACGACCGACAGCTTTGACGCGCCGTTCACCACGATAAACAAAATCGAAAGTGCTATCCGAATCAACAGAAACAACCCCACAACCGCAATAATCCGAATCACTGCGTCCGTAATGGTTCGTGCCGTTGTTTCCGCCGCCGCGGTCAAACCTTCATTTGCTGCATCCTGCACATTCCGCAAGCTTTCATCCGCGCCCGAAACCATCCATTCCGGCAGCGAGGTCATCTCCGATAACGATACATTCCCTGTATTCGCGAATTTTTCCGTTGCCGCCTGAGAAATGGAGATATAAATCCGGTTCGCCATCTTTGTACCGTGCAGAAAATTAACGGTCGGCGTCAATGCCACAGCTACGGCAATCGCCGTGATTGCCCATGCGCCGATTTTCCAGACCGATTTCACCAATCCTTGCTTTACTCCCGTAAAAAGCGCCAACAGCATGACCGCGACAAAAATAATATCTAAAATCATAGCGTATACTGCATCTGCTTTTTCAGCTGATCCGCCGTTTCCCGGCCTTTCAGAATCGCACAGATTTCAAACCCAAATTCCGCCGCCGCTCCGGCACCGCGAGCCGTAATAAACTGCCCGTCCCGAACCACTGCCGCGTCCGAAAGCTCCGCGCCGTAAAGATACCGCTCATATCCGGGGAAACAGGTCGCCTTTTTACCGCTAAGCAGCATTTTCTTTCCCAATATAGAGGGTGCAGCACAAATTGCCGCAATCGCAATCCCGCGCTCGTGTGCATGATTAATCATTGCATGAACCGCATTGGACGCGTCCAAAAGCTCATGACCTGCACCACCCGGTAAAATCAGAAGCTCCATATCGTCAATACCGTCCAAATCCGATACCACAGCGTCTGCCACCACAGGAATCCCGTGCGCTCCTGTTACTGTTTTCTGCTGAATGGAAACCGTCTTGATTTCCACCCCTGCACGGCGTAAAATATCCAAAGGCGTCAAAGCCTCAATTTCCTCAAATCCATCGGCAAGAAGAAGATATACCATATTACCGCCCCTTTCTGTAATCTGATCTCAGCGATTGCATGATAAACGATCGGTCGGAACATTGCTCTGTTTTTCATTCCGTTCCGACTCAAACATCCGCTACGCTGCCCGAAACTCGTCTTCACGTACTGAAAAACAGAGCAATGTTCCGATCACAACCACGCGATAATGCAATCTTAAATTCTATTATAGCTCAAATATAAAGAACTGTCAAGGAAAACCACAAAGGGGCCGCAAAAAAACAATTGCGATCCGTTGACCGTATACAAAAGTTTCTTTGCAGCCCCTTGATTCATCCCGATTCGGCTGATTATTCAGCGTCCTGCGCAGAAGACTCGTACTTCTCCGCCAAAGCTGCAATCTCGCCGCTGTCTTTCATTTCCTTTAATACCTTGTTGATATTATCCAGTAATTCAGTGTTGCCTTTCTTAACGGCAATTGCATATTCCTCAGATTCAAATACGGACGGATCTTCAACGATCTTCAAGCCGTTTTTGTCTGCCAAAGCCTTACCGGTTGCGCTGTCCATAACAACTGCGTCCAGCTTACCGTTCTTTACATCCTGAACAACGTCAATACCACGGTTTGCTCTTACGATGTTTTCCTCCGGAACCTGAATGGTTTCTGTTACCAATGTATCGCCTGTATAACCCAGAACAACGCCGACCTTTTTGCCGTTCTTCAGATCATCTGCCTTTGTGATGGATGTGTCATCCGGCTTTACAACCATAACCTGTGTTGCAACATAGTACGGATCAGAGAAATCCACATTTTGCAGTCTTTCCTCTGTAACCGTCATACCTGCAACCGCCATATCCACCTTACCGGTCTTAACGGATGCTACCAAGCCGTCAAATTCCATATCGGAAATTTCAAGCTTCTTACCCATGCTGTCTGCGATCTTCTGAGCGATTGCAACGTCAATACCGTCAAATTCGCCTACAAGACCCTGTGATGTTGTAAACTCAAACGGCGGAAATGCCGCATTTGTACCCATAACCAATGTGTCGCTGCCGGAACCGCATCCGGTCAAAGCTGCCATCCCCATAACTGCCGCTGCCATTAATGCAGCAATCTTTACAATCTTTTTCATTTTAAAATCCTCCATTCCGCCGCCCTTCAGCGACATAAACTCAACGTGAAAAACAAGCAAAAAGCTTATTTTTCTTATTTTATACAGCCGATCGTGTTTCATGAAATTCGCAATCGTCCGCTTAAACATATATAAATAGGGCTCGTACCGCAATTTCAGCAGAATGAATTTTCATTTGTTTTTCGGACTATAGCAGCGGATGTCTGAACTGACATAGCTCGAAAAATAAATGAAAATTCTTCCTCCCGAAATCGCCTTTTACAATTCCTATCAATATATAATGTTTACAAAATCTTTCCGAGGAACTCTTTCGTTCTCTCGCTCTTCGGTGCGGTAAAGACTTGCTCCGGAGTTCCATCCTCCAGAACGTATCCACCGTCCATGAATAAGACTCTCGACCCCACCTCACGCGCAAAGCCCATTTCGTGGGTAACAACGACCATCGTCATTCCTGCCTTGGCAAGGTCTTTCATAACCTCCAGAACCTCTCCGACCATTTCCGGATCCAGTGCCGAAGTCGGCTCATCAAACAGCATAATCTCCGGCTCCATCGCCAGTGCACGCGCAATTGCAATTCGCTGCTGCTGTCCGCCCGAAAGCTGACCGGGATAGCTGTCCGCCTTATCCGCAAGACCGACCTTTTTCAATAATTCATACGCCTTTTTCTCCGCGGCCGCCTTGTCCATTTTCTTGACCTTCATCGGCGCTAACGTGATGTTCTCCAGAACGCTCAGATGCGGAAACAGATTAAACTGCTGAAAAACCATTCCCATCTTTTCGCGGACATGATTAATATTGATATTTTTATCGGTAATGCGTTCACCGTCAATATAAATATCTCCGCCCGTCGGCATTTCAAGTAAATTCAGACACCGCAGAAACGTTGACTTTCCACTGCCGGACGGCCCGATAATAACTACCTTTTCGCCCTGCTCGATATGCTGATCTATATTTTTTAAGACCTCCAGATCACCGAAGCTTTTTTGAAGTCCCTTTACTTCTATCATCGCCATACCGCTTCCTCCTATCTCTTGTCGCTCTTTCTGAGCCGCGCTTCAAGCTTGGATAATATAATCGTCAGAATCTTAATAATGACATAATAAATCACTGCACATGAAACGAGCGGCCAGAGAAAGTCATAGGTCAGCGTCTGAACCTTTTTGGCAGCACCCAGCAAGTCCACGTTGTTTACCATACCGATTACAGCTGTTTCCTTAATTAATACGATAAATTCATTCGCCAAAGCCGGCAGAATATTTTTCATCGCCTGCGGCATAATAATATGGCGCATCGTCTGTGCCTGCGTTAAGCCTAACGAACGTCCTGCCTCGGTCTGACCGGGATTAATCGAAAGGATTCCTCCGCGGACGATTTCTGAAATGTACGCACCGCTGTTAATACTGAATGCAATAACGCCTACAATCCACGCCGGGAGCTTTACGCTCGCAAAAATTACATAATAAATAATCAATACCTGAACCATCGTCGGCGTACCACGGATGACATCAATATAAATCCCCGAAATCCACTTCAGCGGCTTGATTTTGGACAGGTGCCCGAATGCCGAAAGAATGCCGAGAATCAATCCGATTAATACGGCAAACAAGGAAATCAGCAGCGTATAACCCAAACCGCTTAAAAACCATTCCCAACGTCCGTCCTCAACAAATGTGGCATACAACCCCGTCAACATTCCCGAAAGCCATGACGGCATTCTCATCACTCCTTCTTTTCTTTTTATTCCAATACCCTATATCATATCAAAAAAACTCTAAAACATCAAGTGTTTTTGATAAATTCATTAAATTTGTGTAAAATTACAGTTTAATAACGCCAATTACGGAAATAATTGACGAAATCCGCACGTCTGCCGCCCGATTCCTATCCCCGAATCCCATGCAATCGGCTTTTCACCATTGTTACAATTATAATACATTTTGATGATAAACATGTACATTTCCGGGCTTTTAGCTTATAATGTAATATGTATAGCTATGTGTAGGATTGCCGTTTTGGCATCAAAACAGCTATGTGAATAGGAGGAAACAGACTTGAAACAGGGAGCTAACATTCTGCTTGCGCTGATGCAGCTGAATATCGGCGGAGCCGAAACCCATGTTGTGGAGCTTGCCAAGGAGCTGAAACGGAGAGGCTTCAATGTGATTGTCACATCCAACGGCGGCGTATACGTTAAGGAGTTGGAGGAAGCCGGAATTAAGCATTATTCCGTACCGCTCCAGAATAAAAACCCCATCAACATGTTCAAAGCCGCAAAGCGTCTTGCAAGTATCATTAAAAAAGAAAAAATAGACTTGGTTCATTCTCATGCGAGAATCCCGTCTTTTATATTAGGAAAGCTTCATAAAAAAATGCACTTTCCGTTTGTCACCACCGCACACTGGGTATTCACCACAAAATACGGTCTGAAATACATTACAGACTGGGGCGAAAAAACCGTTGCGGTATCGGAGGACATAAAAACCTATCTGATGGATAATTACAAGATTCCGGAGAGCAATATCCGCGTAACGATCAACGGCATTGACACCGATAAATTTTCTCCGTATACGGACACTGCTGACATCCGCGCCGAGCTGAATATCAAGCCGGATGAAAACGTGCTGGTCTATGTCAGCCGTCTGGACGAATCCAGAAGTCTTGTTGCAAAGCAATACATCCAGACCATCCCCGAAGCCGCAAAGCACATTGAACGGCTGCGGCTGATTGTGGTCGGCGGCGGCGATGATTTTGAAAACGTCAAAGCCGAAGCGGAAAAGGTCAATCAAGCCTTAGGCTATCCATGTGTAACGCTGACCGGAGCGCGAACGGACATCAATAAACTGGTCGCTCTCTCCAAGCTGTTTATCGGCGTAAGCCGTGCGGCACTGGAGGCAATGGCAGCGGAAAAGCCGGTTATTATCGCCGGAAACGAGGGTTATATCGGCTTATTTGACGAAAGCAAGCTGCAAGTCGGAATTGACACCAACTTCTGTTGCCGCGGCTGCGTCATGCCCTCGCCCGAGCTGCTGCTCAAGGATACGCTCCGCTTTTTCGCAATGGAGCCGGAACAGCAGGAGGCACTGGGCAAATATGGCAGAGAGCTGATTAAAAAGGAATACAGCGTTGCCCGAATGACAGACGACAGTATTCGCGTATATGACTGGGCGCTTTCCAAACAGGACGAAATTCTGATCTCCGGTTATTACGGCTTTAAAAACAGCGGTGACGACGCACTGCTGAAATCCATTATCGACGATCTGAAAAAATATAAGGAAAGTCCGAACATTGTGGTATTGAGCGCCAATCCGAAGGAAACGACCCGTACCTACCGCGTCAAGGCGATTAATCGGTTTTCAATTCCGCAGATCTATCGGCACATGAAAAAAGCGGACATGCTGATTTCCGGCGGCGGAACGCTGATTCAAGACCGAACCAGCACTAAATCGCTTTTATATTATCTGAATATTATCAAAGCCGCAAAGGATCAAGGCTTAAAGGTTATGCTCTATTCCAACGGAATCGGGCCGCTTTGCCGTCAATCCAATATCCGCTACACGCAAAAAATCCTGGACGAGGTGGATTTAATCACTCTGCGCGATCGCGAATCCATGGAAACCCTGCAAAAAATCGGCGTTTCCAAGCCTAAAATTTTGCTGACCGCCGACCCGGCACTGACCTTATCCGTCCCCGATCGCAGCGTTGGCAAAAGAATTTTGCACGAAGCCAAAGTTCCCGATAAACGCTTACTGGGGATTTCGGTTCGGAAATGGAATACACTGCACAGCGATTTTGAAAACATTATCGCGCGCGTCTGCGACCGTGCCGCGGCGGAATACGGACTATATCCGGTATTCCTGCCGATGCAGGCGTCCAAGGATATGGGCATTTCCAAAAGCATTATGAGTAAAATGAAAGAAAAAGCATCCATTATCGAAAATCATCCGACGGTTGACGATATGCTGTCGGTGGTTGGTTGTATGGATTTCTGTATCGGGATGCGGCTGCATACGCTGATGTATGCGGCAATCAACAGCGTGCCGCTGATCGGATTGATTTATGATCCAAAAATCAGCAGCTTTATGCGCAATACCGGTCAAGACCGCGCCATTGATGTGGCGAATCTGACAGAAGACGCACTGTTTAAAATGCTGGAAGAAACCATCCGCGATTACGTCACAATCAAAGATGAGCTGAAACGAAGCTATGCCCGACTCAATGAACAGGCACAACTCAACGGCAAGCTTGCGATTGATTTGTATGAAAAAGGAAGTGTTGATATTGAGTAAAGAAACAGGAAAAACACTCTTAAAAACCGCTGTGTTTATGGCAGCCGCAACGCTGCTTGCCAAGGTTCTGGGGCTGGTTCGGGATTCTCTGATTGCCGCCTTTTTCGGAACAGGCATGGAGGCAGACGCATTTATGACCGCCTCGAAAGCGCCCACAACGCTCTTTGATGTGGTGATCGGCGGCGTAATTTCCGCGACCTTTATTCCGGTTTTCAACGACATCATGACAAAGCGCGGCAAAAAAGAAGCGATGGAATTTGTCAATAAATTTGTTACAATGGTCTTTCTCGCAACGCTCGCCATCGCCGTATTCGGAATGATTTTTTCGGAACAGATCGTAAACTTCATGGCGCCGAACTATACCGGGGATAAACACGATCTGGCTGTGCAGCTCACTTTCATCATGTTCCCGATGATTATTTTCACCGGATTTGCATTCTCCTTTGTGGGATTTTTGCAGTCGATGGGCGAATACAATATCCCGGCGATTATCAGCCTGGTATCCAATGCGGCAATTATCGTCTACTTCATCCTGTTCGGAAAACGCTTCGGCGTTGTGGGACTTGCCGTAACGATGGTGATCGCATGGAGCTTGCAGGTCATTGTCCAAATCCCGGCGCTGATTCGGTTTCGGTATCGGTTTCGTCCGGATTTCAGATTAAAGGATAGCAACATCAAAAATGCGCTTCTGCTTGCCGGGCCAATGCTGGTAAGCACATGGGTGCAGCCGCTTTACAGTGTAATTAATTCCCGGTTAGCGTCCGGGATTGACGGTGCATACTCCTCTCTGGAACTGGCAAACCGTCTGTATATTATCGTAACCGGTGTATTTTCCTTTGTGGTAACAAATTTGATTTTCCCCAAGCTTGCCAAAGCGAACGCTTCGCAAAACGACGAGGAGGCACGGGGATTAATCATGACCTCGCTTAAAGCGATTGTATTGGTGATTCTGCCGCTGACCGCCGGTATGATTATTCTTTCCAATCCCATTACCAATATCATCTACCGCCGCGGCGAAATGACAGCGGAAAGTGCGTCGGTCATTGCCGGAGCGCTCTCCTGCTACAGTGTGGGAATGTTGGGACTGGCGGTAAACGAAATACTTTCCAAGTATTTCTTCTCCATTAACGACAGCAAAACCCCGATGCGCAATTCGATTCTGAGTATGGTATTTAATGTTGTCATGGCATATCTGCTGTTCGGAATCTTTAAAACCTACGGATTGGCGCTTGCGGCAGCCGGCGGCAGTATCTTTAATGCTTTAATGAACGGATTCTGTATGGTCAGACGACAGCCGGGCATGATCGGACGTGCGGACGGGGTGACATTTTTAAAGGTTCTGCTCAGTTCCGCAATCATGGCAGCCGTGGTTTTTGCCTTATATCATTTCATTTACCGCGCAGACGGCGCACTGTTCCATCAGCTGATTGTATGCGCAGCTTGCGGCATTGTCGGCGTTATTGTGTATGCCGCCGGATTGTGGATTTTAAAAGTGGATGAAATCCGCGCTTTACGGCGATAATTCGGATGAACGGTAGGAAGTTTCATATAGTTTTCATTCTATGAAGGCGAGTTCCGCACATGCGGATGCCTAAGCCGCAATAGAATGAAAACTTGAAACCTCCGCTTTACAAGTACCTAAAACATTATAAATAGAAAGGGGTCTATTATGAATAGTCTTATTTTAACCTCTTTGATGGCATTTTTCCGCGCATTCGGCAGAATGTTTCGGGAAAGCGGTATATGCAAGTTGCTGCTTCGCATTTACAACGCATTCTCAAACGGCTGGAAAAACAGCGTCATTCTAAGAGGAATCGGTTCGACAGACCGAGCCGATTATGCACAGCAGAGTCTGATTTATCGGTTATTCCGGCTGCCGGTTGTTTTCTGGGAATTTTTGCAGCGGAAAATTGGCGGATTTCTGAACGAAAAAATCAAAAGCAGCGTCCTGTGTTCTGTCGGGCGGTGCTATGTAAACAGCTTTATGGCAATCAATACGCGATTCTGGGGCATGCTGCTGCTGTCCTCATGTCTTGCTTATACGCTGATTAAGCTTGCGTCCGTACAGTCCTATTCCAAGCTCGTGCTGTGCGCAGGCGCGGTCGGTGCGGTGCTGCTGATTCTGAATTTCAACCTCATGGCGTTTTTGAATGGCTCAAAGGTTGTGGACTTTGTAAAAGCTGCTGTCGGGTTTCCCGATCTGAATTTTGAATTTTATAACGAAGCCGATTTTCAAGGAATCAAAAAAATCATATTAGCCGTTCTGACGGGAATTCTGACCGATGCTGTCATGGTATTTCAACCGCTTTACGGTCTGATGATTCCGTTTGCTTTATTCGGGATGCTGCTTGTACTGTATGCGCCGATTACGGGTGTATATGCGGCAGTATTCTTAGCGCCGCTCATTCCGACAATCATGCTTGCCGGAATCTGTATCTGGACAGGCATTGCATTTCTGATCCAGGCGCTTACGACAAAAGACTTTAAAATCCGAATCGGCGGCGTTGGATTGGGTCTGCTGATTCTGCTGACCGTATTGTTCATATCCTCGGCATTCTCCTTTGCAAGATTGGGAAGTCTGAAAGTCTGGGTTCTGTATTTCGTATTTGTGATGTTCTATTTTGTCGTAATCAATACCGTGAGAACCAAAGAGCAGCTTTTCGGATTGCTGAAAGTGCTTGTATTTTCCGGCGCACTGGTTGCCCTATACGGACTCATGCAATATGTGTTCGGCTGGACGACCTCCAATGCCTGGATTGATGAAACCATGTTCGAGGAAGATACCATGCGCGTTTATTCAACGCTTGCCAACCCCAATGTTCTGGGCGAATATCTGCTGCTGGTACTCCCGGTATGCGCTGTGTTCTTTGTAAAATATAAGGCAAAAAGCTGGGCAAAATGGGTTTACCTTGCGATGTTCGGCGTGTTGGGACTATGCCTTGTTTTGACGCAGTCCAGAGGCTGCTGGATCGGCTTTATGTTAGCCGCGGTAATCTTTGTCACTTTCTATGAGGGAAAGCTCTGGGGATTGATTCCGCTGCTGCTGTGTGTTCTGCCCTTTATCCTGCCGCAGACGATCATCGACCGAATGTTATCGGTAGGCAATATGGAGGACTCCTCCACCTCTTACCGCGTCTACATCTGGTTGGGAACGCTCGGACTGCTGAAAACGTATTGGCTCGGCGGAATCGGTATGGGAGAAGCGGCATTTGCAAAGGTTTATCCGTTTTTCTCCTACAACGCCATCATTGCTCCGCACTCTCATAATACGTTCTTGCAGCTTACGGTTGAAGCCGGAATCGGTGCGCTTGCCGTATTCTTGATTACGCAGTTCGTATTCATCAAGAAAATGGTTAAAACCCATCGTCTGGGGCAAAAAAAGAGTTGGTCCTCCACGACGGTGCTCGCGATCAGCTGCGGCATGATCGGGTTCCTCGCACAGAGTATGTTTGACTACACTTTTTATAACTACAGAGTCATGGCGCTGTTCTTCATGGTAATGGCAATGGGAACAGCCTTAGAATATATTAAGGAGGGCAGAGATTGATGATTAAAGTCATTGAGGTATCCTCGGATACCAACATCGGCGGTGCCGGAAAATGCGTTCTGACGCTGCTTGAAAATTTTGATTATACCGAATTTCAAGTGAAAACGGTTTTGCCGAAAAACAGCCTGTTAAAGCCGCATATCGAAGCCTTGGGAATCGAGGTTATTGAAGCAGACGGAATCGCGGATAAATCCTTAGATCGGAGCGCAATCCGGCAGCTGCGCGAGATTTTCCGGCGTGAGAAGCCGGATATTGTTCACACCCACGGCAGTATGTCAGCGCGGATCGCTGCGCGGCAGGCAGGGGCAAAGGTCGTGTTTACGCGTCACAGCGTATTTGACCCATCCCCGCGGATTTCCAAAGGAATCGGCAAATGGATTAACGGCAAAATCAACAACCACTATGCCGACGGGATTATCGCCGTTGCCGAAGCGGCAAAAGATAATCTGACCGCTACCGGAGTTTCGGATAAAAAAATCCGCGTGATTCTGAATGGCGTGCAGGGCTTAAAAAAAGCGACCGATTCAGAACGTGCGGAAATCCGAAAGCGTTTCGGCGCAGGAAACAGCAAGGTCGTTTCTATTGTAGCGCGTCTGGAGGATATTAAAGGACATTCGTATTTTATTGAAGCGGCGGATATGCTGCTTAAGGACGGAGCAGACGCTAAATTCTATATTGCCGGAACCGGTAGCTATGAAGCCGAGCTCAAGGCACAGGTAAAAGCGCTGAATCGCGAAAATGATATTATCTTCACCGGCTTTATCTCCGATGTGGATCAGCTGATGAACATCACCGATATTCAAGTCAACGCCTCCTACGGCACAGAAGCCACCAGTCTTGCCCTGCTGGAGGGCATGAGCATTGGGATTCCGGCGGTTGTATCGGATTTCGGCGGTAATCCCGGCGTGATTCAAAACGGCGTCAACGGCTTTATCGTTCCCAAGCGAAACAGCCGCGAGCTTTACTTAAAGCTAAAGGAGCTGCTCACCAATGAAAGGATTTACAAAAAGCTTTCAGACGGAGCAATCGAAAAATTCAACAGCACCTTCACCGCACGTGCGATGACGGAGCAAACAGAAAATTTATACAAGGAGTTAGTGAAATGAATAAATCAAAAAAATGGACAATCATTGATACCGTGATCGTCATCATTGCCGCAGTGGCTCTTGTAGTTGTGTGGATGCTGTTCGGCCCGAAATTAACCGAAAAAACAACCAACCAGAAAGTTGCTTTCACCGTCATGATTCAAGATCGCGAAAAGGGGCTTGCCGATACAATGAAGGCAGGCGACAAGGTTACATTAAGCCTGACCGAAAAGGACGGCGGCGTGATTACGGGTGTTCATACCCAACCGACCGTAGCGATGGTCTATGACAGTATTGACGGCTCATACCGCAATGAGGTCAATGACGAACGCGAGGATATTTACATTGATATTGAAGCCGATTGTACCGTCAGCGACAAAGCAATTCAGACCGGTGATACGAAAATCAAGGTCGGTCAGGAAATCCCCGTCCGCGGCAAGGGTTATGCATCCAACGGATACGTTATTGAAATTGAAGATTAAGGAGGAATGTGCAGATGGATAAGAACGGAAAAATTGCCGGAAAGGTCAGCATTATTGACATCGGCGTAATCATATTGGTGCTTGCCGCAGTTGTCGGACTATGCATACGTTTTTTGTCAAACACCACAACGGCAGTAACCTCAAACGAAACCTTTCGGTATGTGGTAAAAATCAACTCCGTAAGAGATTTTACGGTACAAGCGCTCAAAAAAGGCGGTATCACAACCGATAAAAAATCCCAAATAGTTCTCGGCGAAATCAAAGACGTCCAGGTAGGCGAAGCAAAAATGCAGTCCACCACCGCCGACGGAACGATTAAATGGGCAACCCTGCCGGATAAATACACTTGTATGGTTACGATCGAAGCGAACGGTCGCGAATCCGAGGATGGATACATCCTGGATGATACTACGGAGCTGTCGGTCGGCAGAACGGTAGATATTTACACAAAATACGTAAAAACCTCCGGCGAAATCATCAGTGTTGAGGTTGTAAACGACTAATCACTTTCAAGAGAACAGACGATTGAAAAATGCGATTCCTCTGCCGAATCGTACTGTGTTTTTCATTTTATGGAGGCGAGTTCTACTCCGCGCAGCGTAGCGGATGTCTGAGCCGCAATAGAATGAAAAATACAGTACGATTCCCACCGGAATGTCTGCGGCTTGCGGTTGTCTTTTTTTATTCCCGAATAAAAATCTTCACCAAAATAACGCCCAGAATCAACGCTGCCGCCGAAACACACCAAATCGGTAAAATGACATCATACGGCGAATTTGCCCCGGCAGCGGCTCGCAGAGCGATTACAGTCGTGGGTAAAATCGTAAAGGACGTTGTATTCAGAATTGTAAACAGACACATCGCTTTCGACGGAGTTTCCGGATGCGGATTTTCCCGATCCAATTCCTCCATCGCCTTAATCCCCATCGGCGTTGCGGCATTCCCCATTCCCAGCAAATTTGCACTTAAATTCATCGTAATAAATCCCCTCGCCGTTTTCCCTGTATGCGGAAACAGCAACTGAATCACCGGCGAAAAAAAACGTTCTGCCGCTTTGTTGAATCCGGCGTCCTCCCCCACCTTCAAAATTCCCGTCCAAAAGCACAGGATTCCGGCAAACGAAAGCATCGTAAAAACGCTGTCCTTTGCGCCTTGCAGCATCGCCTCCGCCGTTTCGGGCAAGGTTCCGTTAAAAAACGCACAGACAAACGAAATCCCAATCATAAGGCACCACGCATAATTCATAAATTTCCCTCTTTTCTTTTTCGTCAAACTATGGTATAATGAAAATAATGGCAATCAATCATTTGCCCTTGCGCGCAAGGGCAAACACTTTGCGGCAGCCCCAATCCAATATATGAAGGACGGAAGTAAAAAATGCACGGCTATCAAACCTTTCACGAAAATATTATGAATAACCTGCTTGAAAGCATCGAGCAGGGCGCTTGTTCCCATGCCTACATCTTTGAGGGGGCAAAAGGGCTTTATAAACTGGAAAATGCGCGCCTGTTTGCCGCTGCGCTCACCTGCCGTTCCTCCGGTCACGTCCCCTGCGGTGTCTGCCAAAGCTGCATTGAATCGGCAGCCGACAGCAATCCCGATATTATCTACGTAGAAAAGCCTAAGGACAAGACCCGAATCCCTGTTGATGTCATCCGTAAAGTGAACGAGGACGCAATCATCAAACCCTTTGATTCGCCCCGAAAGGTCTACATCATTAAGGACGGCGATCTTCTGACACCCGAAGCGCAGAATGCTTTCTTGAAAACCTTTGAAGAACCCCCGGAATACGCCGTATTCATTATTATTGCAGAAAGCGCGTCCTCTCTTTTGCCAACGATTCTTTCCCGCGCTGTACTCATCACCTTTCCGCCCGTTCCGAACAAAAAGATCGAACAATGGCTTATGGAAAGCTATCCCGATGAGCAAAAGAAAATCCCGTTTCTGGTAAGCTTTTGCGAGGGGATTCCGGGAACTGCTGAGGATATTCTGAAAAATCCGGAATTTGATTCCCTGCGCCAAGATGCTCTGCAAGCTTTGGGACTGCTGCTTTCCCATGAGAAATCGGACGCATTCAAAATTGAGGAATTTATCGACAGCCATAAGGAATATGCTTCTTCAATCTTTGATTTCTGGATTTCCTATCTGCGCGACATCCTGGTGCTGCAATGCTCCGCATTTGATAAAGCCGTCAATATCGACCGGCTCTCCGAACTGAAAAAATACTCCGAACGTTTTTCCGAACAATCCGTAATTCGTGCGATTGAGCTTCTCCTGGAGGGCAAACGCATGTTGGATCGGTATGTAAAAGCCGGTGCAGTCGCACTGCGCTGTGCATTGCGAATCGACCAAAAAGTTCGACAATCATCTGCAAAAATTTGATTTTATTTAAAAATTTAGCAAAAATATGATAATTTTTGAAATAATTTGATAAAAACCGACATTTGGGTATTGACATTATTTTTGTTCCGTGGTACAATATGTATACGGTAGAACGGAAGATAGCAAAAAATAATTTATTACGGAGGGTATCGTTATGATGAAATCATTAGGAATTGTGAGAAAAGTGGACGAACTGGGGAGAATTGTACTTCCTATCGAGCTGCGCAGAAAGTTCGACATCGAGGTAAAAGACTCGCTGGAGATTTATACAGAAAATGACAGCATTATACTGAAGAAGTATGAGCCGGCTTGCATTTTCTGCGGCGATGCTACAAACGTTATCAACTACAACGGCAAGAATATCTGCCCTGAGTGCATTAAGCGTTTGGAAGCTTTCGTGAAATAAGTCACAATAAAAGAAAGAAAAGGTTGTAAAAACTTTGTTTTTACAACCTTTTTTGATGCGGTCGCCCGGATAAGCAAACCGCATTTGTTCTTTAATCTCAGCCCTCAAATCCATTCGGATGAGTTGACTGCCATCTCCATGAATCCTCACACATTTCGTCAATTCCTCTGGTTGCTTCCCAACCCAACTCAACGCGTGCCTTTTTCGGATCTGCATAACATTGTGCAATATCGCCCGGACGTCTGGGATCAATCTGATACGGCAGTTCCTTGCCGCAAGCCTTTGAAAATGCCGCAATAATCTGCAATACGCTATAGCCGTTTCCGGTTCCCAGATTATAGATGTGCACACCCGGAACATCTGCTTTCTTTTCAAGCGCCTTGAGGTGTCCGATTGCCAAATCCACAACGTGAATATAATCTCTTACTCCGGTTCCGTCCGGCGTCGGATAGTCATTTCCGAATACATGAACCTTTTCTAACTTGCCGACCGCAACCTGCGCGATATATGGCAGCAGATTATTCGGGATCCCCTTAGGATCCTCACCCATCATACCGCTCTTATGTGCGCCAATCGGGTTGAAATACCGCAGAAGCGTTACCGAAAGCTTCGGATTTGCCTTTTGTGTATCCTCTAAAATCCGCTCAATAAACAGCTTTGTTGTACCGTACGGATTCGTTGTCGAAAGCGGGAAATCCTCGGTAATCGGAACAGTCTTAGGCATACCGTAAACCGTTGCCGAAGAAGAAAATACAATATTATTCACATCATACTTTTCCATCAGCTGCAGCAAATGCAATGTTCCCGTAATATTATTATGGTAATAAGTCACCGGAATCTTTGTGGATTCTCCAACCGCCTTTAACCCTGCAAAATGGATGACAGCGTCAATCTTGTTTTCCTCAAAGACCTTCTCCATCGCGTCCTTATCCAGCATGTCAACCTTATAAAACGGAAAATCCTTTCCCGTTAATTCACGAACTGCATCCAAGCATTTCTCGCTTGCATTATAAAGATTATCCAAAACAATTACTTCATAGCCGGCGTTCAGCAACTCCACGCAAGTATGGCTGCCGATATATCCGGCTCCGCCCGTCACTAATATTTTCATACGAACCTCATTCCTTTCTGTGTCAACGGCACAAAGCTTTAAAAAGAACTCCTCTTTTCTTCTTCATTATACAACATTCACGAAAAATATTCAATAGAAAAAAATCATATTTTTATGTCATTATTTAAATCTGCCGATAGGCTTTGGGCGAAATGCCGTATTTCTTTGAAAATGCTTTCGAAAACGCCGCACGATCCTCATATCCCACTGCCGCCGCAATTTCGGTGACGGTCATGGCGGTATTCCGCAGCAAAGCCGCCGCCCTTGAAAGCCGATAATGCCCCAGATACCGTCCCGGGCTGGTGTTCACCTGCTCTCGAAACAGCCGGAACAAATAAGAATATTCCAGCCCGGCAAACCGGCAAACATCCTCAACGGTAATATTTTTATAATAATTCGTATGAATAAATTCACAGCATGCTTTCACATACCGCTCCGCATTATTCTCCCGGATATTCTTTTTATCAACGTCTTGATTCACATTCGTTTCCCGTAAAGTTTCAAACAGCTGAAATATCCTGCTATATGCCAAAAAATCATCCACTCTGTTATAA
The DNA here is from genome assembly GCA_959602045.1 of uncultured Clostridia bacterium. Lineage (GTDB taxonomy): Bacteria > Bacillota > Clostridia > UBA1381 > UBA1381 > Ornithomonoglobus_A. The sequence continues at coordinate 35,501 of CAUGRT010000011.1, read as the reverse complement.
TCTCGGCAAAGCTCCTCGTAGCATTGCTGCACCCGTTCCCGATCCTCGGTCTGATAAATCGGCTGCTCCGGATGAAGTCCCAGCTTATTCAAAAAATAAATCGCCGCATTGCCCGAAATATTAATCCATATATAACGCCACGGCTCCTCCTTATCTGCCTCATAATAACCGTATTGGTTACCGATAAAAAAAGCATTCCCCGCTTTCAGTTTGTACTCCTGTCCATTAACGCGAAAAATCCCCTTGCCTTCCAGTACATAATGAATCAAAAAGCGATCCGAAAAAGCTGTCGAATGACAATGCTTCGGCGGACATTGCTGATATCCAATATCATAAATAAACAAATCCCCCATTTGCCGCGGTATATAATATTCCTCCATTTTTATAAATCCTTTCGCAAAATCAATACTCTCTTTTATTATACAATATTCAGACACATAAATGCAAGTATTTTCTCTTTACTTTTTCAAAAATTCTGATAAGATAAGGATAGTATCAAACAACAGTTATTTTGCAAAATACAACGTATAAATACAACAACGCAAAACAAAATCAATATATTTTCAAGAAAAGAGGTAAATACAATGTTATCACACAAACCACCTATGGGCTGGAACTCATGGAACACATTCGCAAATAACATTAACGAAAAGCTGATCATGGAAATGACAGACGTAATGGCAAATGAAGGCTATCAGGCTGCCGGTTATGAATATGTCATCATTGATGATTGCTGGTCGCTGAAAGAAAGAGTTGACGGAAAATTAATTCCCGATCCCGAGCTTTTTCCGCATGGGATGAAGTATCTTGCCGATTACATCCATTCAAAGGGGCTGAAATTCGGCATGTATTCCTGTGCCGGATTTAAAACCTGCGGTGGATATCCAAGCAGCTACGGTCACGAATTTGAGGATGCAAAGCAGTTTGCTGAATGGGGCGTTGATTATTTAAAATATGATTTCTGTAACTTCCCCAAAAGCGCTGACGCAAAAAATGCTTATCTGACAATGGCACTGGCGCTGCGCAACAGCGGACGTGATATTCTGTTTGCGGCATGCAACTGGGGTGTTGAAAATCCGTCTCAGTGGATGCGTTCACGAGGCGCACACACCTATCGTTCTACAGGCGATATTTTTGATACACCGAAATCCTATATCGACATCTTCAGAAGCCAGGTCAATAATGTAGAGGGCAACGCTCCCGGCTGCTACAACGATATGGACATGCTGATTGCCGGAATGCATGGTAAGGGTCACGTAGGACTTGAGGGCTGTACCGATGTGCAATATTTACAGCACTTTGCCTTATGGGCATTTCTCGGTTCACCGCTTATTATCGGTGCTGATCTGCGTTCTTTGGACGCTGCCAACAAGGATGTCATCCTGAACCGCGGCTTAATTGCCATCAATCAGGATGAGGACTGCCGTCCGCCATTCTGTATTACGGCAGATGGTGAAAGATCGTATGCTCTTGCAAAAATTTTGAGCCACGGACGCATTGCAATCGGTCTGTTTAATGTTTCTGATCATTCCGGCGAATGGGATGGCGCGCACCTCAGCATTTCCTTTGACGACCTCGGTCTGCACTCCGAAACAAAGCTCGGCTTAAAGCTTACCGATGCAATCACCGGTGAAGAATTAGGCGTATTCTACGATGGCTTTACCTTTAATGTAGGCGCTTACGGCACTAAGGTGCTGATCGGAGAATTGGTCAATGGATAAATGCAAACAGTGCGGCAAAGTGCTTACTAAAGACGAAATCGGTCTGCATAGAAAGCTTTTTAACCGTATGTCAACCAGCTTTTTATGTATTGATTGCTGCGCTGCCTATCTTGAGGTTTCCAAGGAACGATTACAAGAAAAGATAAAAGAATTTAAGGAAATGGGATGTACTCTGTTTCAGTAAAGCAAAAATTTGTATGCGGGGCGATATTGCATACAGACAGAATCGCAGCGGATAATCTTTTCGAAGCGGCGTAAATTCCGAGGGTGGCTGTGAGCATGTGGGTGTTTTTTATTCTATTGCGGCTCAGACATCCGCTACGTTGCGCGGAACTCGCCTCCATAGAATAAAAAGCACCCGCATACTCTTTGAGATGTATCTGCACTCAAAAAAATCGTATGTTTTTGGGGGATGATCCCAAAGCATACGATTTTTTCTTTAACGCTCTTTTAAATAATCTAAGATTTTTTCTGCGGCTTCATCTTTTGTCATGATTGGCAGACTAATCTCCTCGTCCGGAGCAATCAGCGTAATGATATTCGTATCCACGCCAAAGCCTGCACCCTCACTGCGAATACTGTTGGCAACAATCACATCCGCATTTTTCTTTTTTAGTTTGGCTCTTGAATTTTCGATCAAATTCTCTGTTTCCATTGAAAAGCCGCATAAAACCTGTCCCGGCTTTTTTCTCGCACCCAACTCCGCCAGAATATCCGTTGTTCTTTCCAGCTCAATCGACAGCGTACCATCTTTCTTTTTGATTTTATCCGCACTGACATGTACCGGACGATAATCGGCAACCGCCGCCGCCTTAATAATCATGTCCTGTTCCGGCGCTTCCTGCAATACCGCTTCTGCCATTTCCGCTGCCGTAACCACAGGAATCACGCGCACAAACGGTGGTAACTCCGCCGTAACCGCACCGGCAACCAATGTGACCTCTGCACCGCGCCGCATGGCGTTCCGCGCAATGGCAATACCCATTTTTCCGGTCGAATGATTCGTCAGAAACCGCACCGGGTCGATACTCTCTTGTGTCGCACCGGCTGTCACGAGAATCTTTTTCCCTGCCAAATCCTTCGGAAAGGCAATCTCTTTCATAATATATTCAAACAGTACCGATTCCGCCGGCATCCGCCCATCGCCTTGATCGCCGTTTGCCAATCGCCCCGTATCCGGTTCGACAATCTCATAATCAAAACCCTTGAGCCGCCGCAGATTTTCCTGCACAATCGAATTATGAAACATGTTATGATTCATCGCCGGGGAAAGAATCTTTTTGCAGGGGCATGCCATGACTGTAGTTGTCAGCATATCATCCGCGATTCCGTTCGCCAGCTTGCCGATCACATTGGCGCTTGCCGGTGCAATCATCACCACATCCGCCGCCTTTGCCAATGCCACATGCTCCACACTGTATTCAAAATTCCGATCAAACGTATCAATCAGACACTTGTGCTGCGTGAGCGTTTCAAAGGTAATCGGATGTATAAAATTTTCCGCATTCCGGGTCATCAGAACATGCACGTTCGCATGAAGCTTTGTCAGCATCCGCACCAGATTCGGAATCTTATATGCCGCAATGGACCCCGTCACACCGAGAACTACGGTTTTTCCTGTCAACACAACAATCCTCCATTCCGCCGCCAAAACGGCATCCAATCTTTTTCCTTATTATACTACATCCGCTCTCAAATATCAAGTTCTTTTTATTTCGGTCAAATCCTTGACAACCTCTCCGGCTATAATCAGCCCCACAACAGACGGCACAAACGCCGTACTGCCCGGCACCTGCCGCCGCTGCGTACATTTCCGCGCCGTCCCCGGCGGACAAATACAATGCGCCTTGCAGCTAATCGCCATATCCTCGATCGGCGCAATCGGCTTTTCCTTGGAATATACCACCTTCAAACGCTTGATGCCGCGCTTCTTTAATTCCGTCCGCATAACCCTCGCCAACGGGCAAACTGAGGTTTTATAAATATCCGCAACCTCAAACCCGGCAGCATTCAGCTTATTTCCGGCACCCATTGAACTGATGATCGGAACATTGACCTTATTGGCATTCTCCACAAGCTCCAATTTTCCTTTCACCGTGTCAATTGCGTCCACAATATAGTCATACTGCGTAAAATCAAACTGCGCGGAGGTTTCCGGCATATAAAAAGTCTTATAAGTCGTAACCACCGTATCCGGATTGATTTCGGCAATTCTTTCCGCCGCAACCTCCACCTTATACCGCCCTACCGTTTTTCGGGTTGCGTAAATTTGCCGATTGATATTCGTTAAACATACCTTATCATCATCAATCAGATCAATCGCTCCAATTCCGCTCCGCACCAGCGCTTCTACCGTATATCCGCCGACACCGCCGATCCCGAATACCGCCACACGCGATTTCGCCAGCTTGTCCATCGCTTCCTTTCCCAATAATAATTCCGTTCTTGAAAATTGATTCAGCATTGTTATAACCACAAACTCCCTTCATTAATCCCATTTTCCCGATCCGCCGAAAATGTCACATAAAACCTATCTGTTTAATGTGCATTATAGCACATTTCAGGCTTGAAGTCAATCATCTTCCGCCGAAATTTAACCGAAAAAAGGCTGTTGCATTTGAAGTGCAACAGCCTTATTATTCAGGCACCAGCCTATAGTATTCTTCTTTTAGATAACCGCGCAGCTCGGTCAGCCGCAAAGGAAATTCCACGAATCCCCTTGCATAATAGGAAAGGGCATACGGCTGATAATAGATCACCAGATCCGTGTCCGTCAGATAAAAATCCTGCTGATGGGAAGGCTTGATGATTGGTTCCTCCCATAGGTCGGAATAGTTCTCCGGATGCTTTTCCCGAACCTCGCGGATCATGCGGTTCAGTGTTGACTCATAGCCTTCTTCGGAAAACAAATCCCGAAGCGTAATTTCCTGCTGTGCCAAGGTGTCGATATTATGTGATTTGCGCATCGTCATTCCATGTGCGCCGCCGGTATAGGTATACTGCTCCTCAACGGTGCTGATAAAGTTGTTTTTATTGTAGTGAATGGTCTGCGTGGTATCGAAAATGCTTTTTTCCCCATTGGTACCGGTTGCCGTTCCGGCATCAGCGTCAAAGCCGGCGGCAGCGTCCTCTGCCTCCTGCATCAAGGCGGCGTTAAGGGATTTTGAAAACTCCGGCGCGTCAGGGATGTCGACAGAAAGAATCTGCATATGTACTGTGGAATAATCGTTTTCATAATCCTTTGGAATGATTGATATTTTAGCTTCTCTTGTACAAGCGGTCAGCAATAAAATCACTGCCGGAATACAGAATTTCTTCCACCGCATAGCCGAACCTCCTACAAAATAATGCAGATGAGTCCGCCGCTTCCCTCATTAATGATTTTTTGCAGGGTATCGCGGATTTTATTTCTTGCCTCCTCCGGCATACGCGACAGCTTATTATTCAGTCCCTCATTCACCAATTCATACAGCGATTTTCCAAAAATATTGCTCTCCCATATTTTTGACGGGTTGGTTTCAAACTCGGATAACAGATAATGTACCAGTTCTTCCGATTGCTTTTCCGTCCCGACAATCGGGCTGACCTCAGTTTCAATATCCGCGCGGATCATGTGAATCGACGGTGCGGACGCTTTGAGCTTAACGCCGTATCTGCCGCCCTGCTTTACAATTTTCGGCTCATCCAGTGACAGTTCCTCCGTTGAGGGCGAAACAACTCCATAGCCCTTTTCCCGTACCTCATGCAGTGCAAACGCAACGCGATCATACTCCTTTTTCATATCCGACAGCTGACAAAGTAAATCCATCAGCTCCTCCTCGCTGTTGATTTCAAAGCCGGTCATTTCGCCGAGCGTTTTATAATAGAGCGCGGTGGGTAATTCGACATTAATTTTTACTGTCCCCTCGCCGAGATCCATGTATTCGATTTCGGAACGGCTGATCGTATCGCACGCCGAAAGGGAGTCGCACAGCTGTTTTGCATGACGCACTTTTGAAATATCCGCAATTTTGGAAATGATTTCATTATATACGCCGCTTTTCAGCGGATGGGACATCTCCAGATTCTCCAGCCAATTCGGGATGTGCAGATCAATCTCCTTGAGCGGAAATTCAAACAGCACCGTTTCGATAATGGTGTAAATATCCTTTTCCGTCAGCTCCGCGCAGTTTACGGCAAGCACCGGAACCTTATGCGTCGCCTCCAATTCATTTTTTAGATTCTGTGTGGATTCACTTTCGGGAGCGGTAGAGTTCAACAGCACCGCAAAGGGCTTATTGATTGCCTTTAACTCGTTGATAACGCGGTTTTCGGACGGAACATAATCCGCACGCGGGATGTCCGTGATACTGCCGTCTGTGGTGATCACCAAGCCGATAGTAGAATGTTCCGTAATGACTTTCTTTGTCCCCAGCTCTGCTGCCTCATTAAAGGGAATCGGATGATCAAACCACGGTGTATTGACCATTCGCGGTTCATTTTCTTCAAAATACCCCAATGAACTGTCAACGATATAGCCCACGCAATCAATCATTCTCACCTTTAGATGTGCATTATCCCCCATCGAGATTTCAGCCGCTTCATTCGGGATAAACTTCGGCTCTGTTGTCATAATGGTACGGCCGGCTGCGGACTGCGGCAGCTCATCGCGTGTACGCTCCGCTTGATAAACATTATCCATATTGGGTATAACGAGCAGATCCATAAACTTTTTGATGAAGGTGGATTTACCCGTGCGCACAGGCCCTACCACGCCGATATAAACATCCCCGTGATTTCGCTGCGCTATATCTCTGTAAATATTGTATTCCTCCAACTTAATTTTCCTCCTTTTCGTTCGGACTTCTGTTATTATTTATATGCCGGGAATTTATGAATATGTTAAAAATTTATATGAATACCGCGATGTTGGAGCAGCTTTGCGAACAGCCGAAAAAAAAGACAAAAAAATAAGGGGTTGAAAAAACCGGAAATACGGATTGAAAGGCATTGCCTTGTCAACCGTATTGGTTTTTTACAACTCCTCGTTGCTTCCTATTATTAAAGAACCGATTAAAGAGCGTTCTTTGCAGTTTCAACCAGCTTTGCAAATGCTGCCGGATCTGCGATTGCAACTTCGGAAAGAACCTTTCTGTTCATCTCGATACCGCTCTTCTTCAGACCGTTCATGAAAGTTGAATAGTTCATACCGTTCATCTTGCATGCAGCGCTGATACGAGTGATCCAAAGACGTCTGAAATCTCTCTTTCTTCTTTTTCTTCCTACATATGCATTCTGCATGGAACGCATAACTGCCTGGTTGGCGATTCTGAACTGCTTGCTCTCTGCGCCTCTGAAGCCCTTTGCAAGCTTTAGTACTCTTTTATGTCTTTTTCTGGTATTTAATGCACCTTTTACTCTTGCCATTGGTTTTTGCCTCTCTTTCTAAATTACTTGTAAGGAATAAGCTTCTTGATTACTGCAGCGTTTGCCTTTGAGCAGTAAGCTTGCTTTCTCAGATGTCTTTTTCTCTTTGTTGTCTTTTTATTCAGAATGTGTCTTCTGAATGCTTTGTTCATCTTTACCTTACCGTTTTTAGTAAGATTGAATCTCTTGGCAGCGCCTCTGTGTGTCTTTATCTTAGTCTTGGCCATTTTAGTCCACTCCTTCCAAAATCTGAATCATTGTGCCAGAGGGGCAAGGAACATGATCATGTTTCTGCCTTCCAGCTTTGCAGGTCTTTCAACGGTACCCAATTCCTTTGTTTGTTCGGCAAACTTATTCAGCAGGTCTAAACCTATATCCGAATGACTTACCTCACGTCCGCGGAAACGTACCATAACCTTGACCTTATCACCATGCTTCAAGAACTTCAAAGCATGCTTTACTTTGGTGTTAAAGTCGTTGGTATCGATTGAAGGCGACAGCTGAACCTCTTTGATGTTAATCACCTTTTGGTTCTTGCGGTTTTCCTTTTCCCGCTTGTTCATCTCAAACCGATATTTTCCGTAGTCCATGATTTTGCATACCGGCGGCTTTGCCTGGGGTGCAATCTTTACGAGATCCATGCCCTTGTCAACTGCGAGCTTCTGAGCGGATTTGGCATCCATAACGCCAAGCTGACCGCCGTCAGCCGCAACTACGCGGACTTCTTTATCACGGATTTGTTCGTTGATTTGTAAATCATTCTTGCTAATGGTTAATCCCTCCTAATACTTTATTTCCAAAACAAAAAAACGAATACACATAATATATCCGCTCCTACAAATTTAACAACTGTATTTACCGTGGCACAGCTTGCTTACGGTGAGAGCGGATAACCCTACTTGTTTTACTCAAAGCATTATATCATGTTTTTCCGGCTTTGTCAAGCTTTTTTTATAATTTCTTCAAATCATTAAGAAATTATCTGTTATCCTCCTATAAATTTATACAACAAAATCTGAAAAAAAGGTTGTTTTTTTCGGGGATTTGAGATATAATGAGAATGCAGTATAATTTTCGGGGGACGGATGAAATGAAAATATATAATACATTAACCAGAAAAAAGGAAGAATTTATCCCGATGGATAAAAACGAGGTCAAGATGTATTCGTGCGGTCCGACAGTATATGATTATTTTCATATCGGTAACGCCCGGCCGTTTATCATTTTCGACACGATGCGCAGATACCTGGAGTATTCGGGATATAAGGTAAAGTTTGTTCAAAACTTTACGGATGTGGACGATAAAATGATTAAGCGTGCCAATGCCGAAGGAATTACGGTTAAGGAGCTGGGCGAGCGGTTCATCAAGGAATATTTCGAGGACGCGCAGGCGCTCGGAATCCATCCGGCAACCGTTCATCCGAAAGCAACGGAGAATATCGACGCGATTATCGAAATCGTCAAGCAGTTAGAGGAAAAAGGCTTTGCCTATAATGTAGACGGCGACGTTTATTTTGCAACAAAGAAATTCCATGAATACGGAAAGCTTTCCAAGCAGCCCCTGGAGGATCTGGAGGCAGGCGCACGGATTGGCGTGAATGAAACCAAGCGTGATGCGATGGACTTTGCTTTATGGAAAAAGCAAAAACCGGGAGAACCGGCATGGGAAAGTCCGTGGGGCATGGGTCGTCCGGGCTGGCATATTGAGTGTTCTGCAATGGCGAATAAGTATCTGGGCGAAACGATCGACTTACATTCGGGCGGTCAGGATTTGATTTTCCCACATCACGAAAACGAGATTGCCCAGAGCGAATGTGCGCACGGAAAGCCGTTTGCGCATTATTGGATGCATAACGGATATATCAATATCAATAATCAGAAAATGAGTAAATCACTCGGAAACTTCTTCACGGTACGGGACATCCGCAAAAAGTATGACAGCGAGGTGATCCGATTCTTCATGCTGTCGGCACATTACAGAAACCCGATTAATTTCGCCGATACGCTGATGGAACAGGCAAAGTCTGCCGTTGAGCGGGTTTACACCTGTATTGAAAATCTGGAGTTCCTGTCAAAAAGCGCACCGCAGAAAGAGGCTGAGCCGGAACTTTCGGAAAAACTGGACAGCTTCAAGCAAAAATTCATTGACGCGATGGATGATGATTTGAATACGGCTGACGCGATCGCTGCAATTTTCGATATTGTTTATCTGGCAAATACGGAAATCAACGGAGAAACCTCCGGTGCGGTAATTGAAAAGGCACTCCATCTGATTCGCGAGTTGGGCGGCGTTTTGGGACTGTTCTCAAAAGAAACGAAAAAATCTCTGGACGCGGAGGTTGAAGCGCTGATTGAGGAAAGAAACAAAGCCAGAGCCGAGAAGAATTGGGCGAAAGCGGATGAAATCCGGGATAAACTGAAAGCCATGAATATTGTTTTGAAAGATACTCCGCAGGGTGTACAATGGAGCTTTGCCGAATGACGGGGGAGCAGCAAGCCGATCCGCGGCAGTATTCGCCTTTGGCATTGGCGTATATCGGTGACGGAGTGTATGAGTTGTACGTTCGCACACGCGTGATTGCGGAGCATCCGACCATGCCGGCGCATAAGCTGCATTTGCAGACGGTGAAGTATGTCAAGGCGCATGCGCAGTCCAACAGTATTCACGCAATGGCGGAGCTTTTGACGGAGGAAGAAACCGCGGTATTTAAGCGCGGCAGAAACGCCAAATCCTATACGATGGCAAAAAATGCGTCTGTATCGGATTATCGTCATGCCACCGGCTTTGAAGCGTTATTGGGGTATTTGTATTTGCAAAAGCAGCACGCACGCTTGGACGAGCTGATGAGTATTGCCTACGAACACGCGCAGGATACCCCGGAAACTTAATGATTGATATAAAATATCGGACGATTGTAAAATAATTTTCAATATTTTATAAACGGCTGTATATAAAACACCGGCAATTGTACAATACGATTTCTTGAATGAAATTTCCTATCATAACGATCGGAGGATTGTATTTTACAATGACCCGTATAAAACACAAAAAGGAGAAGAAAGAAAATGGATGAAAAACGAGTAACAGAGCTTTCCATTATTGCCAACAGAGTGCGCAAGCACGCACTGACAGCGGTATATAGTGCAGCTTCGGGACACCCGGGAGGATCTCTTTCCGTAGCGGATATTTTAACGTTACTGTATTTTGAAGTAATGAATATTGATCCGAAAAACCCCATGATGGAGGATCGGGATCGTTTTGTTCTGTCAAAAGGACATACGGCTCCGGCACTTTACGGAACTTTAGCAGAGCGCGGATATTTCCCGGTAGAGGATATTCCCACTTTCCGTCATATCGGCAGCTATCTTCAAGGGCATCCGGATATGAATAAGGTGCCGGGTGTGGATATGTCAACCGGTTCGCTCGGACAGGGTGTATCGGCAGCAGGTGGTATGGCGCTTGCGGCGAAGCTGGATCATAAGGATTACAGAGTTTACTCGATTCTCGGTGACGGTGAGTTAGAGGAAGGACAAGTCTGGGAACAGGCGATGTTTGCCGCTCACTATAAATTAGATAACTTCACAATCTTTGTTGACAACAACGGTCTGCAAATTGACGGTAATGTTGCTGATGTCATGAATCCGAATCCGATTGACGAAAAGTTCAAGGCATTCGGATGGCATGTGATTCAGGTCAGTGCGCATGACTTCAACGCGTTGCTGGCGGCGATTGAGGAAGCTAAAGCAACCAAAGGACAGCCGACTGCAATTATTATGAAGTCCGTAAAGGGCAAGAATGTTTCCTACATGGAAAACAATGCTGCATGGCATGGCGCAGCCCCGAAGAAAGAAGAATACGAACAGGCGATAAAAGAGCTTGACGCGATCATAGCAGAACTGGAGGCGAAGTTATAATGGCAAAGAAAGCAACGAGAGAATCCTACGGAGCGGCTTTGGTGGAATACGGAAGCAACCCGAATATTGTTGTACTGGATGCGGATCTTTCCAAATCAACCAAAACGGAGATGTTCAAAAAGGCATACCCCGACAGATTTATCAATATGGGAATTGCCGAGGGTAATATGATGTGTGTTGCCGCCGGATTAGCGTCCTGCGGAAAGATTGCATTTGCGTCAACCTTTGCGATGTTCGCTGCCGGAAGAGCCTTTGAACAGGTTCGTAACTCCATCGGCTATACAAAGCTGAATGTAAAAATCGGTGCGACTCATGCCGGTATTTCGGTCGGCGAGGACGGTGCGTCCCATCAATGCTTAGAGGATATTGCGCTGATGCGGAGTATTCCCGGAATGGTTGTTCTGAATCCTGCTGACGATCGCGAAGCAAGAGCAGCGGTCAAGGCAGCAATTGAGCATCAAGGGCCGGTATATATGCGTTTTGGACGCCTGGCGGTTGAGGATGTCAACGATGATGATTATCAGTTTGAATTAGGTAAGGGTGTTCAGCTTCGCGAGGGTACTGACGCAACGATTATCGCAACCGGTCTGATGGTCGGAATGGCTCTGGAGGCACATGAAATGCTGAAAGCAGAGGGAATTTCCGCAAGAGTCATTAACATTCATACGATCAAACCGATTGATGAAGAAATCATCACAAAGGCAGCCAAAGAAACCGGCGCGATCGTAACCGCAGAAGAACATTACATCATGGGCGGTCTGGGCAGCGCCGTAACCGAAGTGGTTTGTGCTAACGCACCGGTACCGGTTAAGATTATCGGTACAGATCGTTTCGGAGCAAGCGGCAAGCCGGCAGAACTTTTCAAGGAATACGGTCTGACCGCCGAGAATATTGCGGCAAAGGTTAAGGAAACAATAGCAATGAAAAAATAAATAACGCGAAAAGATGGCGCGGCTTACAATGGATGGTATTGCCAAACTGCCGACCTCTTTTCCGGTGTGTGCCGCCGAGGGCGGCGGAATGGAGATTGCGATGAAAAAATTATTATTGGTATTGGCGAGTTTATTCGTCACGATAGGATTATGTGCCTGCGGCAGCGGCAACGGCTTGTTTGCAGCACCTACGCCGACTCCGATTCCGGAGCTGGATCCGACGGCAATCCTTAGTGCGGATAATGTATACGAAGGAATTAACTATGAATACGTTCCGGTGATTGATGGCAGTGTTGTAACGAACGGCAATTCCAAATCAGTGGTTTATGTCAGCAATCCCAAGGGATTGGGCGACAGTGTTACCGTTAAGATTACACAATATAACGAGAGTACGTCCATTGATCAGGTATATCAGCAATTCGCGGCAGCGAAAGCAAAGCGTTATGAGATTACGGAGGTTACAGAGTTGGGCGAAACCGCATATATTGCCTACCCGACTATCCATGTCTATGATCGCGGCTGCATTATTGAAGTTACCGCCGGTTCTGGCAGTGACGAAACACAGCAGCAGCTTTTGCTGAATCTTGCGAAAACCGCAGTGGCAAACTTTGAACAGATGATGCCCGCACCGGTTCAGCAGTAAAAAGGGACAGTAAAAAAGAGGGACAGCAAAAATATCGTATGATATTTTTACTGTCCCCTATTTTATTCTAAAAAATCATGGGATTGCCCAGTTTTTGCAGCAATTCATTTGCGCGTCGAATCTGCTTATACCGATATTCCTCAACGCGGTGCGTATCGGAACCGACGCTGACAGAAATCCCGCTTTGCCGTATGCTTTCACGCTTATTGATATTGGTCAGAAAATCATAATAATACGGATAATTTCCCGAGGTGTTCAGTTCCCAGAAAATATTATTTTCCCGAAGGATCGCCAGCCCATCAACACCATACCGTGCAGAAAGCCGAAAAATATCGGTATGTGCTAACCCCTTTTTGCACCGAAACAGCTTTTGCCATTCCAGAAATTCATAGAAATCCATTGCCGTATCCGAGTCCAGACATTCAAACAAGACATAATCAAATTGCTCAGTTGCATCCGCAAGCAGATCCTGTGGCTGCGGACGTGTACCGATTTCCAATCCGCACAAAACCTTAATCTGATTTTGATACTTGATTTTACAGTGCTGAATCGTTTCAAAATACTCCCCTATCCGATCGCCGATTGAAAACTGATGATCGGTAATGCCGATCACATCAATTCCATGAACAATCGCATTTTCAATGATTTCATCAGGTGAATTTGAACCGTCATAGCTGAAAAAAGTATGGTTATGTAAATCCGTTGTAAACATCAGAATTTCTCCTTTTTTTCAATCTATTATATGGCAATCCGGATATGCCGACAGGAATTTTCATATATTTTTCATTCTATTGCGGCTCAAACATCCGCTACGTTGCGCGGAACTCGCCTCCATAGACCGAAAAACATATGAAAATTCATTCAAAAATTACATTCTTCCATCCCTAACAAATAGAACTTTTAATCCGTTACCGCCGCAAAATTATGCAGCAACGGGCCGCTGCCTTTGCCGAGATTCAGCATAGCGGCAAGCGCTTCGGAAATATAATGCTTGGCTTCGGTAACGGCAGCCGGCAACTCCAATCCCTTTGCCAAACCTGCTGCGATAGCAGAAGAAAGCGTACAGCCGGTTCCGTGAGTGTTGTGATTGTCGATTCGCGGAGCGGAAAACCATTCCCTTATATCGGCGCCAAGCAACAAATCATTACTGTCGTTGACCCGATGACCGCCTTTTATCAAAACCGCCGTATTATATTTTTCAAAAATAATTTTGGCGGCATGTTCCATATCCTTTGCCGAAGCAATGCTGCAATCCGCCAAAATCTCCGCCTCGGGAATATTCGGCGTAATCACCTCCGCAATCGGAAAAAGCCGCTGTGTCATGGCGGATAATGCATCCGGCTGCAACAGGCGATGTCCGCTTGTTGAAACCATAACAGTATCCAGAACAATATGTTTCGGCGCATACCGCTCCAAATCATCCGCAATCGTATGAATAATTCCCGCGGAGGAAACCATCCCGATTTTTACCGCATCGGGAAAAATATCCTCGAATACCGCATTCAGCTGTGAAGCAACCTGCTGCTGCGGAATATCGAATACATCAAAAACCCCGGTTGTATTTTGTGAGGTTACGGAAGTGATGACGCTCATTCCGTATACGCCCAACGCCGAAAAGGTCTTCAAATCTGCCTGAATCCCTGCGCCGCCGCTGCAATCCGATCCGGCAATAGTAAGTGCAGTTTTCATTCTATTTCCTTTCCCTCAGACAAGCTTTTGAAGCTTTTGCTTTAACTCCTGCGCCGCCGCACAAATATCCGGCTGTGCAAAAATGCCCGAAACAACCGCCGCACCGCTGATTCCCAGTCCGGCAAGCTGATCGACATTCGAAGCCTTAATTCCTCCGATCGCCGCAACCGGAATATGCACGGACGAGGTAATAGCTCGAAGCGTTTCAGGCTCCATCTTCTTCGCATCATTTTTGGTAAAAGTTCCGAAAATCGCACCCGAACCAAGATAATCCGCACCACCCTTTTCGGCAGCGATTGCCTGCTCCGGAGTACGCGCGGTAATACCGATAATTTTATTGTCCCCCAGACGAATCCGCGCTTCATCAATCGGGGTATCGCCCTGTCCGAGATGAACCCCATCGGCATCTGCCGCAAGACAAACATCAATGCTGTCGTTAATAATGAGCGGAACTCGAAACGCATGACAAATCTCTTTGATCTCCAACGCCGACCGGATAAATGAGTCCCGATCTGCATTTTTTTCACGAAGCTGCACCAAGGTTACGCCGCCCTCCAACGCTGCTCGAACCGCATCTGCCAATGTTTCGCCCGTCTTGAGCCACGTCCTATCGGTAACAGCATAGAGTAATAATGAATCACGATTAATCATCGCTGTCTTCCTTTTCAAACTTTACGTTAACGTCCACCGGATACTTTCCGCTGAAACAACCATCACAATATTGGCAATTCGCATTCGGAATAATCTTCTTTAAAGCTTCCACGCTCAAAAATCCGATACTGTCTGCGCCGATTGCCTTGCTGATTGCATCCATATCATTATGATAACGACAGGCAATCAACTGATCCTGCGAGGGAACGTCCGTTCCGAAGAAGCACGGGTATTGGAACGGAGGTGCGGAAGATCGTACATGCACCTCTGTCGCGCCGCATTTGCGCAGCAAATGGACGATTCTTTTTGAGGTCGTTCCGCGAACAACGGAATCATCGACCATCACTACGCGTTTCCCGGCAACAGCGCTTTTTAAAACGTTTAGCTTAATCATAACGGCATTTTCGCGCATTGCCTGGGTCGGCTGAATAAACGTTCTGCCGATATATTTATTTTTTACAAAGCCGATTGAATACGGGATTCCCGATTCCTGTGCAAAACCCATTGCCGCGCAAAGTCCGGAATCCGGAACGCCGATAACAACATCCGCGTCCACCGGATGCTCCTGTGCTAAGTATTTTCCGGCAAGCATACGGGAATCATGTGTGGATTGTCCCTCAATAATGCTGTCCGGACGGGCAAAATAGAGATATTCAAAAATACACATGGAATGAGGATGCTTATGCATATAGGTATCAATCGTTGAGATTTTCCCTTTATTGACAACAACAATCTCCCCCGGCTCCAAATCCCTTACAAAGTCCGCGCCGATACTGTCCAGAGCGCAGGTTTCGGAAGCAAAAATAATCGCGTCGCCCTTTTTACCCATACAAAGCGGTCTGAAACCCCAGGGATCACGCACAGCAATCAACTTCTGAGGGCTCATTACAATCAGCGAAAATGCGCCGACAAGGTGCGGAATCGTATTTTCTACCGCTTTCTCGATACTGCCGCAGTGAACACGCTCTTTCGCAATCGTATACGCAATCATTTCCGTGTCGGTTGTTGTCTGGAATATCGCACCGGATACACTCAGCTCCTGCTCCAGCTGATCCTTATTTACCAGGTTTCCGTTATGCGCCAGCGCAATATTGCCCTTTATATATCGCAAAACAAGCGGCTGCGCATTTTCACGCAGAGATTCGCCTGTTGTGGAGTAACGTACATGTCCGACTGCCATCGTGCCGTTCAGCTTTTGCAAAATATCCTCGCTGAATACATCGTTGACCAGTCCCATATCTTTATAATAGGTGATGTCGCGGTTGTTATTGACTGCAATACCGCAGCTTTCCTGACCGCGGTGCTGCAAGGCATACAAGCCGTAATAGGTCGTTCTTGCACAATCCCCCTTAGGGTCATAAATGGCAAATACACCACATTCCTCACCGATTCTTCTGTCTTGTTCCATAGAATGATTCCTTTCAATATATACGTATTTCGGCTCTGTACACCGAATCAAAAATGCAAACGGCACAAAATACCACATCTTATACTATGATTATAAATGATTTTTGTTAAAAAAGCAATATCAATTTGTGATAAAAATAAGAAAAAATAAGCCGATTTTTTGGTTTGTGACGGAAATAAAGAGATGTTTTCATGATAAAACAAACGCTTTACAGATGAATTAAGGCAGGAAAGCCTAAACTCGGCTATCCTGCCCACTAAAAACCGATATTTTATCATAGAAAAATCAATTTTACAGAAAAAATCTCACACATGGGGGTCAATCGTTGACCCTCTGATTTTTATACCATTTTTATTCAAGAATATAAACAACACAGCTTCTGACGCCGAAATTATTGACCTCGGATACCGAGCCTTCATAACAAAGGTCGATTCGGTTGCCCTTAATGGCACCGCCGGTATCTTCTGCGCTGGCAACGCCATATACCCAGGAGCCGTCAGCCGCTTCAACATAGACCTTGGAGCCTAACGGAACAACGCTCGGATCTACTGCAACAATGCCGTGACCGAGGGTATTCCCCATAGCGGAAACCGTATAACCGCCGTTTTCTGACGGATGTGTGGAATAAGCGGTCGCGGTCATGGTGATTTTTCTGGAGTATTTGCGGCCGTTAATCGTATTGCCTGTATCGGTTGCGCTTGGCGCTGCGGATGCCTGAGCAACGGTTTTGCCCGGTTCTGCTGCTTTTGTACCTTTTAAGATTACCCGATTGACCGGATCCTTTGTAATATCCTCCGACATCAGCTCACGGCCGACCTCGGTTCCGTCTTTTAAAGTAACCTTATGTACAATCGTTTTTACACCTTCTTCGCCCTCTGTCTGAACCTTCGTTTCTCCGGCAGGAAGTGTATCATCTTCTACATATTCGGTTTCAAAGGGAACGGATTCGGTGGTGGTTTCGTCCGTATCATGAACCGCTACCAATTCAATCGTGTCCCCATCTGCTGTTACTTCGTCTTTTTCACCGACTGCAATTCCGGCTTCTTCAAGCGCCGCTTTTGCGTCCGCTTTGGTTACCGAAACGACTTGCTCGCCGTCTTTTGTCTTAACCGTTACCTGCTTGCCACGCGTTACGACAATATTTGTGTCACCGGTAACATCCGAGGCTACCGGAATGTTGACCTTATCATCCTCACCGATGCTGACGCCTTGGTCGGTCAGAATTTTTTCAACGCTGTTTGCATGCGTCTTGATTACGGTTGTATCATTCTGACCGGTAAATTCGTTGATCTCGGTCAGTGTAATTTCATTTGCGCTCGCGGTGTAAATCCATCCGCCGGAAAGTCCCGATGCGATTACCATTGCAGTCAATAACGCAATTCTTTTCTTGATTCGCTCCAGCTTCTTCTGCTGTCTGCGCTTTCTGATGTCTTGAATCAAGTACATTTTCTGCTTGTCCATCAAAAATCGTCCTTTCAATCCTGTTTTCGGGCAAATAAAATTGGATTTTTTTGTATGCCCTCTTGATACTTCTTGCATAGTATACTACATTTTTGTTACAATGTCAAGGGTTATATTACATTTTTGTTACAAAATCGTTGCATTTCGTGCATATTTGTGTAATGTTACGACTTTTATATTCCATTAAAACCAATATTTATAAGGTTTATTGTATAGAAAATCCAATATACGGAAATACTTTTGTATAGAATGACAATCATTTATGATGATAATAGCAGAAAGGGAAACTATTTATATGAAAGACATCACAAAAAAAGTGGTTATTTTAAACAACTTTTCTTCACCTTATATTTCAGAAGCGATTATTGTTTTGCGTGATTACAACCCGAAATTAGAGGGGAAAATCATTGATGAAGCGGAAAAAGTGGTGGAAGAATACTTGACGAAATATACTTCCGTCAAAAAAGAGCGATCGTACAAGCCGACCGCTCAAAAGCTTTCGAGAAAAAATAGGCCGCACATCACATTTGCTGTTTTGCTGATTTTGGCAGCGGCAGCGATTGCGGGAATTTTTTTGCATTTCACGAGCTGAAATGTTCATCCATATAAGCAATTTGCTGCTGATATGTGGATGCCGCTGTTGAAGCTGTGCTGTATGAAAAATCATAAGCAATGGCGATATTATTGATAATCACGCATTTTCTGTGGTGAACCAGATCATTTTCGGAGGTTTCCACGACATACCAACCGTCTCCTGCACGCGAATACTGTACTTTTCCGGGTTGTTCCTTAGCAAATTGACTCATCAGCTCCTTTGCCGCCAGCGAAACCGGTCCGGTTTCGGTTACGGTAATAGACGCGCCGCCGTTTTTATCATAGAGGTTGAGCTTTGTGTTGCCGTCCGGGGTTTGTTGTAAAAAAGAAGCCGGATACGGGAGCACAGAGCCGCCGCTGCACTTAAATTCGCGATAACCGTCGGCATTGAGCTCCGAGGTAATGGCATAGGCGGTGGAGGTGGGCATTGCAGTGACCACAGCTCCTGCCTTGTCTGTCGGCGCGGGAGTATGCGTAGGCATTTGGGAGGCGTTTAACTCAACCGAGCCGTCCTGGGTACGCCATGCTGCGTTTTCCGATTTGTCGATCGTTAATTTATAAGCAATCACTGCCGTTATCAATATACAAAAGAGAATGATAAAGATAATGGCAAGTAAGTTCATTTTCTTCCTATTAATACTTTTATTAATTTTCTTTTTATTTTCTTTTTCAATCAGCTTCTGCTTGCGGTTCAGGCGTTCCTGCTTTAATTCCGCTATTTCCTGCCGGCGTGCTTCTTTGCCGCTATTTTGACTCTGACGTACCGATTGTCCGCAGCGGTCGCAAAAGCGCATTCCGTCCTCGAGCTTTCTGCCGCACTTTTTGCAATACATTCACGAGACCTCACTTATAACTTTTATCGTTGATGGAGTCATTGCCGCAAAATAATACAGATTTTGCGACTAACCCACTATATATATTATCATAAAAATATTCCTTTGGCAATAGTGAAAAATATTACAAGTGCATGTCAAAAGTGTTGCGAAGGTATTTCGGGGGTGATATATACGAAAAAATGAAAGCGAGAGAAGGGAGGATTCGGCTTTATGTATGCATGTTTCCTAAAAAAATCAATATTTTCTTGAAAATAATTTTATTTCATCTGTAAAAAATATATTGAAAAATATGCAGATTAATGATATAATGAAAAAAATATTGTAATTTAGACGAAAGAGATTGCAGCGAGTTAAGGTGTTTTGCCGGAATTTTCATTGTCGGTGAACCCGTATTTTGAGAAAGGAGTTAAAGATTACAAGCATGACGAATGAAACAGTAATCGTTCTCGATTTCGGAGGACAGTATAATCAGCTGATTGCCCGGCGTGTGCGTGAATGTAATGTATATTGCGAGGTAATGCCCTATAGCAAGGGGATTGAAGCGATCAAGGAGAAAAATCCCATAGGTATTATTTTCACAGGCGGTCCGAACAGTGTTTATGAGGAGGATTCTCCGAAGATCAGTGCAGAAATATTTGAATTGGGGATTCCGATTTTAGGAATTTGTTACGGCAGCCAATTGATGGCGCATCTTTTGGGCGGAAAGGTTGAAAAGGCACCGAAGCGCGAGTATGGAAAGACCGATATTAAGCTCCGGGATAGTCTGATGTTTGGCAATATCGGAGGTTCGACAGTATGCTGGATGAGCCATACGGACTATATTTCGGAGGTCCCCGAAGGGTTTAAAATTACGGCATATTCCGAAAGCTGTCCTTGTGCGGCATATGAGAATGCGGAGAAGAAGTTGTATGCGGTACAGTTCCATCCAGAGGTTAACCATACGCAAAACGGTCAAAAGATGCTGAGGAATTTTCTTTATAATATTTGCGGCTGCACGGGCGACTGGAAAATGAGTGATTTTGCGAAGCGTTCCATTGCGGCATTGAAAGAAAAAATCGGAGATAAGAAGGTACTTTGTGCGCTTTCGGGCGGAGTGGATTCATCGGTTGCAGCCGTAATGCTGCATCAGGCAGTCGGAAAGCAGCTTACATGTATTTTTGTAGACAACGGATTACTGCGCAAGAATGAGGGCGATGAGGTTGAGGAGATTTTCAAGAAGCAATTCGATATTAACATGATTCGCGTCAATGCGCAGGATTTGTTTTTAGGTAAGCTTGCCGGCGTTACCGAGCCAGAGAAGAAGCGAAAGATTATCGGTGAGGAGTTTATCCGAGTTTTTGAAGCAGAAGCGAAGAAAATTGGCAAGGTAGATTTTCTGGTTCAGGGAACGATTTATCCGGATGTTATTGAGAGCGGTGCCGGGGATGCGGCGGTAATCAAGAGCCATCATAATGTCGGCGGACTACCGGAGCATGTGGATTTTGAAGAGATCGTGGAGCCGTTGCGGGATTTATTCAAGGATGAAGTTCGTCAATTAGGGATTGAGTTAGGGATTCCGGAATACCTTGTATGGCGTCAGCCGTTCCCGGGCCCGGGATTAGCGGTACGTGTCATTGGAGAGATTACGCCGGAGCGTTTGGATATTTTGCGTGAAGCGGATGCGGTTTTCCGTGAGGAGATTGCGAATGCGGGATTGGATCGCAATATTAACCAGTACTTTGCGGTTATCACCGACATGCGCAGTGTGGGCGTCATGGGTGATGAGCGAACCTACGACTACACCATTGCGCTAAGAGCCGTAACAACAAATGATTTCATGACAGCCGATTGGGCAAGGATTCCGTTTGAGGTATTGGAAACGGTGTCCAACAGAATTATAAATGAAGTGAAGCATGTGAACAGGATTGTGTATGACATCACAAGTAAGCCACCGGCTACGATTGAGTGGGAATGATGTACGAAACGGCTGAACACCGCATAAATACTGGGTTTTTCGAAAATTAAAAGGTGTTTTGGCAACGATTTGGCAACATCTGTATTATTCATAATAATTAAGAGCTAACTGATTTTTTGTAAAATCGGTTAGCTCTTTTTGTCTTGTCATTTTTAATTTATTGAAAATGACACAGATTATTTGCTTTTAGAAGATTTTTTTGCTTCGGTGAAAATATCGCTGATTTGTTGTGACGGAACTTTAACCCATTTTTGTGTTGTATCAAATTCGGGGTAATGATAACGCCATTCGTCATATTCTTCTTTGGTGATATTGCCGTCATAAAACTTTTTGGCGGTTTCAAGCCAAGCAAAAAGCATTTTATGAAGATTAGCGGCAGAGTTGCCTTTTGATGTATCAACACGCAAACAAACATCTCCGTCTGTTTCTTCAATTTTTACGCCGTATATATCTTCCAATGCAAAGAGAGTGTGCATTAAGCCAACATAGCTGTCAATGTTGGGAACATTTAAGGCAGCAGGAGAAACTTCTAACACTTTGGCAAGGTCATTTGTTAAATTCTCTTTCGGTGTTCTTGTGCCCGATTCATATTGTGCCATACGAATATCAGCAGTCTTTTCATCAAAGCCGACTGCCATACCTAACCATTTTTGTGTCATACCTTTAAGATTGCGTAAAAAGCGTATTCTTTCACCTATTGCCATAATTTACTGCTCCTTTTTAATTTCTTATAGGTAGTATAACATATATGTTTAGTGTTTGTCAAGATAATATAAACAAAAAAGTTTAATATTTTTTCAAAAACCACTTGACATAAACAAAAATGTTTAGTATAATGATATTGGGCTTAAACATATAAGTTTAATTTATCGCACAAGGAGGTGAAAAATATGGCAAATAACACTTTTCTTAAAGTAGAAGATGTTGCCGAAATTCTCGGCGTATCAAAATCATACGCATATAAAATTGTCAGAAGCCTTAACGCAGAGTTAAAGGAAAAAGGCTTTTTGGTGGTTTCAGGGCGTATCAACAGAAGATATTTTTTAGAAAAAGCGTGCTATGGCACAGATAAATATGATGAAAGGAATGAGTAAAATATGGCAGTTTACAAGGAAGAAAAAACAAATACTTGGCGAGTTATATATCGCTACACCGATTGGAAAGGTGAACGCAGGCAATCACAAAAGCGTGGCTTTGCTACAAAGCGAGAAGCACAGGCTTGGGAACGGGAGCAGCTTAATAAAACAAAGGCTGATTTGGATATGACCTTTGCGAGCTTCGTTGATACATATACGGAAGATATGAAAAGCCGTATTAAAGAAAACACTTGGCACACAAAGGAGCATATAATGCGAACAAAGATTTTACCATATTTCAAGAACAGAAAGATGTGTGAAATTGAGCCAAAGGATATTATTGCTTGGCAAAACGAAATGATAAATTCCGTTAAGAGCGATAACAAAAAATATTCCCCTGTATATCTTAAAACGCTTCACAATCAATTAAGTGCAATTTTCAATCACGCAGTAAGGTTTTACGGATTATCTTCAAATCCGGCAGCAAAAGTCGGTAATATGGGTAAGGAAAAGAACAAAGAAATGCAGTTTTGGACACAAGAGGAATATAAAAAGTTTGCAGAGGCGGTTATGGATAAGCCTGTTTCATATTATGCCTTTGAGATGTTATATTGGTGCGGTATTCGTGAGGGTGAGTTATTGGCATTAACACCGTCAGACTTCGATTTTGAAAAATGTACGGTTGCAATTACAAAATCATATCAGCGTTTTGACAGACGAGATGTGATAACAGACCCGAAAACACCAAAGAGCAATCGAGTTGTCAAAATGCCCGATTTTCTCGGTGAAGAAATACAAGATTATATCAAACAGCTTTACCACATCAAGCCTGATGAAAGAATGTTTGAAATAACAAAAAGTTATCTTCATCACGAAATGACAAGGGGAGCAAAGGCAGCAGGGGTTAAACGCATAAGGATACACGATATTCGTCATTCGCATATTTCCCTTTTAATAGAAATGGGATTTTCAGCGGTTGCCATTGCTGACCGAGTAGGACACGAAAGCATTGATATAACATACCGATATGCACATCTGTTTCCGACAACACAAACGGAAATGGCAGATAAATTAAGCACAATCAGAAAAGGAGATGAAGAAAATGTCAGCTAAAAATTTAGACAGCCACAAACGATGGAGAAATATCACAGTAGGGTTTCGGGTTTCTGCCGAAGAAAACGAACTAATAAACAAGGCAGTAAAGTTATCGGGACTACCGAAACAAGAATATTGCTACCGCAGATGTTTAGGTCAGGACATTGTTGTAGTGGGAAATCCGAGAGTATATAAGGCACTCAAAGATGAATTGCAGAATGTATTAACCGAGTTAAAGCGTATCGAAAACGAGAATGTGACAGAGGAATTACTGCAAACAATTCAGTTGATTACCTTAACTCTGCAAGGCTTAAAGGAGGACGAGTAATGAACACAAAAAAAGAAATGACTGCTCCGATTACATCTGTTGGCGCAGATGAAGAACAGTCAAATAGTATTAAAACCAACACTATTATAACCGATTATGACGAAAATTGCAATGCTTCTGATGATATTTTTCAAGAAATGCAAGAAGAATTTCAAAGAAGTTTGGAGCCGTCATATTTGAAAACAGTTTCTATGGATAAACTTTATGACACAGTTTACAGGAGCAGGCCGCCGATTATTGACGGCTTGCTCTATCCGGGAACATATCTTTTTGTAGGAGCACCTAAACTTGGAAAGAGCTTCTTAATGGCGCAGTTTGCATACCACATAAGCACGGGTAAAAGCCTATGGGGATTTGATGTCAAACAAGGCACGGTTTTATATCTTGCTCTTGAAGATGATTACCGAAGATTGCAGGAGCGTTTTTATCGAATGTTCGGTGATGAAAGCACAGACGATTTGTTTATAGCCGTAAATGCAGGTCAGCTTGGAAACGGACTTGATGAACAGCTTAACAGATTTGTAAATGAGCATACTAACACAAAGCTGATTATCATTGACACCTTGCAAAAGGTCAGAGAGTTCGGCGGTGATAAGTATAGCTATTCCAATGATTACGAGGTCATAACAAGGCTGAAAAAATTTGCTGATAATTTCGGTGTTTGTCTGCTCCTTGTTCATCACACAAGAAAGCAGCAGGCAGACGATAAATTTGATATGATTTCAGGCACAAACGGATTGCTCGGAGCAGCAGACGGAGCGTTTATGCTACAAAAGGAAAAACGCACTTCAAACAATGCGGTTCTTGAAATATCCGGCAGGGATCAGCAAGACCAAAAGCTGTATCTTGTAAGAGATACGGAAAAGCTGTTGTGGGATTTGGAAAGGTTAGAAACGGAGTTATGGAAAGAACCACCAGAGCCGATATTGGAAGCGGTTGCAAAGTTTATAACCTCCAACAATCCGCAATGGTCGGGAAGTCCTACCGAGCTTGAAGAAAAATTACAGGTTGATATGGCTGCAAATGTTTTGACATTAAAGCTCAATGTAAACGCAGGGCGGTTACTCAATGAGTACGGCATACGATATGAGTATGGCAGGTATCACGCAGGTCGCAGAGTGAAATTTTCACTTATAGAAAATTGAATTTTGCGTGACGGTGTGCGTCGGTCGTGTCGATGATTTTGATAGTGGTGGCGGTACTAAAAACACCGTCACCACCGTCACAGACCGACACGGATTTTTGGATAGGAAAGGATTGGATAGGATATGAAGAAAGTACAAATTTCAAGAGAGCTTTTTCTAAATCTGATTCGCTATCATTTTGCAGAAATGTATGAGCTTGAGGAAGATATAAAAAATGAGCTTGAAAACAAATTAAATTTAATGGTAATGCGTGAGTATTACACCACATATAAAACTGCTCCCACAGAGCAGGAGCGTGAGGAAGCACGCAAAAAATATCTCGATGAAAGAGGTGTACCTGAGAGCTTCAGGTGGTGATTCCTCTTTAAGAGATATTTACGGGAATGTGCCACATTCCCGTGTAGGCAATTAAGGAACGAAAGTGACGGATTGCAGATAGGTGAGAACGAGAAAATTTTGAGCGTTCTCCACCATTGCAGACGGCGGAATTTTTGTTGAAAAATATCTGCCGTTTGCGGTGTGTGTAGCCACAAGCAGCACACACTTCGGCGGTAGCCGAACAAGCCCTCTGCAAGAGCGCAAACAATCGTAGATTGCCGCATTTTTGTTGGCTCTGCTGACAAAAGTGCATTTGCGTTACTTTTGACAAAAGTAACAAAAGAAAAATTACTATAAAAGAGTACCCACTCTAACAGAATTGAGGTGAAAATGAATATGCAAAGAACAATATCCATAATGACAGGTAAAGGCTCGGTTAATCATAATGACCGAAAATTTACGGCACAAAATGTTGACAAGGAACGGACAAAAAATAATGTTGTGTACTGCAATGAAAACATCAGAACAGTATATCATAAATTATTTGATGATGCCGTAAAAAGATACAATGCAAAACAAACTCGCTCGGATAGAATTATCAAAAATTATTATAAAAAGATAAGTCAAGAGAGCAAACAGGAAAAACCTTTTACGGAGATAATAATTCAAATCGGCGATAAGGATAATATGGGTGCTGAAACGGAAAACGGACAACTTGCAAAGAAAATCCTTGACGACTATATGAAAGGCTTTCAAGAAAGAAATCCAAACCTATATGTATTCTCTGCTCACTTACATATGGATGAAGCAACACCGCATTTACATATTGATTTTGTTCCGTTCACTACGGACAGCAAACGAGGACTTGACACAAGGGTATCAATGAAAGGTGCATTAAAGCAGCAAGGGTTTAGCGGAACAGGTCGGAGTGATACGGAGCTTAATCAATGGCGTGATTCCGAAAAGGAAGTTTTATCAAAAATAATGCTTACACACGGCATTGAATGGGAGCAGAAAGGAACTCACGAAAAGCATAAATCCGTTAGCGAATTTAAGAGAGATAAGCTCATAGAGGAAGTCGAAAATCTGCAAGAACAAAAGAAAGACTTGTTGCAAACAATGTCAGCATATAAGCAGGCAGAAGAATATGCACATCTTACAGTACAAAAAATCAAAAACAATGACGATTTTGATATACCGGAGCCTCCGTCATTGATGACGGCAAAGACATATAAAACAAAATTTATAGAGCCGTTCATAAAGCGTATTATGAAAATAATTGAAAACCTTGCAAGGCGGTGTTATAGGGCGGAAAAACTTGCTGAACAGGCAGAAGCAAAAATCAGACCGTTAGAACAGAAAAATAAAGAGCTTGAAAATCGGCTGTGGTATAAAAATATGGCACTATCAAAAGCAGAGGTTAAGGTCAGAGATTTTGACAGAATACGAAATCATTTCGGCAAAGAAACAATAAACCAATGGCTGAAAGAAATAACAAGGCTTGGCAAAAACAGAAGTAAAAGCAGCAAGGAAATTGAAAGATAAAATATCCCTTTAATCACTGGTACAGGAATGTGCCACATTCCTGTGTGGGTGGTTAGCATAATAAAAATGACAAAACATTATAAAATTTATATATTCTAACTATTGATTTTTGGAGTAATATGTAGTATAATTTAAGAAAAGATTTGGAGGCGGACAAATGATTAACTTTTCTTGCTAATTTATGTTTAACATTATAGGGCTAAAGAGCCGTTATTTTGTTTTCGTGAAAGCAGGAAAGCTATATCTATAACTCCGCTGTATAAATAATATTATACTGTTTATTTGAGTCATAGGAAAATGCTTTCTTATGGCTCTTTTCTTTTGCATTGGGAGGTGTTTTAATGAACGATAAAATATCTATTACACATATTTATCTTCAAGCAAGGTTGATTTGTTTTGGCAGTGGTTGCTTGAAGTATCATTACTGCCGGTAATATCAACTCAAAACATTTGGAAATACAGTTTTAGAGGAGTGATAATAATGTCTTTAATAAATGTAAAAGATTTAACTTTTGCTTATGACGGAAGTTATGAGAATGTATTTGAAAACACAAGTTTTCAGATTGATACAGATTGGAAATTAGGTTTTGTTGGCAGAAACGGCAGAGGTAAAACCACATTTCTGAATATTCTGTTGGGTAAATACAAATATAGCGGAAATATAACTGCATCTGTTAGCTTTGAATATTTCCCGTATGAAGTTGAGGATAAAACCAAAAACACAATAGAAATTTTCTATGATATTTGCCCTAATTGCGAGGATTGGGAATTTATGCGTGAAATATCTTTGCTCGAAGTTGATTTTGATGTTTTATACAGACCTTTTTTCACACTATCAAACGGAGAGCAGACGAAGGTTTTACTTGCAGCACTATTTCTTGTTTCAAACAGCTTCTTGCTTATAGATGAGCCTACAAATCATTTAGACGAAAATGCGAGAAAAATTGTAGGCGATTATCTATGCAGAAAAAAGGGGTTTATATTAGTTTCGCATGACAGAAAATTGCTCGATACTTGCACAGACCATATTTTATCTGTAAATAAAACAAATATAGAAGTACGAAAAGGCAATTTTTCTACTTGGTTTGAAAACAAAACCCTGCAAGATAATTTTGAAATGAATGAAAACAAAAAATTACAAAAAGAAATTTCAAAACTATCACAGGCGGCAAAGCGTAGTGCATCGTGGTCTGATATGGCAGAAATGAGCAAATACAATACTAACAATTCCGGCTTAAAATTAGATAAGGGTTATGTAGGTCATAAGGCTGCTAAAGCAATGAAACGCTCAAAAAGCATTGAAGCAAGACAAGAAAAAGCTATTTCGGAAAAGTCAAAATTGTTACACAACATAGAGGAATACGAAGCACTTGCGTTAGCTCCTGCAATCTATACAAAAGATAGGCTGGCAGATGTAAGCAATCTTTCTTTATACTATGATAATAATAAAATTTGTGAAAATATCAGTTTTGAAATTAAAAATGGTGATAGGATTGCTTTATGCGGAAAAAACGGTTGCGGAAAATCAAGTGTTTTGAAACTGCTATGTGGTGAAAAAATCAAATACACAGGTGATGTGTGTATAGGCAATGGGCTTAAATTTTCCTATGTTTCGCAAAACACCGATACATTACAGGGCAACCTTTCAGTGTTTGCAAAAAACAACGGAATTGATGAAAGCTTACTCAAAGCAATTTTGAGGAAACTCGACTTTTCAAGGGAACAGTTTGACAAGGATATATCCGATTTCAGCAACGGACAGAAAAAGAAAGTCTTGATTGCAAAAAGTTTATGTGAAAAGGCACATTTGTATATATGGGACGAACCGTTAAACTTTATTGATATTTTTTCGAGAATACAAATCGAAAATGTGATTTTGGAGTATAAGCCAACGCTGATATTTGTCGAACACGATATTTCATTCAGAGAAAAAATCGCAACCAAAGTTGTAAATATGTAACCGAAAAAATCGTGGTACAATTTGCTTAATGAGTAAAAGGTATCACGATTTTATTTGCATACTGTGTAACGCAATAGAAGCTCATTTTTGAGGCTTTGAATATAAAACCATTACCTTTATGTTTTTTGCATATTTTAACCGCATAAAATGAGCGTTTTTAACCTCTATTGCGTGACAAAAGTAGAACGATAGAAACCTATTTTTGAGGGTGGAAATATAAAATCCTTACCTTGTAAATTTTGGTTTTTGAAAACCGTATATAAAGGGCGATTTCGCACAGCTATTGTTCCACATACTAAGTTAAAAATTATGTAGGCAAAATTTATATAACTAATTTTTGCAAAAGCATTGATTTTATTGTGGCTTTGATGTATAATATGAACTGTCCAATGGCAACAATATGGCAACAAAAAATCGGATAGTCCATAGGTTGTGGATAATACAGATAACTACAATACCTCGTGATAAAATCTCTAAACAGAATTGTTTAAGATTTCTTTATCAGGAGCGAGTGGGAATAATAAACAATACCCCGAAAACTGCGTTGTAATGCGGTTTTCGGGGATTTTATTTTGAAATTGATAACAGAATGATAACAGTTGTTATTTTTCAGTATTGTTTTTCAGTTTCTTAAATTCTTCATGTAGGCGTTCAGCTTTAATAAGAGGATAGCTATAGCGCCACATGTCATATTCTTCCTTATTTATTTCACCTGATTTAAGTTTTTCAAATTCGCTGTTCCATGAACTGAGCATTTTGCTTACGGTTCTTGTAGCAGCGTTTTTATTTTCTACGGCAAGGTACACTTGTCCGTCAATTTCTTTAGGAATAAAGCTGTATTCATCCTCCAAATAGAAAAGTGCGTGTAAAACGGCATCGTAGTTTTCTAAATTAGGATTGGAAATGGCATAAATGCTTACACCTAAAGCACCGGCAATTTTCTCAAGCTGCTTTTCGGACGGTGTACGGTTTCCGAGCTCATAATTACGGATTGCCGGCTCGCTTAAACCGGATTTTTGTGCAAGCTCTTTTTGAGATAGGCCAAAAGCCGTGCGGAACCGCTTAATCTTTTTCCCTACTTCCATAGTGATGTACCTCCAAATATCTGTTATCAAAAATAATCTTTACATACAGTATAACACAAACCGTTCAAAAATGAAATAGTTTTTTATAATTTTGTGAAAAATATAAAAAATGTGAATTTTCTGTGAACACAAACAAAAGGTATTGACAGTTCGTAAATGAACTGATATAATACAAATATACAGTTCGTAAATGAACTGTATAAATTTCTAGGAAAGGAGGAAATATCTATGAACAAACAGTTGATGATTTCTGCCGATGAGGTTGCAGAAGCTTTGGGTGTCTCAATATCTTATGCTTACAAAGTTGTACGCCTTCTGAATAAAGAACTGGAAGCAAAAGGCTTCATAACAGTTGCCGGCAGAGTGAGCAGAAGATACTTTGAGGAAAAATTTTACGGTTCGGAAGGAGTGTTTAACAATGTCGGTGCATAAGGACAAAAAGACGGGAAAATGGTATGTATCATGCCGATATGATAATTGGGATGGTGCAAGAAAACAAAAGATGAAGCGAGGTTTTGAAACCAAGCGGGAAGCACAGGCGTGGGAGCGTGAGTTTTTACAAATAAAAAGCTCAAATCTTGATATGACATTCGGTTCATTTTTAAATCTATATTATGAAGACCGAAAAACGAGAATTAAGAAAAATACTTTTTTCACAAAATCGCATATCATTGAAAACAAGATACTTCCGTATTTTAAAGACAGAAAAATGTCTGAAATTAAAGCTACGGATATTATCGCGTGGCAGAATACGATTATGGCAGAGCGAGATGCAAACGGTGAGCCGCACTCACCGAGTTATCTCAAGACCATACATAATCAGATAAGTGCTATTTTTAATCACGCTTGTAATTTCTATAATTTACCCAAAAATCCGGCAAGAAAAGCCGGGAATATGGGTAAAGAACAGACGAAAGAAATGATTATATGGACAAAGGAGGAATATCTTAAATTTGCAGATGAGATGATGGATAAGCCGCAGGCATTTTATGCTTTTGAGATTTTATATTGGTGTGGATTAAGAGTCGGTGAGTTGCTGGCACTTACACCCGCAGATTTTGATTTTGAAAAATCAACTCTCAGGGTTAATAAATCATATCAACGGCTTGAGGGTGAGGATATTATCACAGACCCGAAAACACCGTGCAGTATCCGCACAATAACAATGCCGGATTTCTTGAAAGAAGAAATCAAAGACTATATCGGTATGTTATATGGAATCGGAGAAAATGACAGAATCTTTTATTTTACAAAAAGTTTCCTGCATCATGAAATGAAACGAGGCTCGGAGGCGGCGGGAGTTAAAAAGTTAACTCTGCACCAATTGAGGCATTCACATGTCAGCTTGCTTATCAATATGGGATTCACTGCTGTAGCAATAGCTAAGCGTGTGGGACATGAAAGTATTGATATAACTTATAGATATGCTCATATGTTCCCAAGTGAACAGACGGAAATGGCTGATAAATTAAACATTGAAAGAAGTGGTTGCTAAATGGATAAAACACTTGACAACAAAGGTCGGTGGCGCAATGTGATAATATCTTTTAGAATGTCACCGCAGGAACGAGATGATTTGAATGTCAGAGTAAAGCTGTCAGGACTTACAAAGCAGGACTACATAATTAAACGATTGTCGGAGCGTGATGTAATAGTTCAGCCAAACACAAGAGTTTACAAGGCTTTAAGAAATCAAATGGCAGATATTTTGACAGAGCTAAGGCGAATAGAAAACAGTGCGAATATTGACAGTGACTTGCTCGACAAAATTCAAATTACAGTCCAAACCTACAATGGATTGGCAGAAAAAGAAAAGTCCTAATGTATCGGGAAATACAAAAGGACTCGGAAAGTGTGGTAAAACACCCTCACAACAAGGATATTTTACCACACCTCCGGCTAATTTGCAATAGGAGGTGATGAAAATTGTCGGATTTGAAACTGATAAATATGGAAGATGTAGAAGTCGAAGAAGTAAAATGGCTGATTTATCCGTTCATTCCGTATGGAAAGATAACTATAATTCAGGGTGATCCCGGAGAAGGTAAAACAACTCTCGTACTTCAGATTATAGCAAGACTTACCAAAGGCGAAAGCATTGTAAATGAAGAGGCAAAAGAGCCGATAAATGTTATTTATCAAACGGCTGAAGATGGCTTGGCAGATACAATAAAACCACGATTACTGTCAGCTGATGCAGACTGTTCAAAGGTGCTTGTAATTGATGACAAAGATACGCCGCTTACAATGCGTGATGTAAGGCTTGAACAGGCTATTATTGAAACAAATGCAAAACTTGTTGTTTTGGATCCAATTCAGGGATTTTTGGGTGCTGATGTTGATATGCACAGAGCTAATGAAATCAGACCTGTTATGAAACATATTGCTGAACTTGCTGAAAAGTATAAGTGTGCAATAATTCTCATAGGTCATATGAACAAATGCAGCGTGGGAAAATCAGCATACAGAGGGTTAGGTTCTATTGATTTTCAGGCAGCAGCAAGAAGTGTGTTAATTGTCGGCAGAATTAAGGATGAACCTGAAATCAGAGTTGTATGTCAAACTAAAAGTTCACTCGCACCCGAAGCAAAATCTATTGCTTTTAGGTTGAGTGAAGAAAACGGCTTTGAGTGGATAGGCGAATATGATGTTACGGCAGATGATTTACTTTCGGGAACTGCAAAAGGAGCAAAGAAACAAGCTGCAATAGAGTTCCTTGAAAACACTCTTGCTGACGGTCAAACGGCACAGACAGAACTAATGGAGCTTGCAAAGCAAAAGGGGATATCTGAAAAGACATTGCGAAATGCCAAAGAGGAATTGGGCGTAAAGTCAAAACGAGTAAATAACCAATGGTATTGGAGTCTTAATTAAAAATTAAGATGGCAAGATGCCCTGTTCTTATAAAAGGGGCACCTTGCCACCTTGAAAGGATGTGATAGGATATGAAGAAAATTCAAATAGAGCAAGATTTGTTTGTTCAGATGGTTAAATACTTCTTTAGTGATGAACTTGGCTTTGATGATGACGATATAAGCGAGTTTTATCACGATATAAAAAAGGGAATTGATAAAAAGCTTGATGCTATCTCAAAGCGCGGTTATTACACCAAATATAAAACTGCCGAAACCGAAGCTGAAAGGCAAGAAGCAAGGCTTAAATATCTCGATGCGGTTGGTATGCACGAAGATTTCAGATTTTAATTTTACCCTAACTACACAAACGGGAATGTGGCACATTCCCGTAAAATTACTAAGAATGAGAGGATTGAACCATGAAAGAAAAATTTATTGAAAATGGAATTGAGTATGTTCGATGCGGAGATTATTATATTCCCAATTTGTCTGTACCTCAAAATCAATATGAAATTGGCAAATATGGCAGAATGAGATTGCAGCATATTAAAAGCGAAAGAAAATGCTTCTACAGCAATCTTATGATAACCGGAAACTTGAATGAACATCTGCATGAAATTGATGTGCATGCACAGGAAATTTTAAACCAATTTATAAAAGCGGCGGAGCAAACTGCTCCCGACAAGGAGGCGCACCAAATGGAATGGGTTGGACATATGAATAACGCAAAAGCATGTGCGGAAGAGGTTATAAATCACGAACTGATTTATGTATAAAAGTAGGAACTTAATGTTCTAACAAGCATAGCATTTGGATGTCCAAATTCTCCATTTTAGTGGCGTTGCCCCTAATACCCTGACATAAAAAGGAGAATGCTTATGAGAACAAGAGGAAATAGAATTACGCTTAGATTAAGCGATAAAGAGTATGAAAAATTAAAAACTTCGGCAGAGAAAGTAGGAGTGCCGAGAGAGGTATATTTAAGAATGTTGATTTCGGGAACTACTCCTAAAGAAAAACCTACGGTAGATTTTTATAGTATGACACGAGAGCTTAATGCTATCGGAAACAGCTTGAATCAAATTGCAAAGGTGGCAAATTCCAAAGGCTTTATAAATGTAAAAGCCTATGAGGAAAACGCACATAAGCTTAATGGGTTTATTATAGAAATTGGCAAGGCTGCATTGACTCCCGAAAGGAGGGATGGCAAATGGCTACTACAAGAATATGGTCTATAAGCGGTAGGCTTGACTATGTCATCAATTATGTTCAGAATCCTGAGAAGACGGATGGTAGTAAATATTATACCGATACAGAGCTTCAGGCTCTGCAGGATGTTATCGACTACACGGAAAACCCAAGCAAGACGGAGGAAAGATTATATGTCACGGGGATCAATGTATCCCCTGACATTGCTCGTGACCAAATGGTGATGACGAAGCAGCAATACGGCAAGATGGATAAAATATTGGCTTATCACGGCTATCAGAGTTTTTTGCCCGGCGAGGTTACTCCCGACCAAGCACATCAAATCGGAATAGAACTTGCAAGACGATTATGGGGAGATAGATTTCAGGTTTTGGTTACAACTCATCTTGATAAAGACCATTTACATAATCATTTCTGTCTGAACTCGGTATCATTTACGGATGGTTATAAGTTCAGAGGTGGAAGTAAGGCATATTGGATTATGAGAGCAGAGTCTGACAAGATTTGTGCGGAATATGGTTTATCGGTAATAGAAAATCCCGGCAAGGGTAAAAGCTATGCCGAATGGAAAGCTGAGCAGGAAGGCAGACCTACTATAAGAGGACAAATCAAAGAAGAACTTGATGAGGTTATAAAATGCTCTTATACTATGAAACAGTTTTGGGAGATATTGGCAAAGCGTGGTTATGTAATATGCAGAAGAAGACCGCAATATGAATATACCTCTTTTATACCGCCTTATGGAACAAAGCAAGTAAGATTAGACAAACTCGGACCTGAGTATACTGAAGAAGCTATTTCTGAACGAATAAGGATGGGAAGGAATGGTATAAGAAATTTTGACGCTTCAAAAATTGACCACAATGATTGGCTTAAAAAGTATGAGCCGATAAAACTCAAAGGGTTCAAAGCGCTGTATTATCACTACTTATATCTGTTCGGCAAAATACGCAAAAAGGAAACACCGCAGAGAATATCGTTCTATATGCGTGAGGAACTTATAAAATTTGACCGTTATCAAAAGCAGTTTCATTTCCTGATGGACAATGATATTGAAACAATCGAGCAGCTAAACGTATTTAAGGAAAGTGCAGAAAGTAAAATTAAGGAACTAACGCTAAATCGAAGTAGGTTGTATAATAAGCCTGATGCAAAACCTGAAATTGAGAAAATCAACAAGGAGCTTCGTGAGTTGAGAAAGGATGTAAGAACTTGCAAGAACATTTTTGAAGATTCCGAGCGTATTCAAGAACATCAAAATTATGTTGTTCAGCTTGAACAACAAGCACAAAATGCTAATAAACAACAATTTAAAGATATGGAGAGGTGAATATGAATTTTATAGAAGAATTATATTACGGAAATATCAACCCGAACGAAAAGCGGTTTAACAGAGACACTCAATATGCAAAGGCTTTAGAGCGATTCTGTAAAAATGAAGATAAGCTTACAGAGACTTTGGAAGGGGACAACCTGAAGTTATTCAATGAGTTGGTAAATGCAAGTGATGAAGTAATTGCTTGTACCGGAACAGAGAACTTTAAAATGGGATTTATACTTGGAGTTCAGCTTATGGCTGATTGCTTCAAATATGATTCAAAAACGATATTCAAGGATATTTGAGGAGCATTCCTGTTAAGTAACAAAAATGAGGTTTGACAAAAAGGAGTTCACT
>CAUGRT010000010.1 GCA_959602045.1 uncultured Clostridia bacterium | reverse complement strand
GTAGTTTCAGAAATTTGGGGTAAATTTCGACTGCACTTTTATTGACATTTCCAATTTTTACATGTTTGAACAAAATTCGTGCAAAAACCAATGAAAGTGATATAAAGCAAAAACACGCTCTAAGCCGCACTAATATGCGATTTTATGAAAAATTGTGAATGTATGAAAAGGGTTGAAAATTGTAAAAACAAGTCCTTTCAGGTGCACCATACCGAGTGTTCTTACAGAACTTGAAAGGTTTTGTATGACACTCGGTGGGGCAATCCCTCATTTTATGTAAACCTCAAAATTTACTTCAAAATGATAATATAATCTAAGTAGTTTTTTGTGGGCTGAGAGCCGGATTTTGGCTTTCAGCCCTTTTTTAGTTATAATTTAGCATAAAATTGCCGTCAAATCCGCCATTAAAGCCTTAATATCTTTCATAATTAAAAACCTCCAAAATGATATTTTTATTATACATCATTTTAGAGGCTTCGTAAAGACTTTACACAAAATTTGGGGATGACTCTAAATGAATTATGCATCGACCCCTCATTCATATTTTTTATTCCGTTACCACTCTGTGGAATACTTTCTTACCTTTTTTGATAATCATTCCGTTTTCCGTCAGCATATCCTCTGTAACAACGCCCTGCGGATCGGTATATTTCTGATCGTTAATGGAAAGTCCGTTTTGCTGAACCAATCGTCTTGCTTCACCTTTGGATGCCAACAAGCCCGTCTGAACAAGCATATCCAATACGCCCATACCTACAACCTCCGGAATAACCGTTGTCGGCATATCGGCACTCACACCGCCGTTTGCAAAGACTTCCTCTGCGGTCTTTTTGCACTTTTCTGCTTCTTCCTCACCATGAACCAGCTTGGTTACTTCATATGCCAGCAATCTCTTCGCCGCATTCAATTCCTGACCTTCCCACTTTTCCATCTCACGAATCTGATCCATCGGAACGAAAGTCAAAAGCTTCAGACACTTAATAACATCATCGTCACCGACATTCACCCAATATTGATAGAAATCATACGGCGAGGTCTTTTCCGGATCCAGCCATACGGCGCCGGACTGGGTTTTTCCCATTTTCTTTCCCTCGCTGTTTGTCAAAAGCGTAAACGTCATGCCGTAAACCTGCTTCTGATCCTTTCTTCTGCACAGCTCAATACCACCCAGAATATTGCTCCACTGATCGTCGCCGCCCAGCTCTATTTTACAGCCGTAATTACGGTTCAACATCAAAAAGTCGTAGCTTTGCATGAGCATGTAGTTAAATTCTAAGAACGAAAGCCCCTTTTCCAATCTCTGCTTAAAGCACTCCGCTGTCAGCATCTTATTCACGGAGAAGCAAGAACCGATTTCGCGTAAAAACTCAATATAATTTAAGTCCAGCAACCAATCCGCGTTGTTCACCATAATCGCTTTGCCATCCGAGAAATCAATAACCTTTGAAAGCTGCTTTTTAAAACATTCGCAGTTATGATTGATTGTTTCCTCC
The DNA here is from genome assembly GCA_959602045.1 of uncultured Clostridia bacterium. Lineage (GTDB taxonomy): Bacteria > Bacillota > Clostridia > UBA1381 > UBA1381 > Ornithomonoglobus_A. Next base: position 61,196 of record CAUGRT010000010.1, on the reverse strand, counting down.
GTCATCATCTGCCGCATATCCGTTCTTCCCGACGGATCTCCGACATGTCCGGTTCCGCCGCCGACTAAAGCAATCGGACGGTGTCCGTACATCTGCATATGCCGCATAACCACCATTTGCAGAAAATGACCTACATGCAGACTGTCTGCCGTGGGGTCAAAGCCTATATAAAATGTTACTTTTTCCTTCCCTAATAATTCTCTGATTTCATCCTCGTGTGTCGTTTGCGCCAAAAGTCCGCGCTCTTTCAGGACGTCAAATACATTTCCTTCCATCTAATTCTCCATTCCTCCGCATTATAGCGGTATAAAGTATCTCATTTATTTATTATATCCTATTTCCCGAATTTTTGCAATAGTTTTTAATAATTTTTCGTTACCGAATCCTTTTACATTCCAGATAAAACCGTTTATCCTGTGCTTCTCCCATAGAAAACGTTTTCCGCGGCAGTGCGCCATCCTTAATAACGGTTGTGAATAAATCGTTTTTCTCCATCCGATCCACCATAAAGCCGATGGTGTTTTCCTTTTGCGTCAACGAACGTACCACATCGTCACCATGAATATAATCCACCTCGCCGCCGTTCTTTTCCAGATACACATCCAGATATTTTTGCAAGGTTCCGACCGGGAGATTACTGGGCGCATTTTGGATATAAATACTCCCCTCTTTGCCCTGATATGTATAGCGAATTTCCTGTCCCCCGTTCGGTTCAAAGGACGCGCCGATGTAATAATCAAACATTCCGTTTAACAGCTTTTCGGGATTTACCCCAAATACAACGCGCTGAATGGGTTCAAACTCCAATGCCTCATCATGGATATTATTCAGCTCCACCAATGCATACCGCGCCGGGTGATTTTCCTGTTCCTGCTGTGAAAGCGTCTTTTTCAATTCCTCCCAACAGGTCTTTGCCGTAGCCAGAGAATGATTTCCGTCACCGGCAGCAAAGAGTAAAACCCCTTGATTCTGAACACCATATTTTTCTTCAAATGCCTGCGGATCCGCCAAAGCATCCAAAGCATCGCAAATCTGCTTCTGCATGGACTCATTGACCAGCCATCCGGCAATGTGTCCGCCGCCGAGCATCAAATCAAAATCATAGAGCTTTTTCAAATCTCCTTTTGCCCGGCTGACCGGCTCAATCACACTGGCAGTACGGTCATCAATCAGCATCAAAATATGCGGCAGCTCCAGGGGCGCATTTCGGCGTATTTTTTGCCGCGGCGGAATCCGCGAAAGAATCGTCCCCTCTGTCGCCCGTATTTTGGATTGAGAGCCTTTTGAAAAATCATATTCCTCCAAATCCAGGCAACCAATGATTCCCTTTCGGATTTTGCCGTTAGATTGGGTTCGCTCTACAAAAATAAAACTGTTTTTCAGCTCATCAAAAATTCCGTCTGCCAAATATTGTTCCATCGTTCGGTTGATGGAATTGATTCTCTCCTCATCATGACCATCGTTTAAATAAACCTCCGGAAAGATGATATTAAGCGTTGACGGAGAATCCGCCGCAAGACGCGCCGCCTGTTCCCAGTATTCCGGCTGAGAGGTATACTGATCGCATGCCACAACACTCCATTTTGAAAAATCAATACTCGGATTGGGGATTAAAATATCCGCCGGTTTAAAAATATTCATCGCTTTTCACTCCTTGTTTTATTTGATCTATAGATAATTCGGATGTAGCCGTATGAAAATTCATCTGTTTTCGGTCTATAGAGGCGAGTTCCGCACAACGTAGCGGATGTGTGAGCCGCAATAGAACGCAAAACAAATGAATTTTCATTTTTTTCTACACAATCATATCAATAAATTGACAATCCGTCATTTTCTGAATATCGGACGGCTTCATTTTTACTGCAATTCCGCACATTCCGCCGGAGATTGCAATTTCATCAAAATTCAGTGCCGTTTCACTTAAATAAGTCGGATATTTCTTCTTCATTCCGATCGGAGAAACGGAACCGCGAATGTAACCCGTCAGTCCCAAAAGCTCCTTGACATGAATCATTTCAACTTTTTTCTCGCCGGTTGCACGTGCGAATTTTTTCAAATCTACCTCATGGTTGCACGGAATACATGCCACCATAATACCGTTTTTTTCGCCGCGAATCACAAGCGTTTTAAAGGATTGCTCCTTGGGGATTCCGGTTTTTTCAGCAATTTCTTCACCGAAATTTTCGCCGACTTCACCGTTTGTTTCATATTCAACCACTTGATGCGGCAGCTTTGCCGCGGTAATCATGCGGATTGCATTCGTTGTAATTGCTTTTTGTTTTTTTGCCATTGACTCCATTCCCCTACTTTAATTCTACAATTGTTACGCCGTCCTCACCCTCGCCGTATCTGCCGTTCCGAAAGGATTTTACATAGCGATGGCGGCGGAGATTTTCTTGAATTCCGCGGCGCAGAACCCCTGTTCCCTTCCCGTGAATAATGCTGACGGGAGAGATTCCGGCAAGGTAACAATCATCCAGAAATTTCTCTGCATTGTCCCATGCTTCTTCAAGGCTTTGTCCGCGGACATCAACCTCTGTGGAAACATTCTTTGTTTTTGAAGCAAATGCGCGCGTGGATTTTACATATTGGTTGGCAAGATCCTTGGACTTTTGCTTTTCATCCACCTTACGAAGATTGGTGATATGCACATCCATCTTGATGATTCCTGCCTGGACGCGAACCTTACCGTTTTTATCGGGTGGATTCAATACCGTCGCTTCTTGATTCATGTCAATAATTTTTACCAATGCACCGGGTTTTAAATCCTTTGGAGGTTCGACATAAGTCTTTTTCGGTTTCGCTGCTCTCGCCATTGCCGAATCAATCGTATCCTCTTTTTTCTTCAGCTTCTCACGCGCTTTTGCGGTCTTGTTCGAAAGATCCGCCCCTGCAGAAATCCCTTGCTGACGCATCTTTTCCAAATCGCGGATAACAGCATTTGCTTCTTCCTTTGCATCCATAATCAGAATCTTTGCTTCGCGGCGTGCCTCGTCCAAAATACGCGATTTATTTTCCTTGAGCTTAATCCGATCCTCTTCAACCTGCTTGCGCAAGTCCGTAAGCTCACGCTTCATACGCGAAACCTCATCCGCTTCACGGCGCGCTTTCGCACGATTTTGTTCCAAATCCGTAATGACATCCTCAAACCGAATATCCTCATCCGATAAAATATCATTCGCACGATCAAGAACCGCTTCATTTAATCCCAACCGCCGCGAAATCGCAAACGCATTGGATTTTCCCGGAACCCCGATATGCAGCTTGTAGGTCGGTCGCAGACTGGAAACATCAAATTCACAGGATGCGTTTTCCACTCCATCCGTTGACAGCGCAAACAGCTTTAATTCGCTGTAGTGAGTTGTCGCAATCGTTCGTGCGCCACGAGCGCGCAGATATTCCAGAACCGCGACCGCCAAAGCCGCACCCTCGGTAGGATCGGTTCCGGCGCCCAACTCATCAAAAAGCGCCAGACAGCTGCCGTCAATACTATTTAAAATACTGACGATATTGACCATATGTGAGGAAAAGGTTGAAAGGCTTTGCTCAATGGATTGCTCATCCCCAATATCTGCAAAAACATTATCAAAAATCGCAACTTCGCTATGATCTGACGCACTGATATGCAATCCGCACGCCGCCATCAGAGAAAACAGACCTACCGTTTTCAAGGTTACGGTTTTTCCGCCGGTATTCGGACCGGTTACAACAAGCGTATCAAAACCGGTTCCCAGCTCAATATCATTGGCAACTACTCTCTCTTTATCAATCAGCGGATGCCGCGCTTTTTTCAAAACAATGCGCCCCTCAGTGTTCAGCGTCGGCTCATTTCCATCCATATCCAAAGACATCCTGCCCTTGCAGAAAATAAAATCCAGTTCACGAATACTGTTTTGTGCCACAAAAATCGTATGAGAATTTTCCGCAACCTCCGCGCTCAGTTCCGCAAGAATCCGTTCAATCTCCAACTGCTCCTTGTTTATCAAATCCCGAATCTCATTGTTGCTTTGTACAACACTCATCGGCTCGATAAACAGCGTTGCGCCGGTGGCAGAGGAATCATGCACAATGCCGTTCACTTCGCCCTTGTATTCGCTCTTTACCGGAATTACAAAACGATCGGAACGCATCGTAACAATCGGATCCTGCAAGAATTTCTTGTAATGCGCAGAATGAATCATGCTGTTCAGTGTTTCCCGAATCCGCCCGTTCAGATTCCGCATTTTTCGGCGGATTGTCGATAGCTCCGGCGATGCGTCATCCGCAATTTCCGTTTCGGATAAAATACAGGAATTGATTTTATCCTCCAACGCCTTTGCCGTAATGATTCCGTCCCCTAACTCATGCAGTATTGTACATTCCTCCGCCGCTTCGCCCAAATAAAATTTCATACGGCGAGCCACATGAAGCAGCCTTGAAATATTCATCAATTCCAACGCTTGCAAGCAGCCGCCCATTTCCGTACGCTTTACCGCTCCCGTAACCGACGAAACGGAAAGCGAAACCGGCGGTGCGCCAAGCTTTAAAATCGTAATCATGGCTTCGGTTGTTTCGCGCTGAAGCCGCCGCGCAGTATCTATATCCCGAACCGGTACCAGTGCCAATATACGCTGACGAACCTCGTCACTCTCCGTGTATCCGGCAAGCCGCTCCAGTATTTTATTAAATTCAAGCGCCTTATACGCTTTTGTTGATTCCATTTTTATAACCATTCCTTTCCACGCTGTAAGGCACAAAACTTAAGTCTGAAAGAAAATCGCTCAGAGTGCTGCTTTGCAGTGAGTGGTGCTGTACGACGGTACTTCTCACTGCGGTTCGGTCACTGAATGGCTCTGACAATTCACCGAATTGTCAGAGCCATTCAGCCGCTTCGCTACCCCAAGCAAAAAGTTGTGCTATGGGCGATTTTATTCAGACTTTATATTCCTCCATTTGCCTATAATGCACCACTGATCTCCTGCATTATTTCAGTGCAATATTTAGTATCTCACTCGGCGCATGAATAATATGCATTGCACCTGCCTCCCGCAATTCCTGTTCATCACGGAATCCCCACAGCACACCAATACTTTCAATCTGAGCATTCACCGCAGTGCAAATATCGACATTTGTGTCCCCGATAAATAAACATTCCTCACGCTTTGCACCTAAGCTGTTCATAATTTTCAAAGCATTGTCCGGATTCGGCTTCGTTTTATCGCCGTCCTCAATTCCTTTTACTGCATCAAACGAATCGCCAAATACAGTCTTTACCACATCGCATACAACGTTATGCGGCTTGTTGGAGCATACGGCAGTTTTGATGTTGTGCCGTTTCAGATCCTGCAAAAGCTCCCGAATCCCCTCATAAGCGTCCGTTTTATACATAGGATCGGCTTCATAACAGCGGTCATATTCGCGGCAAACTTTATCAAAGTTTTCGGGTGTATCCACATCATAATAGCGAAGCATCCCATGAATTAATACCGTTCTTCCATCTCCAACCAACACCTTATATTTCTCGGTTTCGATCGGCGGCAGCTGAATTGCCGCAAGCGCGGTATTGCCGAAATGCGCGATCGCCGTAATTGTATTAGTAAGCGTTCCGTCCAAATCAAAGATACATAACTTTTTCAAAATTCCGTTCATTCCTTTCAAGGCGAAAAATTCAGTTTATCATAGAATCAATCCGATAAAAATCGCATTTTACAATTATCTATATTATATCACAGAAATCGACTGAGGTCAATTATTAATTACCGAATCCATCAGCTTGCAGCAGCTTTTAAATAAACAGTTGAAATTTCGGGCAATCTATGATATACTGAAAACAACAAAACAGGTGATTGTGAAACTCAATAATTTAAATGTAGCGGCAGGAAAATTCATCTATTTTTCGTTCCATTCCGGCTCAAACATCCGCTACGTTGCGCGGAACTCGCCTCCATAGAACGAAAAACAGATGAATTTTCATTCAAAAAATCGCATTTTACAAACACCTAAAATCTATAAAAGCATGGAGAACAAAAGCTATGGAATTTTTAGAAGTCGGAAAAATTATTAACACACACGGTCTGCGCGGAGATGTCAAGGTAATTCCCTGGACGGATATGCCGGAGGATTTTGAGGAAATTCCTGTTGTGTATATTCGCAAAAAAAACGATATTGAGCAGCTGACCGTTTCCAAAATCAAATATCAGAAAAATAATTTAATCGTAAAATTCAAAGAACTAAATGACATCAATCAAGCCGAAAAATATAAGGGGCTTGTTCTGTATGCAAATCGTGAAGATCTTTGGGAACTTGAAGAAGGCGTTTACTATATTGCCGATTTGATCGGTTTGGATGTATATGATGAAAGCGGAAAAATCGGGGTACTTGCGGATGTATTCAATACCGGCGCCAACGACATTTACGAGGTTCGCCGCGAAGGCAAGAAAAATCTTTTATTGCCTGTGATTGATGAGGTGGTACGCGAAATCGACTTAGAAAACAAGAGAATCACCGTACACGTAATGGAAGGACTGGACGAATGAAATTTGATGTATTAACACTTTTCCCGGCAATGTTTGAAGCGGTTTTGGGCGATAGCATGATTGGCAGAGCGCGCGAAAAAGGACTGGTTGAAATGAACTTTGTCGATATACGGGATTTCACCGAAAATAAGCATCGGCAAGTGGATGATTATCCTTACAGCGGCGGCGGCGGAATGTTGATTGCCGCACCGCCGGTATACAATGCGTACCGTTCCGTAACGGAGGGACTATCCTATAAGCCGCTTACTGTTTATCTCTCGCCGCAGGGACGTGTTTTTAATCAGCAGCTTGCAATTGAGCTTTCCGAACAAGAGCATATTATTTTACTTTGCGGGCATTACGAAGGCATTGATCAGCGTGTTTTGGATGAAATTGTGGATATGGAGATTTCAATCGGAGATTTTGTTTTGACCGGCGGAGAAATCCCGGCAATGGCAGTGATTGATACCGTAACGCGGCTGATTCCCGGCGTTCTCGGTGCTGAGGACGGATTCAAAAAAGAATCGCACTATAACGGGTTACTGGAGTACCCTCAATACACGCGTCCGGCAGTGTGGCATGATCAACCCATTCCGGAAATTCTTCTATCCGGTCATCATGCAAACATTGAACAATGGAAGCACGAGCAGGCGCTTTTGACGACCTTGAAAAAACGCCCCGATATGCTGGAAAAGACATCGCTTACAGATGCAGACCGGAAATTTTTACAAGAGCATACTTCCTCCCGATAAGCCTGATTTTTATGCTATGTGTAACGTATTGTAAACGGCATAGCTATGCGGTTTGTTTAGGGTGTATGAAAATATTGAAAAGCATTGACAACGCCATGAAAGTATGCTACAATAAATAATAATTCAGAAGATAAAAGATTACGGCATGTTTTTTCAAAATGATTTGGATGAACCTGCCTCTTTTTTGGGATTTAATGCAGGCTGCATGACAGCGGAACGGAGAGAAAAATGCTGATAGGAATTATCGGAGCGATGGAAATTGAAGTAAAGGGCTTGACTGCCGCTATGGATCATCCCGAGGTTGAGATGATTAGCTCCATCAAGTATTATAAAGGAAAACTTCACGGGTGTGAATGTGTGATTGCGCAAGCCGGCGTAGGTAAGGTCAATGCAGCCGTATGTGCGCAGACGATGATTTTGCACTATGCTCCGGATGCTATTATCAACATCGGCGTTGCCGGGGGACTTGACCCGGAGCTGAACACCGGTGATATTGCAATTGCCGATCGTGTGGCAGAGCATGATATGGATACCACTCCGCTTGGCGATGCACCGGGATTTATTACCGGTTTAGATCGCGTGTACATGGACTGCGATCAAAAGCTTGCCGAAAGCTTGTATGAAGCGGCTTGTAAAACCGCCGTACACACCGTCAAAAAAGGCGTTATTGCCTCCGGAGATCAGTTTATCGCATCCGACAAGCAGCGCCGTCAGATTATAGAACATTTCGGGGCAATTGCCGCGGAGATGGAGGGTGCGAGTATTGGACATGTATGTACCATGAACCGGATTCCGTTTGGCGTTATGCGCGCAATTTCGGATAATGCTGACGGGAGCAGCACGATGGATTTCCCGGCATTTGCGGAATTGGCGGCGAAAAATTCCATTGAGATTGTTTTTAATTTATTAAAAGAGTTAGCATAAGTTCTGATTCAGAGATTATGCTAAGTTTTGCCGTTTTCAAGCGGCGGAATGGAGATTATTAAAATGAACACCATCCAAAGTTTTCTTGTAGATCATACAAAATTAAAAGAAGGAATTTATATTTCGCGCATTGACGGCGACTGCGTTACATACGATTTGAGATTTTGCCGTCCCAATACCGGCATCATTCTGGATAACAGCGCCATTCACACGACCGAGCATATGCTTGCTACATTTTTCAGAAATTCAGAAATTGCCGATTCGGTCGTATATTTCGGGCCTATGGGCTGTCAGACTGGTTTTTATCTGATTGTAAGAGATAGAATTTCCTCAGTTCAAGTATTGGCAACACTGAAAGATTGTCTGCATAAGGTTATGCAGCATGAGGGCACAGTATTTGGCGCTTCTCCGATCGAATGCGGAAACTATATCAATCTTGATTTGAATTGTGCCAAAAGAGCTTGCGGCGCATATCTCAGCGTAATTGATCCGCTTGAGGATGTTATGACTTACGAAGTATAAAAAAACACATTGAACCGTCTGTGTTTCAGATTGTTCAATGCGTTTTTCTTATTTAAGATTGTCAACGTTACCGCCAAACATTTCATAGGCTGTTTGCATCTGCACATCTACAACGCGCTGCAACTTGGAAAATGTGTTCTCAATCTTTTGCTGCGTAACAATATCCAGAACTCCCGAAGCGCTCAGATTATTAACATACTGATACTCCTTAATTGCCTCTTGCAATTCCTCGGTAAACACCTTATCGTCTACCTTTCCTTTATAGATTCCCAGCATATACAACCGCTCTTTTGCACCCTTGACCGTATCGCCATAAGAGCCTAACGCATACCGATTGACGCGATCCATCGGCGTATATAAACCGGTATCAATTTTCTCCGTATAATTTGAAACCTTAACATCCGGAGTCAATCCCTTTTGGTTAATCTTATGACCGTTTCTGGTGACATACTGCGCCGTTGTCAGCTTATAAACCGAGCCGTTATTCAGCGGATAGGTTCTCTGAACCACCGCTTTTCCGAAAGTCTGCTCTCCGACCAGTTTTCCGACGCCGCTGTCCTGCATGGCGCTTGCCAAAATTTCAGCCGCCGAAGCCGTATTTTCATTGACTAACACCATATAATTTTTATTGGTGCTCGGCAGCTCGGAATAATAAACAGTATCATATTCCGGCTGACGGAATTTCACGTCAACAATTTTCCCTTTCGGAACAATCTCCTGCGCAATCTTAACCGCCGACATGACCAATCCGCCCGGATTATCGCGCAGATTCATAATCACCTTCGTAACGCCGTTTTGGTCAAACAGCTTCTCCACTTCATAAAACTCTGCCGCCGTATCCTGGCTAAACGAAACGATTCGGATATAACCGATGTTTCCCGGCAAAATCTCACCCATTACCGTCGTTTCCTTAACCTCGGTTCGGGTTGCAATAATATCAATATATTCATCACCGCGAAGAACGGTAATTGTGATGGTGGTGTTCAACTCTCCCATCAGCATATTCTTGATTTCATTCAGCGACTTACTTGAAACATCGCTTCCATTAATGCAGATAATACGATCTCCTACCTGAAATCCCGTTCTTTCGGCAAGGCTGTTTTCCTCAACAAATCCGGTGATTTCCGCATATTGACCGGTCTTTTTCAATTCCAGTCCCACGCCAAAAAAGGTCCTGTTCAGATTGCTTAAATATTCCCGATATTCCTCCGCGGTATAGAACGTGCTATAATCATCCAAGCTTTCCAAAGTTTTTTTCAGTAACAGCACCAACATTTCATCACTGCCGTCCAGCATATTGGAAACGCCCATTTTCATGATTTTTTCCGCGTCTAAGGTATCGTCAATATACTCCTCCGCAATGCTTTTTGCAATCTGCTCCCATGCTCCGTATTCTCCGCTCAGCTTAATATCGTTGTCTTCGGTTTCCGCGGCGTATGCCTGCAAAGAAAGCACCGCCATGCTCAGGCAAAGCAGCCATACCGCTGCACGTTTGATTTGATTCATCATTCCGCTCTTAAACCCTTTCGCAAAACCTCAGTCCAAAAGAATCCGCAATGCCGATTCCCTCAGACTTCACCCTTTTATCCTTTCACAAAATTCATCCCACAAAAATTCTCATATCATTATAAATCATCTGTCCCTGCGTCATAATGGTGTAAACCAATCGTAGCTGTCCCCCATCCTCCGTCAGCGCATTGACAATTTTTTCGGTTGTAATTTCCATATCCAGTGTTCCGTATGGCATCCGATAACGCGATTTTGTTTTCTTTCTTCGATCAAAAACCATTGAGGATTTTGTCGCTCCGCTGCGTTTTACGGTCACAGTATCCTCTTCCGCAATAATGGTATTGGAAGAAAATCCGGTTTCGTCTGCGGTCTTATAAAGAATATAGATTTTTCCGTTTTTTACATAAAAGCTGCCTATCGCAGTTTCCTCTATAATGTCTTTTTGTCCGTCAATATTCTGGTGATTCATGACTTTTATCGGAAATGTATTAATAATGACCGACTCCTTCCCACGATGGTTTCCGTTCACCTATAATCACTGCGGATTCATTCCGTCTTAATATTTTTCAATATCAATTTTCTGCACCTGGCCGTTAATCTTCGTTTCCAAAAACATCGAACCCAGTTCCTCAAATCCCTGCACATTGTCGCTGACAAAATATTGATACTGATTCTGATCGGTCTGCTCTCCATGCAAACCGCCGTCATCAAATTTTTTCTTTAAATAAATTGCCACCTCAGCACCCGGATCAATCAATGCAACTTCATCACCCATGTACTCCCGAATTGCTTGTTTCAGCAACGGATAATGCGTACAGCCCAAAATCAGTGTATCAACACCTGCCGCGCGAATTTCTTCAAGATATTCTTCAATAACCAACTTTGTCACCGGTGTATTAAAGTGACCGTTCTCCACCAGCGGCACAAATAACGGGCATGCCCGTGTAAAGGTTTTCAAGGCAGGATCATATTCCCGAATCAACCGTTCATAAGAGCCGCTTTTAATCGTTCCTGGCGTTCCGATAATTCCGATTTTTCCGTTTTTCGTTGCGCGCACAGCCGCATAAACCGTTGCATCGACTACGCCGACAATCGGTACGTCAAATTCGCTCTTGACCGTTGGCAACGAAATAGAGCTTGCCGTTCCGCAGGCAATCACAATCACCTTGACATCAAAATTCATCAAAAAGCGAATGTCGTTTCTGGTATATTTCAGAATCGTTTCCTCGCCTTTTGTTCCGTAAGGGACTCTCCCCGTATCGCCGAAATAAATCACACTCTCATTGGGGAGCGATTTCATGATCTGCTTTACGGCAGTCAAGCCGCCCAAGCCCGAATCGAACACCCCTATTTTTCTGTTGTCCATTTATTTTACCCTTTCCTCTGCCAACTCAATCAAGCGATCAAGAAGTTCATCATATGCTATGCCCTCCGCATTCCAAAGCTTCGGGTACATGCTGATATTGGTAAATCCGGGCAGTGTGTTAATCTCATTCAGCACAACAGACCCGTCAGAATACTTTACAAAGAAGTCCACTCTTGACAATCCCTGTCCATCCAATGCCTCAAATCCCCGAACAGCATATTCGCGGATTTGATTGATGGTTTCCTCCGGTAAATCTGCCGGAATCCGCAGTTGCGTAGAGTTATCATTATATTTCGCATCAAAATCGTAAAATTCAACCGTAGGCATAATCTCGCCGACTGTTGACGCCTTTGCATGAAAGTTTCCCAAAACAGCTGTTTCCACTTCATGCCCGTCGATGTTCTCCTCAACAAGCACCTTACGGTCAAATTTAGCTGCATTTTCAATTGCCGATTTCAGCTCTGCTCTATCATGAGCCTTACCGACCCCCACGGATGAACCCGTTCTCGCCGGCTTTACAAAGCAGGGATATCCCAGCTTCTTTTCGATTTCGTCCATTTTTGCTTCAACATCATCTCCGTGTTTTACCGCAACCCAATCTGCCTGCGGAATCCCAACGGAGTCGAAAACCATTTTCGAATAAATTTTATCCATTCCGTTTGCCGAGGAAAGCACACCCATTCCGACATAACGAATACCGGAAAGCTCAAATAAGCCTTGAATCGTTCCGTCCTCGCCGTATTCCCCGTGAAGCACCGGAAAAATCACATCGGGATGAATCCGCGATACCGTGTTCTCATCCTCAAAAACGAGAATACACCGATCCTCCGCATCCGGCGACAAAATCGCCTTTTTCTTATGAGCAGTATCTTTCTCCCATGCTCCGTCTATAATATTTTTATAATCTCCCGTATATAAGTACCATGCCCCGTTTTTCGTAATTCCAATAACCGATATGTCATATTTTTCTTTATTTAAGTTCGTCAGCACCGAGGTTACAGACTTTCTCGAAATTTCGTGTTCCGGCGACATTCCGCCAAATATCACGCATACCTTTTTCATGCATCATCATTCCTTTCGGTTCAATATACGTCTATTATACTTCAAAACATTACAAAAGTCAAGTCAATCCCCATGAAATCAACGATATAAAAAGTCCGGCATTGGACAGTAGTCCTATCTCCGGCGATTATAGAAAAACATCGCGATTCCGGCACCGCAGATCAGGCAATATCCCACAATACTGAACCCATCCGGAACCTGGTCAAACAAGAAATATCCGAATATCGCAGCAAACAGCACTTGAGTATAGTCATAAACCGAAATTTCCTTTGCCGGCGCAAACACATACGCTCTTGTAATCCCCAACTGCCCGATACAGGCACTCATTCCGGCACAAATCAAAAAGATCAGACTGCGCAGACTAAATGATGCCACGCCGCCTAAGATAAACGGCAGGCATACAAGGCTTGAAAACGCCGAGAAAAAGAAAATAATGACAAAGCTGTTCTCGCCTTTTTGCCCCAATCGGCGTACAAAGGTATATGCCAAGCCGGCGCCCAATCCGCCCAGTGCACCGATTGCCGCCGGAAATACCGCATATCCTCCCATGGATGGTTTGATGATAAATACACTTCCCACAAACGCCGTAACCACGCCGAGGACTTGTACAATCGTTGGCTTTTCCCGAAGTAAAAATATCGAAAAAATAATTGCAAAAAACGGCGACAGCTTATTCAGCATATTCGCGTCGGCAAGCACCAGATGATCAATCGCATAAAAATTGCAGACCAAGCCCACCGTTCCGAAAAAAGAACGTCCCAAAAGTGCTGCCCAATTTCCCTTTTGCGGCATGAAATGCATATGCTTTTTCAGCATAATGCCCGTTACGACGATTAATGCAACAATATTCCGGAAAAATGCCTTTTGGAGCACCGGCATATCACCTGCAAGATGCACAAAAACCGACATCATCGAAAAACCGAATGCCGCCGTAATCACATATAATATTCCTTTTGTTTTAGTATTCATTTTCAGAACCCGTCCTCCATTTCTTTTTGCTTGCCAACCATGCTCTGCGTCAGCTTACAACCGCCTTGAAAAGCCATTGTAAGCTGACTCATTACTCTATGGTTCCGTTTTCGCCTTTCCATCTGCCACCATACCCATACTCCCGTAGTACTCCGGAACATTGCCCGATGTTACATTTTCAATCACCGGAATCCGTGTTTGGATCACCTCTTGCTCATTCAGTGCCAAACCACGATAATGCACCGTAACCGCTACATTCAAGTACAGAGTATGCTTCACAAAATTAATCCCTGCACTTTCAAAATCACTCTCAAAATCCGCCGTAATACTTTCAGCCGGTGAAATCCGAACCGGAATACCGGGGCCAACTCCATTTAATAAGTAAAACCCCGATGCACTGCCCATTGGAATCCGAACCACCTTTCCGCCGTTTTCCGAAAGAGCTTGGTTCAAGCCGTCGATGATTTCGGATTTCAGCGTGTTAATTGCCGAAACATTGCTGATCCATGTATTTTCCGTTTCGGTATAAAAAGCGTCCGAATCATATTTCCCAAATGATTTTGAAACCTGCTCATGGATTGCCGTTGTAATCACACGATTTGCCGATTCATGAACCAACGTCTGAAAGGTCGGCTGAAGCCGCACCAAAAGCACGTATGCGCACAGCAGCATCCCCGCAATGATGATATATCTCTTTTTGAATCGTCTTGACGACATCCCCATACGCATACGCATCACCTCACACTTATAATATGTCAATATATTTTTAAGTGTGAAAAAGGGGCTGTAAAAAATGCACAGCCCCTCCGGGATTTACAGTCTTTTTGTTTCAATCTCCTCGGTAATCATTGCAATAAAGTCGTCTAACTTCATGCTTCCCATATCACCATTTTTCCGCGACCGAACAGAAACCACACTGTTTTCAATATCTTTATCTCCGGCAACCAACATATACGGAACCTTTTCCAACTGCGCTTCCCGAAGCTTATACCCTAATTTCTCACTCCGATCATCCAGTTCTACCCGAATAATACCGGCATCCGCCAACTTTTTCTTAACATCCAGCATATAATCTATGTGTCTGTCTGCGATCGGCAAAAGCTTGAGCTGAACCGGCGCCAACCAGGTCGGGAATGCGCCTGCATACTTCTCAATCAGCAATGCAAGTGTTCTCTCATAGCAGCCGATGGAGGTTCTGTGAATGATATACGGATGCTTTTTCGTACCGTCCTTATCGGTATATTCCATATCGAATTTTTCTGCCAGCATCTGGTCAATTTGAATCGTGACAAGCGTATCCTCCTTGCCGTGAACATTCTTTATCTGAATATCCAACTTCGGGCCATAGAACGCCGCTTCACCAATCCCGATTTTATATGGAATCTTTAAATCATCCAGAATCGTTTTCATAACGCCCTGCGCTTCATCCCATTGCTCCTCTGTTCCGATATACTTATCGCGGTCATTCGGATCCCATTGTGAGAACCGATAAGAAACATCCTCAATCAAGCCTAATGTTGTCAGCATGTAGTTTGTCAGATCCAGACATCCTCTGAATTCATCCTCCAGCTGCTCTGGCGTACACATCAAATGCCCCTCGGAAATCGTAAACTGACGCACACGAATCAAGCCGTGCATTTCTCCGGAGGCTTCATTTCTGAACAAGGTTGAGGTTTCATTTAAACGCATCGGCAGATCACGATAGGAACGTCCTCTGTTCAGATATGCCTGATATTGGAACGGGCAGGTCATCGGACGCAGCGCGAAAACTTCTTTATCCTTTTCCGGATCGCCCAATACAAACATGCCATCCATATAATGATCCCAGTGACCCGAAAGCTTATATAAATCGCTCTTTGCCATGAACGGCGTTTTTGTCAGCTGCCATCCGCGCTTTTGCTCTTCATCCTCTACCCATCTTTGCAGCAGCTGCACAATCCGTGCTCCCTTTGGCAGCAAAATCGGCAAGCCCTGTCCGATGTAATCGGAGGTCGTGAACAGTTCCAATTCCCGTCCGAGCTTGTTATGATCGCGCTTCTTCGCTTCCTCCAACTGCTCCAGGTACTTTTCCAAATCTTCCTTATTCATAAATGCCGTTCCGTAAATTCTTTGCAGCATTTTGTTCTTTTCGTCCCCGCGCCAATAAGCGCCCGTTGCACTCAATAATTTAAAAGCCTTTACCTTTGAGGTGTATTTCACATGCGGCCCTGCGCAAAGATCGGTAAATTCGCCCTGCTTATAGAAAGAGATTGTTTCCCCCTCTGGCAGGTCATTAATCAGTTCAACCTTATACGGTTCATCCTTCATCAATTCCAAAGCTTCCGCTCTCGGCAATTCAAAGCGTTCAATCTTCAGATTTTCCTTTGCGATTTTCTTCATTTCCTTTTCCAGTGCATCCAAATCCTCACGGGTAAAGGTATGCTCTGTATCAAAATCATAGTAAAATCCGGTATCAATTGCCGGGCCGATTGCCAGCTTTGTATCCGGATACAATCTCTTTACCGCCTGCGCAAGAACGTGTGATGCGGTATGTCTTAATGTTTGCAGTTCATTCATTTCTTCCATCTTGAAATCCTCCGTTTCCGCCGCTTGTAACTGCGGCAACATTTTTATGGTACTAAAAAAGCACCCCTAAACGAATTGTTTAGGGGTGCTCAATCATAAGCACGGTTCCACCCTAATTACAGCCTCTCCAAATAAGGTCTGTCACTTCATTTTATCTTTCTCGCAGATCTGCGGCTTAGCCTACTTGGAAATCCGTTCGGTAAGCAACTCAAAAGGGGTATTCACCGTGCCAACACCTCAAGAATACTTTCAGCCACGATATTCTCTCTCTTTCAGGCTCTATGACCGGCTACTGTCTTTCTCATCGTTCTGTCTTTATTATGACACGTTTTGAAGCATTTGTCAAGTGTTTTTTCAAAACATTTTACTCGATGGATTCAATTACCGCGTATTTTTTATCCTTTCTCTTATAAACAATATTCATCTCATCGGTTTCCATGTTCTTGAAGATGAAGAAATTATGACCCAGTAAATTCATCTGCAAAATCGCTTCTTCCACGCTCATCGGTTTGATGATAAAACGCTTGGTCTTTACAACTTCAAATTCCGTCTTATCCTCACCCTCGGTATAATTCGAACCGCTGATTAAAACATTATCCAACGCCGCGTCTTTCTTAATACGCTTTGCCAATCTCGTTTTATTTTTTCTGATCTGTCTTTCTATTACATCAACAATTCTGTCAATCGCCGCCAAAACATCCGAATCCGTAACCTCTGCACGATAAATCATGCCGCCTGCATAAATTGAGGCTTCTATATATTCGTTTTCTTTAATCGTTCCCAGTACCACTCTCGCCTCGGAATCCTCCTTAAAAAACTTATCCAGCTTGGACAGCTTTTTCTCCACATAATCCCGAACCTTATCGGTAACTTCCATTTTTCTGCCTATAATTGTGAACTTCATAAAACTCACTCCTTGCTTGTTGTAGTTTCGCAGAGAATTTTCTTATTCTCTTATATCATATATACCCCCTTTTTCATCGTCTTAAACATATTTTTTTAATTACCACAACACCGCATCCGGATATTTCTCTGAAAAAATCGCCTCCACTAAATAATAATCGCCATAAGAAGCATAAACTTCACGACCGTTTTGTTCGCGCAAAAGTCCGTCCGTTTCCACAGAAGTATCCAGATACCGCAAAAGCTCAGCAGAAAGCTTCTCTGAAAATTGCTCCGCTTCGTGATCATATTGCTTTAAATATCTGCATGCCGATAACACAATTGCCGCAGCAGAAGTATCAATGTTCTTTTTCTCGTTTTCCGGCAAACGAAAATCCCATACCGGCATATTTCCGCCACATTCCTGAGCAAATTTCTTCAGCAATTTCTGCGATAAATCAAGATATTTTTCATCGCCGGTATATTTATGACAGCACATAAAACCGTAAATTGCCCAGGCAGTGCCGCGCGCCCAATACGATCCGATTCCATATCCGCAATAGTTTTCCTCTCCGATTGCCTCACCGCTTTCCTCCGAAAACCGATAAGCGTGTCTGACCGAATAATCCTCACGAATAAAATATTGCATCGTCGTATCGGCATGAGCCTTTGCAATCCGCTCATAATACTTATTATTCGTAATCTGTGACGCAATAAACAAAAGCGGTATATTCATCATGCAGTCAATAATTGCAAGACCGTTGCTTTGGGTAAAGAAACAATCCTGCGCCAGCTTCTCATCAACATATTCCGGAATCTGATAATCCATTCTGCCCCATGCGCGGATATATCTGCCCTTCGGCTCAAAACGCTTTGCCAGCTCATCCGCTGCTTTAATCACAATCGCTTTCATATCGTCGTCCCCAGTGAGCTTATAAAGCGCAACGGCATACGGGATATACAGAAATCCCAAATCATGCATGGTTTCAAGAGGGGTTTTGAATACCTTGTCATAATAGGACTCCTTAAAACTGTATAGCCATTTGAGAATATTCATATCCTTTGTTTCGACAAATGCCCAATATGCCATTCCGCAGAAAAATGACTGCGTCCAGCTGAAAATATGCCCGATCGGCAGACATTTTTCACGATTTTCAAAGTATCTGCCGGTTTTGCTTTCCGGAAAATCCCGAAGCTCTGTACCGATTTCCGCTATATTTCTTTTGATTTTTTCAATAATAAGCTGTGTATCCATTGCTTAATCTCCTTACTGTAATGATTTTTGTGTCGGTGGAAAAATTCATCTGTGTTTCGTTTTATTACGACTCAAACATCCACTACGTTGCGCGGAACTCGCCTGCATAAATCAAAAAAACAGATGAATTTTCTTTCGATCAATCGTATTTTACACTGATAAAATTTCTTTTCCTCGAAGCCTTACGCATGTACCGTCAACTTCGACTTCTTGATAAAAGGCTTTGCCGTCCGCGATTTTCAATTTCGGTTCATCGGAAAACAGCTCAAGGATTGTCACAAACGTCCCCTGTCCTGCTTCATGAATACAAAGACGGTTCACGTTCGTTCCTTCTCCGTCCACCGCAAAGGCTCCGAAATCCGCTTTTGGATTTCTTCCGGGCGTATATACCGCCAAATTTGTTTCTCCGTCTGTGATACAATATCCGCTATCCGTCTTTTTAATTTCGGCATATGCATTGAGGATAAAGCAGCTGTCCATCCCCTCCTGCGTTTCCAGTTCATCAAGGATAATATACAATTCCGGATACGGTGAAATAACGGTTCGGATATTCTTTTTGAACATACCGTTCCACGCCGCCGTAACATCCGTCGAATAGATCAAAAGTCCATCGCGGTATTCCGATTTTAAAATCTTTGCCGAAAATTTTTCATTCCCGGTTTCCTGGGATAAAATTTCGCCCTTTCTGACCGCAGCCGTTATGTTATGTACCTGTGAGCTTTGCAGGATTCGGCAGTTCGGGTTATCATAGCCGCATATACCGCGATCGGGCAAAAATTGCTTTCCGTCAATCTCCATCACAATGGAACCCTTATCCCCATGCGCGTGACCGAAAGTAACCGCACCGCTGATCAGATGGACGCCGACCCTGCCGACCGTATCACTTGTTCTCCGAAGCGCCGTATGCCCTGTTTGGTCTAAGGTGATAAATTCCGGAATTTCTGCCGTTTTCGCTTGATAACTTTCGGCAAAAATCAGCAGCTCCGCCGCACGGTCGGTATCGTTCTTCGCTTCTATACATTGATTGCATTTCAGTTTCCAGATTTCTCCCGCCTCAATACTCGCCAATAAATTCAACACATTCTCGCTGTAGCCGATATTCATATGCGCGTCATTCACCGGGATATAGGTATCACCGTTATCCGACAAAAGTGCCAGCGCATAATTTGCTGCATGCTTGATGCTTTTCGGGGCATACTCGGCAATCGGCGTATTGTGAAGTCTTGCCAAAAGCTGTAATGCCTCCGTCATCTGTCCGAGAGTAAAGCTCCAATACTGCGGTCCCTCTGCAGAACCGCCATCCGGCAGGGAATACATTTCCCACATTTTCAGCATATCCCGTTCTGCCTCATCCACTCGTTCCAGATAGCGCGGATAACGCTTTGAAAGCGATATTAAAATAATCACAAGACTCGAAACAAAAGCCGCCCCTTGATTCATTGTCCATATATAGTCCATCGTCTTAATATCCGCGTCCAATCTGGGCAGCCCCTTCATGATAATCGCGTCATAAATGATGTTCTTTCCGTGCCATGTCAGAAATCCGCCTGCCCAGTCGAGGACTTTCACCAGCGCCTTGCAGGTATCCTCCTCCGTAAAGGAACGGTGATGCCAGGTAGCGCCCGGAAATACCCCCATAATACTCTCGCAAAAGTACCGGCAATGCGCTACGGAAAGCGCCATACGACACGCCATTTTCAGCATATCGGAATTTTCGTCAATGATTCCGACAAACGCCAGCGTCTGCATCAGTTCCGCAAGACATGGCTTTCCCTCGTCACGGTCGCGGATAAAACGCCGGAAAGCTTTATGAACAAAATTTCCGACATACTGCTCCGGCACAACGGATAACGCCTCTCGCGCCTGATCGCGCATCAGCTCCATCACTCTCGCAAAAGGCGCCTGTGCAAGCTTTTTCCTAAGCTGAACCAGTTCCTCTGAATCAAAATACAGCCCATCCTGTGGCACCATTCGGGGATTTTCACAAAAACACCCCTCCCAATCCGGCGTATATGGGCTTTCTCTTTGGAGCATTTCCTGTTCTTTCTTTTCATTCGACAATCCCAGCCACAAAAGATTCGCTACCACACTTTCATCGCCGGTATTTTCAAATATAAAGCGAATGTTTGTGATACAACGTCCGTCAATCTGTCCGTTATACTCATGCGAGGTATTATTGCCGACCGCATGGATAAGCTCCTTTTCCTCACCGTCAATCCGGCAAATCACTTTAAAAGCAATATGCTGCGAAACGGACGCAAAAAGCCGAAAAATATCGTAATCCGTAATATCCAGATGACAATCACGCTCCATCTCCACCCCCGATGCCCCCGGATCCAGTGTAACCTCGACCGACCACCAGGACGGAGCAATCCGCGCTTGTTTGTGCGTTTGCAGCTTGTATTGACTTAAACATGTATATTTATGATGATTCGGATAGGATTCACCACTATCCCAGAAAGTTTCAAAAATCGTTTCCGCTTCATTAATTCTTACATTTCTCATTTTATTGACAGGTTCTCCCTTTCTGTTTTTAGTCTGCTACCGATTGTAATTATATAATGAATCCCCATCAGGTGCAATGCGTTTTTTTTCTCTATTTATTCATATTTTTTTGGTAATTCTATCTGCATTCTTGCCAAGTACAAAAAATTGTTGTATAATATAAAATGAACAATGACGCAAATACACCATTGTTGCCTTAATGATATGAGGCATTCAATAATCATATTTTACACTCACCTATAAAACAACTATAATTCTAAGGAGAATACTGTTTCATGCTGCGACTTATTTTAATTGATGACGACCGTTTTACGATAGACTCGCTGAACGAGCTTATCCCCTGGCAGAGCTTCGGATTTGAAATTGCCGCCTCTTTTACCAACACCGGCAGCGCAGTCAAATACATTACAGAAAATCCCGTCGACTGTATCATCACCGATATTAACATGCCAAAGCCGGACGGTCTGGACATCATCAAGCTTTGCGCTGAAAAATTTCCGAATATAAAAATCATACTTCTAAGCGCGTATCGGGATTTCCAATACGCGCAGCTTGCCATTCATTATAATAATGTAATTGAATATGTTACAAAGCCGATTGATTATCCGGTCTTTAAAAAAGCGCTTGAAAATCTGTCGCATCAAAGCTTTGTCAGCTACGGTTTTGAAACAAATGAAAAGCTTACACGCAAATTCCAGGTCTTTACCGACTTAATTTTCAGCAAGGTCACGGATGAAGATCAGATTAAGCAGCTGCTAAAATCCATTGAGATTGACTACGAACCCGGAAAAACCGCAATTTCACTGCTTAATTTTCATATATCCGATTTCGGAACCTATATTCAGAATATATGGAAGCACGACACCATGCGTTTCTATTATGCCCTGACCTATCTTGTCCCGGCGGAAACGGCGGACGCTTACTTTGCGCTTGCCCTCTATGCATTCGGAAACATCTCCTGGATCGTCGTACACAAAAACGAAAACTACGCAAAATCCATTCGCTTTTTCACAGACTCCTTTATCGAAAACGGCGCGCAGCTTCTGGATTTTACTGCGGAGCTGAATCATTACAACACTTATCCCAGTATCACAAGCCTGCAAAAAAGCAGCTTCTTGTATGCTGATAAAAGTCTTGCGGACGATACCATTGCCCATGCCGTTGAATACATAAAGGAGCATTGCCGGGAAAACATTTCCCTCGAAGAAGTCGCGGCGCAGGTTTTTATGAGCTCGTCTTATTTCAGTACGTCTTTTAAGCAGAAAACAGGAAAGAAATTCATTGATTTCCTAACGACAATCCGTATGGATAATGCCGCCGAGCTGCTGATTAATAATCCGGATATCAGTATTTCGGAAGTATGCGCTTCTGTCGGATACAATCATCTCGGACATTTTTACAAGACTTTTAAAAAGCACTTCGGCGTAACCCCGAACGAATATCGCACAAAATATCAGAGATAAAGGAGCGCATGGTTATAAAAATGAAAAAGTCTTTAAAGCATCTGACAACGCTGGTGCGCCAATATCAGTGGAACAGTATATTCTATAAAAATTTCAAAAAGACCCTGCTTGTGGTGTTCCTGCCGTTTATTCTGATTATATGCGGTTTTTGCGTTTATTACAGAAGTGTGCTGATTTCCGAAACAACGCAAGCCGCCAATCAGGAATTTCTCGCGCTGTCCAATACAATGAACCGCGTATTTGAAGAAACCGAACAGCTCTATCTGCAAATCTCAAATAACGTATATACCTCTTTGTTTTTAAATGCACCCGATTCCGCATCATTGAGCTTTCACAACAGCACCAACATCAACTTTGCGATGAACGGATTTCAACGCGCAGCAAATGAGAGCCTGATTGACTCCATCCTTCTCTATAGCAATAAATCCGGCTCCTGCTGTATTTCCCGTGAACCCAAGCACCTTTACGCCGCCGAACCGTGGCGTGCCGCAAACGGTGAGTACCCTTTTTATGTTGCTTCGGAAAGTGAACCCGGCTGTTTTTCTATATGTTATGTACTGAGGTACAACCCTACCGACAGCGGTATTTTGATTTTTAACATTAATCCGCTGCTGTTTGGCAATACCTCAATTGAGAACAGCTCCTATTCTTTTGCCATGTTCGATTCTTCCGGCAAAAGCTTATACAGCGTCAATGCACCGCTTTCGTTTGATGCCGCTGCTTTTCCTGAAAACGGCGAAATCGGCACGGAAATACACGGTTCCGAAATTAATATACGGTTAAAATCAAACAATCTGTATTTATATCTGCGTGAGGAAAACAAGCATATCAGTCCCATGCAGTTTTCGATTCTGTTCTTTGCCGGCATATTAATTTCCGTTTTGGTTGCACTGATTCTTGCGCTGATTATTACTGCGGATTCGTATCGTTCCATCGAGAAAATTGTGCTGACGATCAACTCGCTTTCCAATCAGCCCAACAGTGAAAACGACAGTGAAATTAAATTTATCTGTACCTCCATCGCAAATATGCACGATAAAAATCACACGCTCGAAGCACAGCTTCTGGAAAAGGTAACGCTTTTGAAGCAGCTGCAATTAACGACCATGCAGCTGCAGCTTACGCCGCATTTTCTTTTTAATGCGATGAATGTGCTGAACTTTACAGTGATGAAAATGGCAGGAATTGAAAACCCGGCAAGCAAAATGATTACACTTATATCGGGACTGCTCCAGGAAACGCTGCACACCGGTCTTTATCTGATTTCTATCGGTGAGGAAATTGAAAATATCAAAAAATACATATCCATAGAAAATCTGAAAAATCCGGATAGTTTTGATTTTGAGCTTCATGCGGATGAAAAGCTTTATGCGTATAAAACCGTAAAATTTTCGCTCCAACCTATTGTTGAAAATGCATTTAAGCACGGAATCAAATATCTGCCCGAAAACGTCCGCGGTAAGATCATCATTGATATTTTTGAAGCCAACGGCTCCATTATTTTTAAAATCGCAAACAACGGCCCACAGATTCCGCCGCCGGAGCTTGAGAAAATGAAAGCCGCCTTTTCAAGCAATATTGTTGATGAGCATATCGGACTGTTTAATGTAAACAAACGGATTTCATTGATTTTCGGAGAACAATACGGTCTGGATATTGAATCCGTTCCCAACCGGACAACCGTCAGCATGACGATTCCGAAAACTGCTGAGCTGCCCGAAGAAAATTAAAATGACAAAAAGCTGTTTCGAACCATCGAAACAGCTTTTTTGATAGGCGTCTTATTTTACAATCCTGCCGGAAATCTCCCGTGCATTTTCAAGATATAATTCATCCTTGAATTTTTTCAGCCGGATGTTCATTTGATCGTCAAATTTTGCCGAAAGCTCCACATGATGCGGTGTATTCAAAAACCGAACGTCAATGTCGATTGTGCCATTCTCCGCAACGGCATAGCTTGCCGCAAATCTTGAAATCTCATTTCTCAAATTCGGCATCAAGTGTAATAGCAGCGGTTTTACTGCTTTTGCATAAAGTGTGTTTTCGACCCACTCGCCGTTTCCGAGCGTTACTGTTTGAAGCTTTGCACCGTCCGATATTTCCAAGCTTAAATTCTTTCCGATATTTTTGACAGCAAGATAAGTAAATCCCTGTACATTTTCCGAAAGCTTATAAAGCCTGTCGATCACAATTTCTCGCTCACTTGCCTTAGGAAGATAGATATGGTCTATGTCTACCTCCCGGCTTTCTTCGGCTTCATCCTTTTTATAATCGCACAAATAAGCAAACACGTCATCCATCTGTTTTTCCATATTGGCTGATTCTGTTAAAGCAGCCGCCGCAAGCTTTTTCTCCGGCAGAATCACAGCGTACTGGCCAAACGCCCCGTCACCGCGATAGCCGCCGCAATCGTTCATCCACATCTGATAACCGTACCCGACACGCCAGTTTGCTGTACCGTTTTCCGCATTATCCATCTGCTTTGCCGACGCCATATCAATCCATTCCTCCGAAAGATACCGCTTTCCCTCATAAACACCGCGGTTTTGGTATAGCAGTGCAAGCTTGATTAATCCATCGGTCGAAATGTGTAAACCCACGCCGCCCTCGCTGATATTTCCGCCTGCCGTATCCCAGGAACAATCCCGAATCCCCATCGGAAGAAACAGCTTTCTTTGCAGATAGTCAAACAGCGTTTCCCCCATGATCTTTGTCACGATCGCCGATAAAAGCCATGACGCACCTGTGTCATAAGTAAAATGCGTCCCCGGCTCATATACCAGCTCCATATCAAAAAACGCCTGAACCCCATCCTCTGCCTGTATAATTCTGCTCATCGAACACTCCGCATGTCCTGCGCTCATTGAAAGCAAATGGTGTACTGAAAGTCTGGAGATCCGTGATCCTTTCTCATAATCAACGCCGAGAATATCCGCCGCAATATCCTGCGGACTGATTCTGCCTTCATCATAAAGCATCCCGATCGCAGTCTGCGTAAAGCTTTTACTGAGCGAATATACCTGACATACCTGTGCGGTGTCGTAGGGCGGCAGAGCAAGAGCAAGCATCAGCTTATTATCCTCATAAACATACAGCGTGTGAAGCTCCGAAGCCTCTCCCGAAGCACATTTTTTCAAAAATTCTTCAAGCTTGCGCGGCGAAACCGCTTCATCCATATAAATCATATAAAATCCTCCTTGCCGGATTATCACTCGAATTTTGGGAATACGGTGATACGCAGGCAAGTACATCCATAGGGAATCAATTTAATTCTCTTTACATCCCCAACATGGTTTCGGATAAACTCTTGATCCGGAATTTCCGGACGTAAAAGCTGTTCCTCATAAACTTCGGTCGCACCACATTCCTTTTGTTTTTCATCAATGCCCGGTTCGGACTTATCCTCCGGGATTTCCATCTGCCGCTTCACCAGCTGCCATGCCGGAAGCTCTCTTGCGTGAATCCAAATCTCAAACGGCACGCCATCCCAGAATGGATTTTCCGATACCGAATGAATCACCAATTCCGGATTCGGGTCACTGACCGCCGCATAACTCCAATCTGATTTCGGATATACGTTATATGCCGGGAAATCTTTTGTCTGTCGCTTTTCCTCTTGATCAATCTGCCAATCTTCTTCAATCGCCAAGCTCAAAACAAACGGCCCGTACATATAATATACACCGCCATCCGCACTTTGCTTTTCCTCAAAAGTCATGGTAAGTCCCAACCGAATCGAATCACCGTCCAATACAGAAAGCGCTGCATAACCGTTTTGACATTCATACTGCACTGCTTTTCCGTTTTGTTCAATCCGAAAATCCTTTGTCCATGCCGGGATTCGCAATTTTAATACAAACTCGCCCGGTGTTCTTTTGGTGATTTTCAGTGTTATATTGCTCCCGAACGGATAGCCGCCGCTCTGCTCAATACCGATATCGCCATCATCAAACCGGCTGTCGCCGTACAAGCTGACCGCCATGCCCTCCTCCGTTTTCTGATACATCCGCAAAATATAATTGGGCATCGCCCTGCCAATATTTCCGACGCAACATTCCGGATAATGATGCGGCTGATATGCCATACGCGGTGTATTGGCGAAGCTTTCCAAATCGGTACTGTTGCGCGCGGTAATCGGCTGATTCACCTGTGAAAAATACTGAATCTGCCGGAAATACGGAGAAATCGCACCCGGCAATGCATTCAGACAAGCCTTTTCGATTGCGTCGGCATATTTCGCGTCGCCGGTTGCCTCCAGCATATACCCCAATGACCAGGTATAGTCCGAAATATCGCAGGATTCATGCGACCATTTGCTGTCATTTCCATAAGTATATTCACAGCTGGAATGTACGCCATCGGGCAGCATATGATATTTTTCAAGCTTATCATAGCCGTTTTTTGCAGCGTTTAAATAATAATCGTCCCCTGTATAAACGTACAGAATCGCGGCAAGCTTTGCCTGCTCATTATACGTGACACCATGCTGATACGGGACTTTTTCTTCCGTCATGGAGCGTGCATTCGAATATTCCTCATCGGAATTTTCAAACAGCCGATACGCGTTTTTTGCTTTATCCAAAAGCCGCTCATCGCCAAAATGTCCGTAAAGCCTTAACATCGTTTCCACATTTACCACATCACGGCTGTCACCATAGTCCGCATCATCGTTGAGATAATGGTCACGCATTTTTTCAAGAATACGCTCATCACCGGTTTTACTCCATCTTGCCCAAAGCACCCGGAAAAACACTGCCATCGGCCAACGGTTGGAGTTTTTATGCTCCTTTAATTCTAAAGGTCCGATAAAGCTGTCGTCAAATTCCAGTGCTTTCTCAACCTGATCGCCAACGATAGCATAAAGCTCTTCATCATCCAGCAGCGCCGCGGTTCTGACAATCGAATCAATCCAATAAGCGCTTTGCTCATACGGCCACCACTGCTCATATCCGTTATCCGCAAGGCTCTTATATTTCCAGCAGCCCGTATCAAAAGGATAGCCGATCCGATGCAGATTGCCCGGCATCCCGGTTTTCTCTCCCTCTAAAAATCCTCGAAGCCATCCTAACGGCTTAACTCCGGAAAGTCTGATTTCATGTAATTTTGCAAAATTCTTCACTGATATTCTCCTTATATAAGGACAGAACTGCCGCGGTATGCAGCAGTTCCGTCTGAAATTTATTGGGCTGTCGTTATTGTTGTTTCCATAACAAAGCCTTTTGTATTCGCAATCGGACGCAGCGTTTTTGCATCCCAAATAAATGCTCTTACCTTTGTTCCGTTCTCCAACGCATCATCGAAATAAATATCGGTTTTAGCGCTGCCGTTTACGGTGTTGACTGTTTCGCACCGTACGCCCTTGCAGCTGTTATCTGCGGCATACTGCGCAATTACGAACATAACCTGATCAACCTCAGTGTCCGTAACCTCTGCCTTTAACTCCAGATAACCTGCATCTTCAATCATTTCAAAGGAAGAAATTAATTCTGATCTCGGTACAACCTTAATTCTTACACCCTTTACGATGTCATATGCCTTTGAAACCGCAACAATATCATATTCACCCTCTGCAACCTGATCGCTTACCGTAACGGTAGCGGTCTTGGTATCGGCTGACGGTGTGACGGTGATACCGTCAATAAAGGTGCTTCTTCCGGTATCCATTGCTGCCCATTCAAAACTCTGATCCAGACTCCCGACTACATCAAGCTGATTCACAACCTTTGCCGAAAGTGACAGAGAGGAACCGCTGTTGACAAGATTGGTGTCACCTGTAATGGTGTTCTCAATGTCATAAACCTGTTCCGGAGCAAGATAAATGCTATCGTCCGCAGCGTCAACTCTGATTTGCGTTCCTGCAACCGTACCGTTTGCAAAACCAAAACTCAGGAATTGATTAGCGGAGCTTTCATTATAGCCTGCCGCCGGAGTAATCGTTGCAATGAAGTCTTGATATTCTCCTGTCAGCGTCATACCCTCATTCTGACCGTTATATTGATCTGCATAGGAAATTGACGCTTTATTATTGGACTCATTGTGCATTGCAATGTTAATCTTTGCCGGCTCTCCTGCAAGCTGTGCAGTATCCTTTGCGCGGATTTTAAATACATAGGAGATTCCCTTTTTGAAGCCGCCAAAATTCTCCTGCCAAAGAGCTGTGTTTCCGTTATAGACCTTCGTTGTAACAAATCCCGGAATCGGATTCAGTGTGGACGATTCAATAGCACTGCCTACATTAATGTCCATTCCGATTACATTACCATTACTGTCGGTGGCATCCTGCGTTGTTACAGCGCCTGTTGTGCGTGCGAAGCTTCTTGAGAAAATTTCATGTGCATTCTGCGCGCCTGTAACGCTCCTATAAAGATTTTCATTCTTGGTGCCCGGCTTATAATCCTGATAGTAGTCATTGCCCACTACCTTGATGGTTGCGCCTTTTGCCATGCTGTAATCATCGGAAATTGCAACTATATCATACTTACCCGATGTCGCTGTGCTGCTCATTTTAACTGTTGCTGTGCGTGTATCGCTGCTCGGCGTAATGATAATTCCGTCTGCCATTTCCTCTCTGCCCGGCTTCATCGCATACCATGTAAAGTGCTGCTCCAGATTTCCAGCTGTGCCGATCTGATTCTGTACTTCCGCTTTAAATGTCATGCTTCCGTCGCCAAACAACTTTTCCTCACCGGCTGTTTTTGTCAGTGTAATGTCATACGGAGCTTCTTCTGCAAGATATACCGCGTCATTAGTCGAGGTGTCAATCTGAATCTTCGCTCCTTGCTTGGTGTCTTTCGGTAAACCGATTGTCAAAACATTGCTCTTTGCTGTATCAAAGCCCGAAACCAGCTGAATCGTTGCCGCAAAGGTCTGATATTCACCCTGATCTAATGCCATTCCGCTCTTTTGGTATTCATTTGTAACCGAAACGGAATTTGCATTTGAGTCGTTGTTCAGTGATACGCCAACATTTGCCGCTACATCCGACAATCTCTTTGCTTTCATGCTGAAAACATAATTCTTTGCTTTGTTAAGCTGAACGCCCTCAAGAACTGCACTTCTTCCGTGGAAAGAACTTGCTGCTCTCTCTGCCGTTATATCATTTGATGCTTCAATTGTCAGATAACTCGGCGATCCTTCGCTCCATTCAGCAGCAACCGCAACCTGCACATCTCCACTGTTTCTGGATGGCGTTGCTATACGGCGTGCTCTCGAACCATTCAATTCCGGAATCAGATTTTCTGGCATTGCGCCCTTTTCCCAATCCTGGTAATTCGGCTTATCAACAACCGTAATTTTCTGTGTTTTTATCATCTTACTGTAATCGTTGGACACTGCCACTACCGAATATACGCCTGTAGCAGCATCTTCCGCAACGCTCACAGTTGCCTCAGCGCCGTTGGTGTTGATTGTAAAGCCTTGCGCTTCTTCTGTCTTATCCTCGTTCATCACATACCATGTGAAGTTTTGTGCAAGATTTCCCGGAATACCGATCTGGTTTACAACCGCTGCCTTTAATTTAACATCCGAACCCACCATCACGCTTTCCGAACCGGAAACTATGGTGTTGGTGATGTCATACGGGGTTTCCTCTGCAATATATACTGCGTCTGCATAAGAAGTATCAACAGAAACATTTGCCCCTGCCGGTGTTCCTGCCGGGAAACCAAATGTCACCTGATGTAATGTGGAATCATCTTCATCATAGCTTGAATCCAGTTTAATACTGCCTGCAAAATCCTGATACTCGCTTGTCAGCGCCATACCCTCTTTGCCATATTCATTTGTAAATGTAGTTGTCTTTGCTCTGCCCTTGGTGATAGCAACACCAAAGTTTGCCGGATCGCCTTCTGTTTGCTTAAAGCGTGCCGATACAACATAGGACTTTCCGCCCTCGAATTTGAAATCCGGATAAAGAATTTCGGTATTGGCACCACTTTTATTTTTGATTGCAAATCCACTAAAACCATCATTACTCTCTGAGGTTTGCGCTTCTGTCCAAACTGTCTTCTGGCTATATCCGCCCAGATCGTTCACCCAGTCGCCGCTGCCGCCGTCAGTTCTTACATCACCGCTGTTTCTTCCTGCCGCATCTACAAAACGCATGTTGGATTTGTAAGGGCCGACCGGAATCATATTTGCCGGTTTTGTATCTGCCGGAATATAGTCGTCATATGCCGGAGTATCGTCCGGTTCAATAACCGGATTTGCATCATCTACCAAGAAGTGCGAGAAGGCAAAATTTGTATTATTTTCTTCGCCCTCTGCCGTATTGACTTCATTTGTGATCTTTACGGTATGCTCTTTTAATTCCATATCGCGTCCGAACATCACATAACGCTGGAAGTAACGAATCCTATCGGTATATTCGCTGATCGTACCACTCTTTTCATTATCGGTTCCCTCATCCAGAACCCACTTAATCGTTTTGTTTCCGTTAAATATATTTCCGAATGCCAGTCCCAGACTGCGGCAGGTTGCCGTATAGGTAACAGTTTCACCGCCTTTTTGCGCCTGATAGAATGTGCCGTTCAGATTCTCCGGATTCTTTACCCAATCATAAACATCCAGTTCAGTTGACGGTGTCCAATCGCCGGTATACTGTATGCTGCTGTCCGTGTAAGCTACCGTATGCGGATTACCGAAGGTCTGTTCCGCACTTACAAGCGGAGTCTTTCGGATTCTCGGCTTTTTGAAGTAGCTTGAATAGGATTTATTGAAGCACTTTTCGAGATAGCTTTCATAAAGCGCATAGCCTGCCGTATTCGGATGTGTGCCATCTCCGCTCAGAACGCCCTCTGTTGCCTTATCGGGATCATACCATGTGATATTACCGCTTGCTTCCTCAGACTTTATGTACTCATGAAGGTTCACAGAACCGATTCCATAGTAGTCTGCAATCTGCTGCTGTGCTTTGATTGAGCGTTCCAGCCAGCTTGGATTGGTATACGTATGGGTATAAAGGAATATGATTGTTGGTACTTTGGGCAGAGAGGTAAGCTGTCTTACAATTCCCTCCATACTTGCTTTCACTTCTGTTTGTCCTGCTGTGGTTTGAGCCTTACCGGAATCATTGACCGCAAACTCAACAAACACAACGTCCGGCGCAAATGCGCTGACATCCTTTGCCGTTCTGAATACGCCGTACTCAGATGGTGTTCCGCCGATTCCGGCATTGATTTCAGTAACGGTTTTGTTCGGGAACTTTGTCTTAAAGTAGTTGTTTACCAAAAGACTGCTGTAACGCTCCTGGGTTCGGTTGGTGGTATCTCCTGCCCCCTGGGTGATGGAGCCGCCCAAAAACGCTACCTTCAAATCCCCTGCCGCATCGTTCAGGTTGTCATAGCCATAGGTTTGCTCCGTTTCGTCCGCCAGCACATACGCGCCGCCAAGACTGCTCAGCACAATCGCTACAGCCATGAACAGTGACAATAGTTTTTTCATTCTTGTTCTCCTTCCTTTCCGTGCCAATGGCACAAGCTGCAAGTCTTATATAGATTTAAGACTTGCTATCTATAATGACGTCGCCGCCATTAGGTACAATATTAATGTATGCATAGCCATCTGCCGCACTGACATTTTGAATCTTGCCGGCTTGATTGACACGAATATTCTTCCAGTCGGACGGAACATTGACCTTTATCGTCAGCGGAAAATTAAATAATTTGCTGTCCAAATCGGGCGTTGTCACGCTGATGCACATTCCTTTTTCTCTCGTCCACAAAGCCTCGGTCTTTGCTGCGTCACGCTCATAGATGTACATCAGCACATCATTCAGCGATCCTGCCCAAACATCGTCTTTGCTGCCGATATAAGCAAAATGCTCCCGGCAAACTTCTTTGTCAATATTATAAGTTCCCTCCCCTACGCCATGCATGAGGTGGATGAACCATTGTCCGTTTTCCGCCGCCGTATCAATTTTTGCGTTTAATTCAGCCGCAGTGTCCGTATGCATTACCACATACGCCGGAAGATTGAAAAGCGTCTGTTGATCCGGATAAGCGCTGACAAAACCTCTGCCGCCGTTTCGGTTGGCAAAATGATGCTTTGCAACCTCACTGTCAACAAGATCGTTTCTCTGCGTCCACGGTGAAGCAAACGTAAGAATCTTTTCCGTCGGGAACAGCTCAGATAATTTCTGATAACCTCCCGTTATATCCTGCTCTATCATTTCAGAAGTGGTAGACGCGTCCGTATACTTGATTGCATGCGCTAACGAATGGTTTCCCATATCCATGTGTCCGCCGTCAAAAAGCTGCTGCCATCCGTCCTTTTCCGTTTCCTTGACCCAATCGGCAACCAGCATTGCCGTACCGCGCATGTTATAGCTTTCAAAAAGCGAATTATAGTAACATGCGGCAGAATAAATGGAGTCGTCAAAGGTTACGGAAACCGCCGCTGCCTTATTATTATAAAATTTTGTCGGTTGTGCCGCTTCTAAGGAGCTGTCGGAAATCGTATCTCCGTAAAGCGATTCAAAAGATTGAACCGTTATACTCCTTTCGATTCCGTCTGTATCGGAAATCGGACGAAGCGAGGGGTACTCCCATACAAACAGCTTGACGGTATCGCCTGCCTCCGTATTGTGAAGCGTAAGCGCAGCACTTGCCTTGCCATTTGTCGGAACAGCCGTTGTACAGGTAATCTGCTTTAGCAGCTTTCCGCTATATTCGCCGAGAAGCCATATCACTTTTTCGGCAGTGGTATCACTAACCGATGCGTTTGCGATAACGTCATTCCCGGATTGTGTCATGGTGCAGTCAGAAACTCGCTCCCGTCCGATAACCGAAACAGAAACGCCCTTAACCACACTGCCGTCTGCCGTCATAGCGACAACGGTGTAGGTTCCGCTTTTCGCATCGGGTTTTGCAATAATTTTACCGTTTTCTACGCTTAAATTATCATCTGTTTCAGTTCGATCCTCATTCATAACCGAATAGCGAATCTCTTGTGAAACATTCCCCTTGATTCCTATCTGGTTCAGCACACTTGCGGTAATGTTGCAGCTTTCGCCCTGCTGCAATATATCCTTTTCAGCGGTGAGTGTAATTTCATACGGAACTTCTTCCGCCAGATATACCGCATCGGGAGTCGATGTATCAATCGCTATCCCAGCTCCCTGCTGCACGCCTGCCGGCAAACCGACCGTCAAATACTGCTTTTCCGATGTGCTGCTATACCCGTCAACCGGGGTGATCGTATCGGTAAATTGCTGATACGCATCCGTCAGCTCCATTCCGTTTTTCGCATATCGGTCACTGACTGAAACCGAAGCTGCGGTATCATTATTCAATGATACTGCAACCTTTGCCCCGACATCCGTGGTCTTTTTCACATTCATTTTTATAACATAGCTTTTCCCTGTCAGCGGCTTCTGAATCGGAACTGTCTTTCCGCAAAATGCACTCCATATTCTTTCTGAAATATCCTCATTTGCAGTAATCACTGCATAAGAACGTGTATTGGACTCGCTCGACCAATCCGATGAATACCCGGAATCGACGCTCCCGCTATTTCTGCCTTGATTGACAAAATAACGTGCGCTTGACTCCTTATCTTTCGGAATCAGATTATCCGGCATCGTGCCGTTCCGGTCTTCAAATGATGAAAGATTTTCAGCCGCCGCCGAAGTCATGCCTTTATCATATGCCATAAGCCACGGCGATGACAGGATAGTCTGAGTCATGGCAAAAGCAAGAAGTACGGATAAAAATTTCTTCATAGCCGTTTCATCCCCTTTCAAGTTTTATTCATTTAATAATTAACGTCTATATGATCGTCCAGTGAATCCAAACGGCTCATCAGCTCGGACAATCCCGACAGTGTGCGGATATTATTCATGGTAACGATATTTCCCACTACAAGCAATTGCGTTGTATCATCACGAACATATCCTCTGCCGATTGCTTTTAATACCGCCTCAACGGAAACCATATTGTCGCGGCATTTTACCGCAGCGGTCTTTTCTCCGGCGGTAATTCTGCACTCATCGCCACTCAATTGAACCTCGATTCCGAGCATATCTCCCAGCCGTGCCGCCGGAACATAAAATTCGTTATCAATCAGCGTACAAGGTGAATCGGAAATATCCACCGCTTTATTTTCCGTCAGAACCTTCTTGGAGCCTGATTTGAAGATCACAAAGTCCTCGCGCTCGTTATAACCCGAATCAATGCTGTCAATCAAAGGCTTTGCGCTCTTATAAAGGCTATCCGTCACCATCTTATCAAAGCTCTCGCCGGTCATGATTTTTTCCGACCGCGTTAGCGTAACACTGTTTTCGGTATTGTTATATACCAAAAGTGACAAATTGCAGAGTGAATTGACTTTGGTATCCACCACATCGTTATACTCTATAATATTTTTACCGTCGATGTTTAAAACAATTGCATTTCCCACACCGATATTCACAAAGCCAAACTCAAAGCTGTGCTTTTCACTGCCCACGGCATAATCCGCCGTTGTGAGAATCCCATGTGCCGTACCGGTGCTGTATTGCAGCTCTATGCAGTCCGGCTTGATTACCAGACAATAGCCGGTATTTGCCGGTTGGAACTGGGGTGCGTCGATAAACTTATTCAGACCGATCACTATGAAATTCTTTTCGATCTTCATCTGTGCATCAAAGCAATACAGGACGCTGCCGGTCATTCGCTCCAGATTCTTCACACCTGCCATGCTTGTGCCTGTACTTCGTGACGAATCTCCGCGCAGTGTCACCGCTTTGTCCGAAAACTCCATGTCGCCGCTCCAAATATTCTGATCCTCAATATATTTGCCAAAATCAATTGCTCCGGTATTCACCATTCCCTGCTTGGAGAAAAATCCGGCTATTCTTTCGGCAAGCGCGTCAAAGCCCTTTTGCGTAAACATTCCCAAACGTGAATTTGCCACAACATAGGAGCGGTCGATCAATGCCTCCAACGCCGCTTTTGTTCCGACCGGATATTCTCCGGGTTCTTCACTCTCAACAATCGTCTTTGTTTTTTCGCTGATCTCCGATACCGTCTTTTGGAAATAATCCGTATCCAGCTTTTCATAGATTGCTGTCTTAAAGCTATACACCCCATCGGTGCTTTCCCAGTTTCCGCCTAATTCACGCGAATGGCTGATGGCATAAACCGTCCAATAATAGGTCTTATTCTTTTCCAAACCGTCAACCGACTGAATATTGTAATCTGCAATTTCATCATAGACAATATTCTTCATTTCAGAATCGGTCGCAATCACTAACCGATACTTGCTGGCTCCGAATGCATTTTCCCATTTAAACTCCATTCCTGCCACAGCAACCGCACGCGCGCCGTTTTGCGGATAGATTTTTTTGAACTCCCCGTTTTGAACCGCGTTCTCCTGCATACCGATTTGTTCAATATCAAAGCTATCCGTCAAAAGTCCCGGCAAACGCTTTGCCGTTTCGGAACCACTCTTAAGCCGGTAATCCTGTTTTTCCGGATTGACAAAATCATTGCACTGTTCCAGATTAACATTATTTACCACTTTGCCGTATTGCATCGTATAAGTACCGATAATCTGCTCCGGCGAATTCACATCCAAGTTGCCGCTCATCGTATTAAACCGCGCCAGCTTCGGATCCCGGCTGTCTTTTGACATAATGATTTTCTCAAGGTTTTTATAATGCGAAAAATAAAGCTTTTCATCCGCAATCACGCTGCCAAAGCTGCTGCCGCCGGCATTATTATTCGTTGCCGCACCGCCGTTCTTAATATCCATACTGGCTGCGGTCAGATTGATCGAAACATTATCGCGGAAAGTGTTGTCGATTCCGTTTGTATAGATATTTTTACGCACATTCTTGATGATATTGTTGTACGCCGTATTACCGCAATGCGCGTCATCCCAGTAAATTGCGGTCTGATGTCCGAACGGCAGCACTTCGGTTGAAAACAGATCATGCAGATAATTATAGGCAATTACTGTCCCCTGATGTAGCACATTTCTGCCGCAGTAAATCGCTCCGCAGTCGTCTGTTTCCTGGATTACGTCATAAATTTCGTTGTACATGATGGTATGATCGTTTCCGATATAATAAACGCCTTGGAATGCACAGCGGCTGATATTGTTATGCGTAAACACATTGCCACAGCCCCTCAATGCAATTGCGTTATTATTCTTGTTGATCTGACTGCACCGATAAAATATATTATCATCAATCACGTTATTCGATTTTTTCAGCGTATCGACATTTCCGCCGGAAATATCAATCGCACTGCCTCCGATATTTTCAAACCGGCATTGCCGGATATCGCAGCCATACGAACCGTCTATCTGCTGAAACTGCCAATATGCCGCGTCGGTCACTGCATTCTTGGAGCCTTTCGCATAAATACCCATCTGTGAAATATCGGAAAACGTACAGCCGATAAAATCAATATTGCTGACATCCGTCAAAACCACCGCATCGCCGCGCGTTCTTGAAAATGTAATCCCGCGGAAAGTGATATTCTGACTGTTGGTAATGTCGATCATATTATCGCCGATAACCGAAAGCTCCAGTTTTGCATTATTCATGCCCTGCGGCGGATAAAAATATAATTTCATCTGATCGCGGTCAATATAAAACTCACCGGGGAGGTCTAATTCCTCAATTAGATTAAACGCTTTCCACCGCCTGGACTGATAGCTGATAAACTGAAAATTGTTATTTTGATTGTACGCCGTAAGTGTTCGCTTTTCAGGGTCTACGCTGACTCCCGAAACACGTGAATAACGGAAATCATAATCCTGATAACCGCCGATCCACCAATCTTTTGCGGCTGTCCAACGGCACGGCGCGCTCTCGGTAAAATGAATGGTTCTGCCATCCTCCGCCGCGTCCCAATGCGCATATACGCCATCGCCGTTGGGCCATTGAGCAATTGTCTGCTCCTTACCGTCCACATATAGCATGTTGGCTTCAGCGCCGCGAAGCTTTCCGGTTCCTGCACCGATATTCTGATTCTGTTTAATTTCATTTTGCGTAAATCCGGCTTTTGAAATGTCATATACAACAATTCTGTCGCGTACCTTTTCCTGGATTCTTGCAAGCATTGCTTCATCCTCTACCGGTTTCATTTCCGTTGACGCAAAGCTTTTTGAGCCTTTGAACACCACGCGCTCATTCTCCATCGCACGATAAATCACCGGATTGTCCGCACTGCCGCTGTCCTCTGCCGTAAAATTACAGGTGGATAAGATCGGGTATTCGCCCTCGCGGAATACCACCTCCGCACTGCCGCCGGATTTCAGAACATCGCGAACTCTGGCTTTTGCTGCTGAAAGCGTTGCAAGCGGTGCGTCAAGTGTTCCTGCGGCACTGTCATTTCCGTTGACCGCAACATATACAACGGTATGCTCCGCGGCGTGCCCTTTCGGCATATTGATCCCGAATACTGCCAACGCCGATACGCATAAAAGAGCCGCCATCGTTTTTAATTGAATCATCTGACTATTCCTTTCCGCGTCCGCTATTCTTTATAAATTACCGTTCCGTAATGTCCCGATGACCAGTAGGTCATAACGACTACATTATCATAGGCCCCGGAATTTTCATACGCCACAATATCCTCCGGTGTGCCGTTTTTAACGCCGACACTTCCGCCGCCCATATCGGCAACCAAAATTGCTCCGGTATTTTTCAGCACAAATGCTTTGACATTCTTCTTTACCGAATCAAAATTGCTGAAATCCACATTGGACGGATCGCCGCATACGGCAATTTTCAATCCATTGTCCTCAACCGATACCGCTCCGCCTGCCCAGGTGGAATTTACCGCAACCGCACGCTTTCCGGCATTTTCGGGAGCATAATGGTCACTTCCGCGACCGCCGTCAAACGCCTTGCCGGTACTGTAATCATAAGCGATTCGGATACTGTCAATCTCGTTTTTGATATTGGTATCATAATAGATAATATCTCCTGCCGAAAGCTCCTTATAAGTACGCGGCCCGACCTCGTTAATATCGCCGTCCTGCGGCACCTCCGCAGCAGTTCCGCCAAAGCCGATCATAATCGCGTCCTCAGAAATTACATATTCACGATATTCCGCTGCCTTTGTGCCGTTGAAGCAAAAGGCATAGCCCAT
Source organism: uncultured Clostridia bacterium (assembly GCA_959602045.1). Taxonomy (GTDB): domain Bacteria; phylum Bacillota; class Clostridia; order UBA1381; family UBA1381; genus Ornithomonoglobus_A. The sequence continues at coordinate 22,846 of CAUGRT010000010.1, read as the reverse complement.
AAACATCGGCACTGCATCACCCTCAGCATTAATCGTTTCCACAATCTTTTGAATGAAGAACGCTTCACCCTCTTTGATTGTTCCTGCCGACGCTGCTTTTTGCCGAAGTACAATCGCGTCTGCCGTAACGCTTGTGCGTTTTTTTGCATAAGCCTCCATCGTGTATTCTTTATTATCTACCAGCGAAATAGCATTTACGGAGAAATTGCTTTCATTATTATAGTCCTCGCTATCCTCCGGAGCGGTGAAGCACAATGTCTTCTTGTTGACATAGTACAGATGCTCCAAATCGCCGCCCTGTCCGCCGTAATAATATTTACCGGTCGGAGCAAGACGATACCATCCGGTCTGTTCCAACGAGCCGAACTCATTCGCCGTACAAATTCCCGTAAGCTGCGCATTATCATCAACCGTGTAACGCACTAAGCTACCCTCTGCCGCCATCAGCTTATCCACAACATTATCGAATTTTGTACCGCTGTTGTTGTATACGATTCTTTCACCTATCCAAAAGCGCGTCAGCTTTCCGTCATCACCAAAGATACGGATATAACGGGATTCTTCCTCACGCGGTGCATCCTCCACTTTTCTGGCTCTTGCCAATACGCCGATATGCTCTCCCTTTTGGCTTGCGGTGTTGTTATCAATCCACAAAACATCCCCGAACATCGTCAAATACAGCGTATAAGGCTTACCGAGATAATACACAACCTTATTGCTTGCATTTTCATAGGTTGTCGTAAGTCTGTATCTGCCCTCTGTACCAACCAGATCTGTTCCGATGGATTCATTGCTTGCCGTTCCGTTGATGGTGAAATCCGAAACTACATCATTTGTTCGTACCACATCGGTATAGGACGCTGATTTCCGGATATTCAGTACATCATTTACCTTAATATCGGAAAAACTCAGCTTATTACCCTCCGCATCGTGTACAAAGAAACGTGTGTTGTTGGAATCCTCCTCGGAAAAGTCGTATACTCCCGCAACATTGCTGCCCTTGATTTTATTATACACACACTTTGTATTTGTATTGATGCTGCTGACCAAAGCAAACTCATAGCGGTTCACAACAATCAGCGAATATTTGCCATCGGAATCTTTCAAAAGCGTAACATCACCGGAATCAAAATCAAAGGCGCTTTCATCAAACCCGGAAACGAACTCGTTATTGATAATCATATCAACGTTCTTATCCAGAATTTTGACCTTTCTCACTCTGTCCTTTTTATACCGGATAACCCCATCATGATAGCTTTCAAAGTCCTTAATATCAAAGATAATCTCATCATTATCTTTCTGCTCGATATACAAAACCGTACTCTCATCGGAATCATCGTTGATATAATACATTTCCACCTGTCTGCCGAGATAATCCTTTACGTAAGACATGTCATCCGGGAGCTTTGCTTCAACGCCGCCTACCTTAATCGCATTAACCGAAATTTTACTTGCTCCGTCAATTGCCGTAAAGCCGTTGTCGCTTAAAATCCCTTTTATATGTCCTCCGTTGAGTGCACCGGTCAGAAACGTATCATCGCTGATTTTATATTCGCCGCGCGAATAGTCCGAAACCTCGACAAGCTTGATGTCCAGCATATCATAAAGCATTTTTGCAAGGTTTTTCTTGCTTAATGCCGCGCTGTAATTTGCGCTTTTTAAAAGTCCGCTTGATGCAGCAGCCGTTTCATAGCCTTTGGGATAACCGCCGTTCTTTTCGGCAATAATCCCCCAGCCGAGACGATCGAGCAATACCTTTGCCGCCTCGCGCTCGGTAATGCTGAACTCCGGCGCAAACAACGTATCCGATATTCCGACCATCAGCATTTTTTGCCGTACAAGCTGAATTTCATAATAATACGGATGGGATTCATCCACATCTTCAAAAAAGCTTAAAGTGTCATCCGGATTGCCTGCGGCATGATCCTGCCATTTCTGATAATCATAGTCCGGATCTGCAAGCCCCAGCATACGAACCAGTACACCTGCAAACTCCGCGCGCGTTACCTCATCATCGGAATGATAATCCGTTGAACTGATAAATCCTGCATTCAGCGCAAACCGCTCCGGCATCGAAAGCTCGTTTTCTTCTGCCGTAACAGGAACAATCATTGACGCCAGTATTATGATACCCATCAATAGAGCAATTGCTTTTTTCATCATTGTGATAATCCTTTCATGTTCAGAATGGTACATAAGATTTTTGCGCACTGCGCTCTTGTGCAGTAATCTTTCGGGCGGAACGTTCCGTCATCATAGCCGTTGATAATGCCGAATGCCGACATATACGTTACTGCCTCAGACGCATAATCACTGATCGCTTCACTGTCTGTAAAATTCGTTCCATCCTCAATTTCTTCACTGCCCAGCGCACGCCAAAGTACCACACACAAATCCTGCCGTGTAATCGGCATACCCACACCGAATGTCACAGAATCTGTACCGTAAATGACTTGGTTTCTTACCGCAGCCGCAGCGTACGGCGCATACCATGCATTTTCATCCACATCCGTGTACGGCAGCTTTTCGTTTACGAGATCATATCCCATCACAGAGCACAGCATTTTCGCAAACTGTTCTCTCGTTACTGTCCCCTCCGGCTCAAAGGTGCGTTCATCAACGCCTTTGATAATTCCTCTTTCTCTCAGATGATAAATGTCGGCATATGCCCAGTATTTCTCATCTACATCGCTAAAGCGGAGCTGCTCCGGTTCCTGAACCTCCGGCGCAGGCGCAACATGAACCGTTCCGCCGGATGGAGCGCTGCCGCCTCCGGTAATTCCGGAGTGTCCTCCATTTCCGTTGCCGTTTCCATTGCCGTTTCCGTTGCCGTTTCCGTTATCGGACGGCTTTGCGGCAATGATTGCATTCTCAAGCTCGGAAGCCTTTGTGTAATTATTTCTTGCCAGTTTTTTATTATAAGCCGTTTTGTCGGTTGCTTTAATATATGAATCCGCACTAATTCCGACAAAATCCGTATTCTCTTTTGTCAAAACATCCGCAACATAGCCGCTGCCCTCCAGCTTCGGATAGGCAATTGCCTTTAGAATCGTTTCCAATGCAAAGGCTTTTTCAAATTCCCCGATGCTGCTAAAACTCTTTTCGCAAAGCGCACTCTGCACCTTTTTTCTGCCCTCGGCGGTCATGCTCTCCTCAAACAGCTGATTCACCGTAATTCCGTTTTGATCCAGTTGTTTCATGTTCAACTCATCCGCATAGGCAAAGTTGCCGTCCTCTTGATACAGGCTGAGATGATCGTCATTCTTACGGTATAACGAAATTACCGTTGCTCTTTGAATCAGTTTTAAAAATTCTTCTTCATTTGCTGATGCGATCGGGGTTTCTTTTTTCAAAAGCTGTGCCAACACTGCTGCATTGCGGCTCTCTGTCGGGATAAAGTCAATCTTTAATTTATCGGTATAAGTGTCCAGATGATCCGCCAGATTATTTTCGGAAAGCGAATTAATCAGCGATTCAACACACTTCCAAACCTCCGGCTTATCCGCTGTAAGCTTCAGACACTTTCTCGCTGTTTCGCCGTTTGCTGTTATTTCGGCAACAATATAATATTCGCCCGGCTCGGTTAAATCGGAAACAAACACTTCGGCATTGTTTTCATCGGTTTTTAATACAAGCTCCTCTGTTTTTTCGCTGCGGTCAGCGTCCAGAACATACCATTCAAAATTCTGATCTAAGTTGCCCTCGCAGCCCAGCTGATTAAGGAGCCGTGCCGAAAAGCTTGCGCCGTTCTCCATGCCGATGGTATCCGAATCCGAATCAAATTCCATACTCATCGGGATTTCCTCTGCCACATAAACGGATAATTGAATTTCAAAAGCACTGCCGGCTTTCGTTCCGTTCGGCATTCCCATACAAAGCTGACGCTTTTTATTGGAGGAATCATAGCTTTCGGGAATGATAATCGCCGCCGAAAAATCCTGCCATTCTCCGGTAAGCTCCATCCCTTCTTCCCCATATTCTTTCGTTAAAGCAAAGGTTTCTTCGCTGTCTTGTACAAAGCTTGCACAAAAACGCACCTTCTCCTCGCTGCTTTCCTCCGCACGTCTGACCTTTGCGGAAATAACATAACTCTTGCCGGGTACAAACTGAAAATCACTCGCAAATCCTTTTGAAAGTGCGGTTCTGATCCGGATTCCGTCCAGTTTCATCAAGTCGTTATCAACGTCCTGGAGTGCAGATACAATCAAGCTGTTTTCGCCGTTTTGGATATTTACGGCAGCTGTCGTTGTTTTTTCCGCGAATCCCGGATCTGCCGGTTTCAGAATTAAATTCTGCGGCTTCTCTGCTTGAATATCAACATCATTGATTTGCTTTCTTAAAACATCTATGTAAGCGGTTTTGACAAATCCCTCGTAGTCCCTTGACATCGCAACAACGGCATATCTGCCCTGGGGTACGCTTTCATCAATTTCAATGTCAGCCGCTCCGTCCGCTCCGGGTATAATCTGAAAGCCTTGTGCCTCGGATGTCTTTTCCTCGTCCATCACAAGCCAGTCAAAGTCCTGCGAAAGCGTACCGGTATTGCCGACTTGATTCACCACTTCCGCTTGAACCGCTATGCTGTTTCCCTGTCTGACCGTTTCGGGCTTTGAATTCAGTGTGCAGTGAATGTCATATGCCGCTTCCTCTGCCAGATAAACGGACTCCGGCTCGTCACGCTTGAGCATGATCTTTGTCCCTGCCGGAGTTCCGCTGACAAATCCCAACACCAATCCATGGGTCGGCGCATCATTCATAAATCCGTTTGCCGGCTTAATCGTTACCGCCACGTTCTTGTATTCGCTGTCAAGCTCTATGCCATCCGCTCCATACTCGATCGGATAGGAGGTGGTATTTGCTTTTTCATTCGTCATTGAAATACCGACACGCGCCGTATCCTCCGTTCCGGATTTCAGCTTTGCCGTAAAAACATAGCTTTTGTCTTTGTCAAATTTTAGGGTTTTAAACACAAAACCGATATATCCGCTGAGTTTGTTCTCGCTAATATCCTTTTCGGCACATAACTCCAACTCCGCTGCAGAATCCTTGATCGCTTGAATATCGCCGCTGTTCCGAATCAGACTGTTCGCATACGTTTCGGCAGGCGAACTTCCTTGAATCATGTTTCCCGGTCTTTCGCCCACAACATAGTCGTCATATCCTGACTCTGCCAATACGCCGCCTTGATAAGCTGTGCCGAACAAGCATATTGCCGCGGCAATCGCTGTAAGCTTATTTCTGAATTTCATATTACAATACGAACCCCCTTCATTTTGTTTGCCTGTATGATGTTAATCCGTTATAAATATCTGCTTCTTGTTGATTTGTGGTTTTCCACCCTTATCCCATACATAAACCACAGCCCTAAAGCAATCCTCATTCTTCGGAATCCGGATTGAGATTTTCTCTTTCCCGGTCGCCGATATATTCTTTACATTTGCTCCGAGCAAAACTCCGTCGGTATTGTAAACGGCGATATAAGCGTTCGCACCGGAACCGTCCGCTTGATTCCCGGTCACGCAGGCTGAAAACTCAATTTCCTGCTCATCTGTTGTCATTCCAAAATTACTTACTTCAAAGGCTTCACCGATACAGAATGTACCCGTTTCGGAAGTCCATTCCCGATTATACTCGCGCGAACCGTTCACGGCAATCACTCTCCAGTAATATTGACCGTTTTCACCCAATTCAGGCGCCTGCACATAATTATACGGTACTTCTGTATGATAAATCACATTTGAGAAATCGCTCGTATCGGATACCTCAATCCGATAGGAGGTCGCACCGGTGGCATGATTCCACATAAAATACGCATCTGCCACTTCCCCATGAATTGGAGAAATCAGTGAAAAATCCTTTCCGATTTCTGTCTGATCTGTTCCTGCGCCGATTTGCCCGATATTAAACTGATCGTCCAACACACCGCTCGCTGCATTTTGGGTTGCGGAATCGGATTTAATTCTGAAATCCTGATTTTGCGCGTCAACAAAGTCATCGCAAGCAGAATAAGTGACGTTGTTCTCTCGGGTTACAAGATTTCCGGAATCCTCCGCCGTACCGCAGTTTACGCCAAGATTGCCGCGCAGCACCGCTAAAGATGCCAGTGACTGATCGCCGAAATTCTCGATAATCGTTTGAAGGTTCTTGTATTTTCCAAAGTACAGCTCCCGATCAAAAATATATCCCTTGAAGCTGTTCGAATCTTCTGATGTATTGGCTGCTGCCGATCCGTTTTTAAAATACAAGCTTTTTCCGATATTAATGGAAGTGTTATATTCAAACACGTTATCGGTTCCTGCCGTATAAACATCAATATTCGCATTTCTTATAATATTGTGATGCGCATATTGACCGGTCTGCAAATCATCCCAATAAATCCCCATCTGAAACTTCCGCGGCAGTTCTTCCACAGAATTTAAGTCGTGCAAATAGTTATAGGAAATCTCAACACCGCGTGCAAGCGTATTTCTGCCGCTGTAGATTGCTCCGCAGTCGTCCGATTCCTGATCCACATTGTAAATTTCGTTATAACTGATCTGATGGTCATTCCCCATCGTCCGTATTGCCTGGAATGGCAAACGGCTGATGTTGTTGTTTCTTACGATATTACCGCAGCCATTCACTCGGATTGCGTCATAGTTTTTCGCTTTTTGCGAACAGCGGTAAACAATATTATGCTCAAAAACATTATTGCCCGGTGTCAGCGTATCAACGTTTCCTCCGTCCATCCGAATCGCCATACCGCCGACATTATCAAACAGACAGTTCTTGACCGTGCAATCATATGCCGCGTCAATTGATTGTCTTTGCCAATAATTTTTATCGGTTTCCGCCTGCTTTGTACCGCTCATATAAATCGCATTGGAGGATAAATTCAAAAATTTACATCCGTAAAAATCAATCGACTTGGAATCGCAGACGCTGACCGCCGTTGTACGCGATTTTGTAAATTCTATATCATGAAAACTGATATACTGCGCATTGCTGATTGTAAGCATCTCAGATTTCAATGATGAAATTTCAAGATGATCTTCATCCGTATCCGGCTTGTAATAATACAAAGTCATCGTATCCTTGTCAATATACCACTCGCCCGGAACGTCAATTTCCTCAAGCAGATTATACGCTTTCCAACGCTTCGAAATATTGGTTCCCTGTCCGAGTACATACTGATTCCCGGAAACCTTTTCAAGCTGAATCGTCTTATTTTGCAGATCAATTCCATCCACGAAATGACGGGTATACAGATAATCCCATATGAGGTAGCCGCCTACCCACCAATCCTTTGCTTCAGTCCATCTTGACAGCACCGCTGTATCGGTATATTTAAAGGAGTTTTCGCTCATCGCCGCGGTAAAATTGGTATAGTTTCCTTCCCCGTTCGGCCATTGCGCCAGCGGCTGTTCCTCATCGCCCAGGTATATATCGGCATATTCACAATTATATAAAATAGAGCCGGGCGGAGTAAAATGCCGCTGTTCTCCGCTCATATCAAAGCCCTGTGCTGCAAGATCAATGGCAACCACTTTATCGCGCACTTCGGGATAAAGACGCTTTAAGATATTCTTATCGGTTAAAGGCTTTGCCGCAGAGAGCGCTATTTTCTTAGCACCGCTAAAGGATACCTTTTCTCCCTCCGCAGCTTTGAAAACCACCGGTGCCTCTGCTGTTCCGGAACATTCCGCATCCAGCTTGACAGTATCTTCAATATAATACTCGCCGCCGGCAAAAATCACATTATATGCTTTGCCGCTCTCCTGCTGCTTGAGCTGCTTAATCCGTTCAACGGCACCTGCCACGGATCGGAGCGGCTGTTCTTTTGTTCCGTCCGCTCCGTCGTTTCCGATATCGGCATTGACATAAATCGAATGAATTTCCGTATTAACTTCGATTTCAACGCCCTTTGCCATATTGTACTTTTCGGAATATGCCACAACCGCGTACTTTCCCGATGCGGCAGTGCCGGTCACGCAGACCTCTGCACCGCCGTTTCCGTCCGGTGTAACAGTAAAACCGCTTGCCTCTTGGGTACGGTCGGGATTCAGAACATGCCATGTGACGCTCTGATCCAAATATCCCGTCCGTCCGATCTGGTTTAACAGCTCTGCTTGAAAATGCAGCTTATCATTCATCCCTGCTACTGCATTGCCATCCGTTCTGATATTGGAGATGGTATACGGAATCTCTTCGGCAAGATAAACAGCGTCTACCTTTGACGTATCAATTGACATATGAATATCCGCCGGTGTACCCTCCGGAAAACCGAACGTCAGCTGATGTAAATCGGAGGTATCGACGTCGTAGCCGTCATTTGTTTTTATTGTCCCCTTAAAATCCTGCCACTCACTTGTCAGCGCCATTCCCTCACATCCGTACTCTTTTGTAAAAGACGTGGTTTTCTCTCGACCTTTTGTTATTGTAGCACCAAATCGCGCACCCTCGCCGCCGTTCTGTTTTAAACGCGCGGAAACGACATACGATTTACCCTCATGGAACATGAACTCAGGATAAAGGATTTCCTGATTGTTTCCGCTCTTATTTTTGACAATCGTCCCTCCAAAGCCTTCCACATGTTTCTGCACGGGTGCTACGGTATAAACGTATTTTTCCGCCCAACCGCCAATCGCACTGATATATTCGCCCGTACCCTTGACGTCTGTTTGCACCCAAGTGCAGTTTCGCCCCGCCTGACCGAAAAATCGTGCATTGGATTTATACGGCCCTGTCGGTATCATATTCGCCGGAATTTCCTCGGTTGGCTGATAATCCGCATATGGATTCTGCTCCTCCGCCCGAACCGGCGGACAATGAATTGCAGTGCAGATCACACACGCAGTCATCAGCAGACTGAGTATCTTTTTTATCATAAATACTTTCCCTTTCCCTAATTATTTTGAAGCAAGGAATTCATCAACCTGTTTTTGCAGTTCCTCCAAAACCTTTTTCTGTCCCGCGGTTTCCATCTTCTGTACAAAATCATCCCAGTATTCCGCCGGATCATATGCTCCTGTCATTTGGTAATTATATTCGTCAATAACAGAAGAAAGCTGTGAAAGCTCGGTTCTGATGGGTGAAATATCCGGTGTGAACCCAATCAGCGGTGACTTGATTGAATTTTCATTCATTTCTTCGGTCTTTTGCCAAACATCGCTATCGGCATTTGACGATACATAGGCATTGAACTGATTACCAAATACCCAATCTCTTCCCGGGGCATATCCCGAGTTATCAATTGTCGTAATTTTATTTTCACTGTCGAGTGTATAATGCTTATCCTTAATTCCGTAGCAGATGAGATTGTAAAGCTCTTTATCTGTGTTCATCAACTCAATCAGCTCTACTGCCTTTTCGGGATTCTTGCTGTTTGCCCCAACACCGATCATCGCCTGAAGCGCGCCATCGCGCGTCATGTACGGTTCATGTAGCGGAATATAGACATAATCATATCCCTGTGCTTTATCAATTGCTTCCAAGCCCGGCTTCCATGTTGCGATATCCGCCGCGTACTTTCCTGCATTCCAGCCTGCCGTATCATTACCGGCACTTGCAACGTCGCTGCGGATATAACCTTTCTGATACCAGTCGCGCAGCGTTTTAATTGCCTCCTGATATTCCGGTGTTTCATAATCTATAACCAGTTTTCCTGTTCCGTCTTTGCGAATCAGCACATTTGAATTATTGTATACTTCTTCATAAACCGGGCGCGTCCAAGGACCTTCACCCCATGTTGTTCTAAACGGATAAATATCCGGTTCACCGGCTTTCACCTGTGCAAAAAACGGTTCAATATCATTGATTGACTTAATTGTTGAAGTATCCAGATTGTATTTTTCTGCCAGACTTCTCTGGATTCTCAAAGAGCATGGATGCGTCATAACCTGAATATTCGGTACTGCATACAACTTTCCGTCAATTTTCGCCTGATCCAATACATAATCGGGAATTAGCGACTTTAAATTATCGCTTATGTAATCGGTAATCTCCATCAGTCCCTCGCTTTCAACCGCGCTTTCATAGGAGTTCAGCCAGTTGGATGTAAAACAAAGGTCATATGCATTTTCCGACGCCATGTTCATTTTCATTCTCTCGGAGTACGAGGACGGATCAATAAAGACCATCTCCAGATTTGCGCCGATTTTTTCTTCAATAATTTTATTGGCTTCGGTCAGAACCGCCGCTGAATCCGCCTGCTCCGATACCGGAACAATCCATGTCAGCTTTGTAATACCGCCGTCCGCTGTTTTTTCATTTTTCGTACATCCGGAAGCAAAGGATACTGCCATTGCTGCCGTCAACATAAGTGTTAAAATTTTTCTTTTCATATTATACTCTTTCCTTTCCTTATTTCTCTAATCTTATCCCTTTACGCTGCCAACGGTCATGCCCTTAACAAAGTACTTTTGGAAGAACGGAAATACTAAAAGCGCAGGGCCCGCAACTACAACAGCCATTGCCATTCTTGCCGTTTCCGCCGGGATTTCAGAGGTATTGATCATCGCAGAAGCCGTTGTGCTGGACTCCATTAATTCAATATTTTCCAGAATCCTCTGTAACAGATACTGCAAGCTGAAAAGCTTACTGTCGTTTATGTATAGCATTGCCGTGTTCCAATCGTTCCACTTTGCAAGAAACATCAATAGTGCAACCGTTGCGAGAACGGGTTTTGAAAGCGGCAGCACAATTTGAAAGAAAATCGTGTATTCATTTCCGCCGTCAATCATTACCGCTTCAATCATCTCATTGGGTATCCCGTCAAAAAAGCTTCGCATCATAAAGACGTGCCATACGCTGATCATGGATGGCAGAATGTAAACCAGAATCGTGTCATCCAGATGCAGGTACTTTGTAATCAAGATATAACTGGGAACCAGTCCACCGTTGAAAAGCATGGTAAAATATACGAATTTGGATAAAAAGCCTTTTCCGTTAAAGCCCTTGCGCGATAACGGATATGCCAACATCGACATCAGCGCAACGCCGAAAACCATCGCCGCAACCGAATAAATTGCAGTAATCTTATAAGCATTCAAAATCGCTCCGGGATTTGCCATTACATATTTATAAGCAGCCAGGTCAATGCTCTTCGGAATCAGCTTGTATCCGTAGTAGGCGATATCCTTTTCGTTGGACAGTGATACGCTCACAAGCATTAAAAACGGATATATAATTAATGCACATAGAATACATAGCACTATATTTAACAGAATTTGTGGTTTCTTCTTTGTCATATTAATCCTCCAGTCTGCCGTCTTTGCGGCATATTCATTTTCCGTATTCTACAAAAGTGCATTTTCCGGACTTACTTTCTTCACAATTGTATTTACCGTAACGACCATAACAAATCCGACAATGGATTGCAGTAAACCTGCCGCCGAGGACATCCCAATATCGCCGACCACACGCATCGTACGGAAAATGTAAGTATCAATAACATCGGTTGTCGGATAAAGCGCTCCGATATTTCGCGGAACCTGATAGAACAATCCGAAATCCGCTCTGAAAATGTTTCCGATCTTTAAAATCGTCAGAATCGTAATCAGACCGACAAGCGATGGCAGCAGGACATATAATGTTCGCTGAAGCTTATTCGCACCGTCCAGCTCCGCCGCTTCAAACAGTGAAACATCGAATCCCATCATCGCCGCATAATAAATGACCGAATCCATGCCGACACTCTTCCATACCGCTGAAATCGTCAAAATCACCGGCCATGCATTCGGCTTGGAATACCAATCAATATTCTCAATCCCAAAAGCACCGAGTATGTGATTGAGTACTCCGTTTGTAGGCTGAAGAATCGCATATGCCATATAAGATACCACAACCCACGAAATGAAGTTCGGCGTAATCATAACGGTCTGATACAGTTTTGTTGTTCCCCTGCGTTTGAGTTCAAACAGCATCGTTGCAACAACCACCGCGGCAACCGTTCCCACAATAATGAAGATTGCATTCATACACAACGTATTCCTTGTGATTCGGGTAAAGTCGTTTGAGCTTAACAGGAATTTGAAATTATCAAATCCCACCCACTCGCTGCCGAAAATACCTTTCGAATATTTGTATTTTTTGAATGCCAAAATCAATCCCACCATCGGCAGATAGCTGAAAACAAAGATGAACAAAGCCGGTACTGCGCAAAGGCTCCATAACTGCGCATTATTTACGGTCTTGCTTCGTTTTTTCTTGCATTGACTTTTCTTTTTTATAACTGTTTGCATATAAAAACCCCATTCCGTTTTATTTTCATATTTATTATAGCATATAGCCGATATTTTTTTAATGCGTTTTTTTTTGATGATTATACATTATTTTTGTGTGATGAAAATGACAATGAATTTCATTTCCTACATAAAAAAGTCAATATATTAATAAAATCATTCCGTAAATGTCAATATTCCGATAGAAATTCTTAAAAAAATATTATAAAATAAGAATAAATAAAACAATTGGAAGGAGTTAAAAAGTCAAGATGGATCAATTAAAGCGAACGAAAAAAAGTGAATTGACAACAAAGGTACTGCAATTCGGCGAGGGAAATTTTCTGCGCGGTTTTGTGGACTGGATGATTGACCGATTAAATAAGGAATATCACTGGAACGGCGGCGTGACGGTGGTTCAGCCGCTCAATGTCGGGCTGATAGACCAAATCAACGAACAGGACGGTTTATATCATCTATATCTTCGCGGCTTATTAAACGGCGAAAAAGTCGAAGAAACGAGAGTGGTGGAATGTATCACGAACGCAATCAACCCCTATCGGGATACCGAAGCATTTTTCGAATGTGCGCAAAATCCCGATCTGCGGTTTATTGTATCCAATACTACCGAAGCCGGAATTGAATACAAAAGCGGTCAAAGTGCCGATGATTTTGCCGGAACGACGTTTCCCGGAAGATTGACAATGTTTCTGAAAAAGCGTTTTGATGCCGGACTGCCGGGATTCATTTTTCTGCCCTGTGAGCTGATTGACCGTAACGGTGATTGCCTAAAATCCTGCATTCTGAAATATGCCGCAGACTGGAACTACGGGCAGGCTTTCTGCGATTGGATTGAAAACGAAAATGTTTTCACCAACACGCTGGTTGATCGTATTGTAACCGGCTATCCGCGCGATAATGCCGCTGAAATGTGTGAACAATACGGCGTTCAGGACAATATTATTGATACCGCTGAAATCTTCCACTTATGGGTCATTGAGGGGGATCAAAAATTAGCCGAGGAAATCCCGTTCCATAAAATCGGGCTGAATGTCCTCTGGACGAACGACGTTACCCCCTACAAAAAGCGTAAGGTCAGGATTCTCAACGGTGCGCATACCATGATGGTTCCTGCGGCATATCTTGCCGGAATCCGCACAGTCCGCGAGGCAATGGAGGATGAAACGGTATTCTCGTTCATGAAAAAAGGCTTATTTGAGGAAATCATCCCCACACTGGATTTACCCAAAGAGGAACTGATTCAGTTTGCCAATGATGTAATTGAGCGGTTCCGCAACCCCTTCCTCAAGCACTATCTGATCAGCATTGCATTAAATTCCGTATCCAAATTCAAGGTACGCGTACTTCCCAGTCTGCTAAGTTATCTGGACGCAAACCACGAAGAACCGAAATGCCTTGTATTCTCACTGGCGGCATTAATCACATTCTACAAAACCGATGATGCCAACGACGGAGCCGAAATTCTGCAATTTATGAAGCAGGCGTCTATCCGTGAGATTTTGGCAAAAACAGAATATTGGGATTGTGATTTAACTCCGCTGCTGCCATCTGTTGAACGGTATTATCGGATGATTCAAGAAAAAGGCGTTCGGGAAGCAATTCAAGAGGTGCTTTCATGAAGCAAATAAAAATCAATGAAAAAGACAATGTTGCCGTTTTGCTTGAGGGCGAACTGAGCGGTCACAAGGTTGCTCTCCGCGACATTCAAAAAGGCGAAAATATTATAAAATACGGCTATCCGATCGGGCATGCCACGATGGATATTCATCAAGGGGAGCATGTACATACGCACAACATCAAAACCAACCTCTCCGGAACGATTGAATACGCCTATCATCCCATTTCCACCGCTATCCCCCAGCGGCACTTTACTTTCAACGGCTATGTTCGCGAGGATGGCAGCGTTGGAATACGAAACGAAATCTGGATTGTCAACACGGTGGGATGTGTGAACAAAACCTCGGAGATTCTTGCACGGGAAGCGATGCGGCTCTACGGGGAGCAATGTGATGGAATCTATCATTTTGTTCATCCGTTCGGCTGTTCTCAGCTCGGCGAAGATTATAAGACTACGCAAGCCGTTCTCAAGGGTTTGGTACAGCACCCGAATGCCGCCGGTGTTCTGGTACTGGGATTAGGCTGTGAAAACAATAATATTCCGGCATTTCGCAAAATTTTGGGCGAGGTCAATCCCGATCGTGTTAAATTTATGATTACGCAGGAGCATGATGATGAAATCGCGGACGGGTTAAAGCTGATCGGCGAATTAGTGGCTTATGCAAAGACATTTCATCGAACAAAATGCGATGCCTCCAAGCTTGTGGTTGGTTTGAAATGCGGCGGATCGGACGGATTCTCCGGATTAACCGCCAATCCCCTGATCGGCCGCGTATCTGATTTTATTGTCGGCGCAGGCGGCAGTACGATATTAACCGAAGTTCCGGAAATGTTCGGCGCGGAAACTATTTTGATGGATCGTTGTCCCGATCGCGAAACCTTTGACAAAACGGTTCATTTGATTAATGATTTTAAAAACTATTTCATCAGTCACAATCAAGTGGTATATGAAAATCCCTCCCCCGGCAATAAAAAGGGCGGCATTACCACATTAGAGGATAAGTCGCTCGGCTGTGTCCAAAAATCCGGCATGGCACCGGTTTCGGATGTAATCGCCATCGGGAGCAGTGTCCGAAAACCCGGTTTAAATCTCTTGACAGGACCGGGAAATGATATTGTAGCCGTAACCAATCTGACGGCATCCGGATGTCATTTGATTCTGTTTTCCACCGGTCGCGGAACCCCGGTCGGCGCACCGGTTCCGACTATAAAAATTTCCACCAATACCTCTTTAGCGCAAAGAAAGCCGCATTGGATTGATTTTAACGCCGGAGAAATTCTGGACGGTGAAAATTTAGATCAGGATTTGATGAATTACATTCTCCGGATTGCTAACGGAGAACAAACCAATAACGAAAAGCACGGCTATCGGGAAATCTCCATTTTTAAGGACGGAGTAACGCTATAATGCTTTTCTGCATCGGACAGACAGTGCATGTATTTTACATTCCATTGCGGCTCAAACATCCGCTACGATGCGCGGAACTCGTCTCCGTGGAATGAAAAACACATGCACTGTCTATATCTTTGTCATATAAAATATAGAAAAAGGACGCTGTACACGGCGTCCTTCTTCTATTGTAATATAGGAAACACTATAGAATGTGAATAGCAGATTAGATGTAGTATAACAGATCTGTGTAAGTCGGGAACGGCCAATATTCTTTTGCAACAATCGTTTCCAGATTATCGGCAACCGCTCTTACCTCATCCATTGCCGGAAGAGCGTTATCCTTATAATAAGTCGCAACCTCAAGCGCTGTTCCCTCTGACGGTACTGCGGCAGCTACGGCATCCAAAGCAGCAGTCTTTTCGATCAGCTTCTCGGTTAATGCTGACAATTCTTCTGCCTGAGCCTTTTCATGCGGTACCTTAATACCGATTTCCGCTTTCTTTGCAACGTCATCCACAACAAACTTAGTATACTCTAAGCAAGCCGGCAGAATCTCCTGCTTTGACATCTCCAATGCGGTCAGCATTTCAATATTAACAGCCTTTGAGTAATCCTCCAACATAATATCCGTTCTGGTTTCGGTTTCAACTCTCGTAAATACCCCATGCTTTTCAAACAAGCTTAAGGATTTCTCTGATGAGAAATACGGAAGAGCGTCAACCGTTGTCTTTAAGTTCGGCAAGCCGCGCTTTGCAGCTTCTTCAACCCACTCGTCGCTGTAGCCGTTGCCATTGAAGATAATTCTCTGGTGCTTTTTAAAGGTATCAATCGCAATTTCCATTGCCTTTGCCGTAACATCCTCTGCACCCTCAAGCTGATCTGCAAATTGTGAAAGCGACTCGGCAACAATCGTGTTGATAACGATATTGATACCGGAAATCGACTGTGCTGAACCCGGCATTCTGAACTCGAAGCGGTTTCCAGTGAAAGCAAACGGCGAAGTTCTGTTTCTGTCGGTGGAGTCTTTCTTTAATTTCGGCAAGGTTTCTACACCGGTTTCCAGATATGCAGCAGCCTTTGCAGCGCTGGACTCTGTACCGCTTACCAAATTTTCTACAACTTCTTCAAGCTGCTCGCCCAAGTAAATGGAAACGATTGCCGGAGGTGCTTCGTTTGCACCCAATCTATGGTCGTTACCTGCTGTTGCAACAGCAAGACGAAGAATTTCCGCATAATCGTCTACTGCCTTGATAACCGCTGCCAAGAACAGCAAGAATTGTGTATTGGATTCGGGATCCTTACCCGGCTTTAACAGGTTCTCACCCTCTGATGTACCGATAGACCAGTTATTATGCTTACCGGAACCATTGATTCCCTCATACGGTTTTTCATGCAGCAAGCATACCAGACCGTGACGACCCGCAACCTTCTTCAAAACCTCCATTGTAAGCTGGTTGTGGTCTGTCGCTATGTTTGTGGTTGAATAAATCGGAGCAACCTCATGCTGTGCCGGAGCAACCTCATTATGCTTTGTCTTGTTGTATACACCCAGTTTCCAAAGCTCCTCGTCCACCTCTTTCATGAAAGAAGAAACTCTTTCCTTAATCTGACCGAAGTAGTGATCCTCAAGTTCCTGACCCTTTGCCGGCATAGCGCCGAATAAGGTTCTGCCTGTCAGCAATAAATCCTTACGCTTTTTCCAAAGCTCCTTGTCCACCAGGAAATACTCCTGCTCCGGACCTACATAGGAAATAACTCTTGATGGGTTCTTTCCGAAGCAATACAAAACTCTCTTTGCTTCCTTTGAAATGGCGTCCATTGAACGCAGCAATGGTGTCTTTTTATCAAGCACTTCTCCTGTATAGGAAATAAAGGAGGTAGGAATACACAGTGAATTATCCTTAATAAATGCATAAGATGTCGGATCCCATGCAGTATAGCCTCTTGCTTCAAAGGTAGCTCTTAAGCCGCCTGACGGGAAAGACGAAGCATCCGGCTCACCCATAACAAGCTCTTTACCTGAAAATTCATTAATTACCGTACCATCCTCTGTCGGCTGAATGAAAGCGTCATGCTTTTCTGCTGTTACACCTGTCATCGGCTGGAACCAATGCGTATAGTGCGTGCAGCCGTTTTCAATCGCCCAATCCTTCATGGCATTTGCTACAACATCCGCAACCTTAGGATCAAGCGGTGTACCGTCATTGATTGTATTCAGCAGAGATTCATACGTTCTTTGCGGAAGACGCGCTTTCATTGTGGGAAGGTTAAATACCTTGCTACCAAAGATTTCTGCTACATTACTCATTTTCTTACCTCCTAAATATTTTAAGTTAGCATAAGGAAACTTTATATATTTTATTAAAAAAGGGCATTTTATATCTAAAATATAAAACACCCTTGTCTTATCATCATACTAACTTTGTTAACCTCATTTAATTTATATACCTATTATACCACACTTTTAAAAAAAGTCAATATACAAACTGTAGGATTAATCCAAAAAATTTTTAATATTAATTGTATATTCTGCTCGTCACGGATCGAGGTGGTGAATATCTCTCGGGAACAAGCTCGCCTGGCGAATGTTTGTCAGATTCAAAAGCTTCATAACCAACCGCTCCAGACCGATTCCCAATCCCCCATGCGGCGGCATGCCGTATTTATGAATATCCAGATAAGCCCCCAAATCCTCCGGATCAATATGATACCGTTTCAGCTTCTCCAGCTGCTCCTGATAATCATGGATTCTCTGACCGCCGGTGGTGATTTCCAAACCACGGAAAAGCAGGTCAAAG
Organism: uncultured Clostridia bacterium; assembly: GCA_959602045.1. Lineage (GTDB taxonomy): Bacteria > Bacillota > Clostridia > UBA1381 > UBA1381 > Ornithomonoglobus_A. The sequence goes on along the minus strand of CAUGRT010000010.1, from coordinate 4,817 downwards.
CTTTCGGCAAGCTTCGGATCGTCCTTGCTGTCCATCGCATAAAACGGTCTTTTGAGTCCCGGGAATTTTGTGACAAAGATAAAATCACTGTTCCATTCCTTTTTAGCGTATTCACAAAGCCGAACCTCATCTGACGGATCCAGATCAAACTGGTTATGCTCCTTACCCAGAATATCCAATGCTTCAAAGAATGTCACAGCCGGGATCTCGTCAACGACCGGCAGTTCTGCACCCAAAAATTCCAGTTCCCACGCATAATGCGTTGCCAGATAGTCTACCACATAGCGCAGCATTGCCGTTTCCATGTTCATGACGTCCGACATATCCCGGATAAAACCCATTTCAAAATCCAACCCGATATATTCATTCAAATGCCGCGTGGAATTATGCTTTTCCGCCCGATAAACCGGAGCAATTTCAAACACTCTGTCAAAGAACGCCACGCAGGTTTGTTTATGAAACTGCGGACTCTGTGCCAAAAACGCGTCCTCGCCGAAATATTTCAGCTTGAAAATGTTTGCGCCGCCCTCTGCACCGGCTGCAACGATTTTCGGCGTATGGATTTCCGTAAAATTCTGAGATAGCATAAATTCCCGAAATCCCGAAACGACACCCTCTGCGATTTTAAAGACCGTTCTCTCCTGCGGATGCCGCAGTGCAACCGAACGATGACTCATATTGGTTTCCAAAGAGCATCCTAAGTTTTTACTTGAAACCTTCAGCGGATATTCCTCTGCCGGAGTGGATAAAATATCAAAGTGACTCAGTGTAATTTCATAGCCGTGATTTGCGCGCGGCTCTTTCTTCACCGTACCGGTCACTTCAATATATGCGCCCTCACAAAGCGCCTCCATATCTCCCGAACAAGTCTTTTCTTCATAGACCGACTGTAAAAGATATTTTCCCGTTCTTAATATAATAAAGGAAAAGCCGCCCATGCCGCGCACCTTGTGAACGCAGGCACAGAATTTTACTTCACCGTCTACGGCTTTCTCCAGATCCTCAAGTGTGATTTCATGAATCAATTCCTGACCGCTGATCTGCTGCATATCCTCCATCCCTTTCTATTGTAGTTTTTTAGTTAAGATTTCCTTAGCAAGCTTCGGGTTACCGCCCTTACCGATGGCACGCATAACCTGCCCCATCAAGAACCCGAAGATTTTTTCATTTCCGTTTTTATAGCTTTCCACGCTATCCGCATTTTCCGCGATAACCTTTGCAATAATGCTCTCCAACTCACCGGTATCATTATCCATGATAAACCCGTGTTCCTTTGCAATCTCTGCCGGCTTACCGCCCTGCTCAAACATGATTTTCAAAATATCCTTTGCGGCATTCTTGGAAACAACCCCGTCCGAGGACATTTTCACCAGTTCTGCAATATCTGTCGGAGTAAAAGAAACCGCATCAATGGTAATGCCTTGATCGTTCAGATTCCGGTTGACCTCCACCAGCATCAAATTTGCAATCTGTTTATAATCGGAATTGATTTTAACTGCTTCATCATAAAAATCCGAAAATGCCCGTGAGCTGATCAACAGCTGCGCATCATCTGCCGGAAGTCCGTATTCTTCCGTATACCGCGCATATCGCACATGCGGAAGCTCCGGCATGGATTGCTTAATTTCCGCTAATTCTTCATCCGAAATCATAACCGGCGGAATATCCGGCTCCGGGAAATAGCGATAATCATGTGCCTCCTCTTTGGAACGAAGCGCCTTAGTGTCACCGTGGTTATCGTTAAACCGGCGCGTTTCCTGAACGACCTTGCCGCCGTTATCCAAAATTTCCGCCTGGCGCTGAATCTCATACTCAATCGCTCTGCCGATTGCCTTGACTGAGTTCAGATTCTTGATCTCCGCGCGGGTTCCGAATTCATCGCTGCCGTAAGGCATAATCGAAATATTGACATCCACTCTCAAAGATCCCTGCTCCATTCGGGCGTCGCATACATCGGAGTATTTCAAGCGCAGCGCAATCTGCTCTACAAAGTCCTGAACTTCTTCCACCGTTCTAAAATCCGGTTCTGTAACAATCTCAATCAGCGGAACGCCGCAGCGGTTATAGTCCGCCATCGAAATTCCCTCATAATCGTCATGCACCAGTTTGCCCGCATCCTCCTCAATATGAATCCGATTGATTCGGATTTCCTTACCTCCGCAAACCGTAATATGTCCGTCCGTACAAATCGGATACTCAAATTGCGTAATCTGATAAGCCTTCGGAAGATCGGGATAAAAATAATTTTTTCGGTCAAAGGCGCTGTAATTATTTACGGTACAATCTGTGGCAAAACCTGCCTTTGCTGCCAGCCGAACCGCTCCCTGATTTACAATCGGAAGTGTTCCCGGCATTCCCGAGCAGCGTGGGCAAACTCTTGTATTTTCACTGCCGCCGAACTCATTCTGACACGAACAAAAGACCTTGGAATCTGTCAATAACTCACAATGGATTTCCAATCCGATTACCGGTTGATACCTCATGATAACTGCGCCTCCTTTCTTTCAAAATCCTGTTCAAACCGATCGCAAACCGCAATAATAGTCTGCTCATCAAAAGCCTTTCCAATCAGACTCATTCCAATCGGCATATTGTTTTCATCATAGCCGCATGGAGTTGAAATTCCCGGCAAGCCTGCGATATTCACCGTTACGGTACAAATATCCGCCAGATACATCTTAACCGGATCATTCTCCTGTTCGCCGATCCGATAAGCCGTAGTTGGTGCTGTCGGCGTTAAAATCACATCGCACTTTTCGAAAATATCCGCATATTCTTTCCGCAGCTGTGTGCGGATTCTGGTTGCATTTTTATAATAAGCGTCATAATATCCGGAGCAAAGCGCATAGTTTCCGAGCATAATCCGGCGCTTTACCTCCGTACCAAAGCCCTCGCGTCTGGAATTGCTGATTAAATCATTGAAATCCTCGCCCAATCCGGAACGGAATCCATATTTAATTCCGTCAAACCGCGACAGGTTACTTGCCGCTTCAGCCGATGAAATCAAATAATACGCCGATACCGCATACTCCAATGACGGAAGTGAACATTCAACCAATTCGCATCCTAAACTCTTATAATATTCTGCCGCCTTTAAGACCGCCTTTTTCACTTCATCCGAGATACCATCCCCGAAAAATTCCTTAGGCAATCCGATTTTCAAGCCCTTGATGTCCATGCCGAGCTTGGCTGTATAATCCCCTTTCGCCATCGCGGAAGATGTAGCGTCATTTTTATCCTTGCCATAGATGGTATTCAGCACATATCCCGTATCGGCTGCCGAGGAAGCCAGTACGCCGATTTGATCTAATGATGATGCAAATGCGATCAGTCCCCATCGGGATACCGCCCCATACGTCGGCTTGAGTCCTGTAACACCGCAGAATGCCGCCGGTTGCCTGACAGAACCGCCCGTATCCGAGCCTAAAGCCGCTGCGCAAAGTCCGGCTGCAACAGAAGCCGCCGCACCGCCGGATGAACCGCCGGTAACTCTCGTCAAATCATGCGGATTCTTAACACCGCCGAAATAGGAGGTCTGTGAAGAACCGCCCATCGCAAATTCATCCATATTGGTTTTGCCCAGCATGACCGCGTCCTGTGCATTGAGCTTTTCCATAACCGTTGCGTCATACACCGGAGCAAATTCCTCCAGCATCCGGGAGGCGCATGTTGTCCGAATCCCATTGGTGCAGATATTATCCTTAACGGAAAGCGGAATCCCTGTCATCGCCTGTGTATTGCCTGCGTCAATCCGCTCCTGCGCTCTTTTTGCGGCTGTCTCCGCTGTTTCGGCACAAACTGTAATATAGGAATTGATTTTCTCATCCGCCGCTTTGATTTTCTTCAAATATTCCTGCGTCAGTTCAACAGCGCCGATTTCCTTGCTGTCGAGCTTTTCGCGAAGCTCCTTTAAACTCATTTACATTCCCCTCCTCAATTATACCACCTTCGGAACAACAAAACTGTTATTCTTTACATTGTGCGCATTCTTGATAATCTCGTCCGTATGATAAGAATCCTCATGGGAATCGTTTCGCAAATTCTTGTAATCGACCGCCTCTAACGTATAAGGCTTCACCGATGTGTCAAAATCACAAACCTTGTCCATCAGCGCAATAATATCCGTCATATCCGCCGTCATTTTTTCAAGCTCCTCGTCGGTAAACTCTATTTTGGATAACTGCGCGAGATGCTTTGTCATTGTGGAATCAAACATAATGCATTCTCCATTCTCTACATTCTTAATTCGTCGCGTTCAATAAAAACAAAAAAGGTGCGCACATTGTTCTTGCGTACAAAAACAACATACAACACCTTTGTTATATCTTATTTATTATGATACCATAAAACCCGAAAGTTTGCAAGAGGAAATTTAAAATAAGTTGCATAAAATATCCGTCTAATATAATGTTCGCTTAGGCTAATTTATACATTTTCATCAATAGTTCTTCCTTTTTCGTCCCTTAAAATTGCAAATGATACAATTCAGCTGTCCGAATTGAGTGCAAAAATTTTCATATATTTTTATTCTGTTTCGGTTCAGACATCCGCTATGTTGTGCGGAACTCGCCTTGCAGAACGGGATATATATTATTCAATTCCCCCATGTTAAGCGCAGGAATTTTCATATATTTTTATTCTGTTTCGGCTCAAACATCCGCTGCATTACACGGAACTCGCCTTGCAGAACGGGATATATTATTTAATTTTCCCCAAGGTAAGTGCAGGAATTTTCATATATTTTTGTTCTGTTCCGGCTCAGACATCCGCTGCATTACACGGAACTCGCCTTGCAGAACGGGATATATTATTTAATT
>CAUGRT010000009.1 GCA_959602045.1 uncultured Clostridia bacterium | reverse complement strand
GGAGGAAAAAGGAATGGCAAAAGTTGCAATTATGGGCTTTGGAACTGTTGGGAGCGGTGTCTATGACATTATTATTCAGAACAGCGAGAAGCTTTGCCGCAATACCTACGGTGAGGAAGTAAGTATCAAGTACATTCTTGATATCCGCGACTTCGACGACCATCCTCAAAAAGAACTTTTCACCAAAAATTTTGATGATATTTTGAATGATGACGAGGTGACGGTTGTTGCTGAAACGATGGGAGGACTTCATCCTGCCTATGAATTTACAAAAAGTCTGCTGCTTGCCGGCAAGAGTGTAGTAACCTCCAATAAGGAATTGGTCGCTACATACGGCACGGAGCTTTTGGATATTGCTTCACAAAAGAATGTAAATTATATGTTTGAGGCCAGTGTCGGTGGCGGTATCCCCGTGATTCGTCCGCTGCACCAGGATTTAACGGCAAACAGGATTACGCGGATTGCCGGAATCTTAAACGGAACAACGAACTATATTCTGTATCACATGTTTACCAACGGACAGTCCTTTGAAGATGCTCTGGCTGATGCTCAGGCAAAGGGATATGCCGAGAAAAACCCGGCTGCCGATATTGAAGGACATGACGCTTGCCGTAAAATTGCTATTCTGGCTTCCCTTGCATCGGGAACAGCGGTTGATTATCAGGATATTGATACAGAGGGTATTGTAAATATTACTTTGGATGATGTCAAATATGCGGAACAACTCAACAGCGTAATCAAGCTGATCGGATATGCTTCATTTTTGGAGGACGGCACGATTTATTCATTCGTAAGTCCTATGCTGATTCCGTCATCCAGTCCCCTTTCCGGTGTGGATGGTGTCTTTAACGCAATCATGGTAACCGGAAACTGCGTTGGCAATTTGATGTTTTACGGCGCCGGTGCCGGAAAGCTGCCGACCGCTTCAGCAGTCGTTGCCGATGTGATTGATTGTGTCCGTCACAGAGAACGTGCAAAGAAAATCGGTTGGGAAAAGCCATCGAAAAATATTATGGCATCCAAAGACGCTGTAGCTTTTGCTTATCTTATAAGAAGTGACGCTTCTGAGGATACGGTTAAAGCCGTATTTCCCGACGCTCGGTTTCTTGATACGGATGGCAGCGAACGCGTATGGCTTACAAAGGAATTGAACGGAAGTGAAATCGAAGAAAAGCTCGCAAAGCTTTCCTCCGTCAAATCCGTCATAAAGGTACTCAACTGATGGTCAAGGTAAGAATCCCTGCTACCAGCGCAAATATGGGTGCCGGATTTGACACACTGGGAATTGCTCTGAACCTATATAATCGACTACAAATTGAAGAAATTCCGTCCGGGTTGGATATTCGGGTGTTGAATGCAGCAGATTATATTCCTCTGGATGAACGGAATTTGATCTATAAGGCGATGGCGGTAGTTTTTGACGAAGTTCATTATCAGCCGTTGGGATTGAGAATCACGCAAAACAGTGACATTCCGATGACGCGCGGTCTTGGGAGCAGCAGCGCTTGCATTATCGGCGGAATGCTTGCCGCGAACGTCCTTTCCGGGCGTACTCTCCCCTACAGCCGTATTATTCAGCTGGCTGCCGAAATGGAGGGGCATCCCGATAATGTCGGGCCTGCACTGTTCGGCGGTTTCTGTGTATCTTTGATGACGGATCATCGCACGATGGTACACAGTACAAAAATTCAGCCGCATATCAAGTTTGCGGTGATGATTCCGGATTATTTTGTAGCAACAAAGAAATCTCGTGAGGTTTTGCCTGAAATGATTCCGTTTCGGGATGCCGTGTTTAATATTTCACATGCTTCAATCCTGCAAGCGGCGTTGATTTCGGGAGATACTACCCAATTAAAAACCGGCGTTCAGGATCGTCTGCATCAGCCTTACAGAAAAAGCTACATTGACGGATTTGATGAAATTTTTGAGAAAACCTATGCTGCCGGATCACTGGGAACGTATTTAAGTGGCTCCGGTCCTACCGTGCTTTCTTTTCTGGATGGAAATTATGCCGGGTTTAAGGCGGAGATGGAAAGTTTCTTTAAAAAGAATGCTCACAAATGGACTTGTAAGATTCTTGATATTGATAATGTAGGAGCAGTGGTTTCGGAAATTTAAAATATAAATCATATAGGTCATTGTGAAATACAATCTCTGAAATGAATTGTTATCTGTTTTTCGATTTGCGGAGGCGAGTTCTGCGCATCGTAGCGGATGTTTGAGCCGCAGCAGAGTGAAAAACAGATAACAATTCCTACTGCAACATTCGGAAGATTGAATTTTACAATCCCCTAACAGAATGAATTGAAAGGATGGGACTTATGGGACTTATTGTTCAGAAATACGGCGGTACTTCAGTAAAAGACGCCGAAAGAGTTATGAACGTTGCAAGACGTATAACGGAAACCTATAAGGCCGGAAACGATGTTGTTGTTGCCGTTTCCGCCCAAGGCGATACAACGGATGATTTAATCGCCAAAGCAAAGGAAATTAACGAAAACGCTTCTAAGCGTGAAATGGATATGCTGCTTTCCTCCGGTGAACAGATTTCCATCGCATTGTTGGCAATGGCAATTGAAAAATTGGGTTTTTCGGTCGTTTCACTGACAGGCTGGCAGGCAGGATTTAAGACAGATTCCAATTACGGAGCGGCAAGAATCAAGACGATTGATACCGAACGTATCAAGACCGAGCTTGACCGCAAGAGAATCGTTATTGTTGCCGGATTCCAGGGCTTGAATAAATATGATGATATTACAACACTCGGCAGAGGTGGTTCAGATACCTCCGCAGTTGCTTTGGCGGCAGCGTTAAACGCAGATTTATGTGAAATCTACACAGACGTTGACGGAGTTTATACCGCTGATCCGCGATTTGTAAAGAACGCCTATAAGCTTGATGATATTTCCTATGATGAAATGCTTGAGCTTGCTTCTCTGGGTGCAAATGTACTGCATAACAGAAGCGTTGAAATGGCAAAGAAATATAATGTAAAATTATCGGTACGATCCAGCTTAAATGATCACGAAGGCACATATGTTAAGGAGGTAGAGCAAGTGGAAAAGATGCTTGTAAGAGGTGTAACAAGAGATAACGACTGTGCAAGAGTTGCACTATGCGGCGTAGAGGATACTCCCGGAAAGGCATTTCAGGTATTTCAGATGCTCGCAAAGCACGGGGTCATCGTTGACTTGATTATTCAGTCTATCGGAAACGGTGTAAAGAAAGATATTGCTTTCACCGTAACCGAAGAAGATCTGGATCGTGTATTGCAGCTTCTTGAAGAACACAACAATATTATAAAAGCAGATACGATTAAATCAACAAAGGATGTTTCCAAGGTATCTATCGTTGGTGCCGGCATGGTTACCAACTCCGGTGTTGCTGCAAAAATGTTTGAAGCATTATCGGACGCTCATATTAATATTAACATGATTGCCACCTCAGAAATTAAGATTTCTGTTCTCGTTGACAGAGCTGACGCTGAAAGAGCCGTCGTTGCTATCCACGATAAATTCATGTTAAAGTAATAACAGCTTATAAACCACAAGGGTGTGGCGATTGAAGAATGATTTCTGTGCCCTTGTGGTTTTTTATAGCTTAAAGTTAGTTACCTCAAGCTAATACACAAGGCAAAAGTTTGAATAAAATCGCAGTGCTATGGCATAACAGCACTCTGAACGATTTTCAAACTTGATTCCGTGACTTTAGAAAGGAATAGTCATAATTATGGAAGATAAAATTATTGGTAGAAATCCGGTTCTTGAAGCCATAAAAAGGGGTCGTTCCATCGACAAGATTCTCATTAAAAAAGGGCGCTTGGAGGGTTCTATCGTTCCGATTGTAAAAAAAGCGCGTGAAGCGAAAATCATTGTGCAAGAGGTGGAGCATCAAAAGCTGGACGCTATTGCAGAGGGCGCGAATCATCAGGGCATCATCGCCTATGTCAGTCCGTATGAATATAAGACGGTTGAAGATCTTTTAAATATTGCTCGTGAAAAGGGCGAGCCGCCGTTTTTGATTTTATGCGACAAAATCACCGATCCGCATAATCTCGGTGCAATCTTGCGAACAGCAAACTGCGTCGGTGTACATGGGATTGTCATTCCCAAGCATGGCAGTGTCGGCTTAAACAGTGCAGCCATCAAAACCGCCGCCGGAGCCGCAGAATATACGCCCGTTGCAAAAGTAACCAACCTTGCCGCTGCCATTGACAAGCTGAAAAAAGAAGGACTTTGGATTGCCGCGGCAGATATGGACGGTCAAGATATGCATAAAGCGGATTTGACCGGAGCGCTTGCTATCGTAATCGGCAGCGAGGGCGACGGAATCGGAAGATTGGTAAAGGAAAAATGTGATTTTACCGTCAGTATTCCGATGAACGGTCAGATTAACTCCTTGAACGCTTCCGTTGCAGCCGGAGTTTTGATGTATGAGGCTTTTCGCCAGAGAAACTGAAAAGCAAACCACGATTAATATACAAAAAAGATATAGTAATAATATCATATATATATTTTACACATATTGATGATTGTATTATAATATATTCGTTGCGAAAAATAATGAATCGTGGTATAATGAGGAGAAAACAATAAAACACTCTGAAAGGAAAAAAATTATGAAAGCAGTTGTTACAGTAGTCGGCAAGGATACGAAAGGTATCATTGCAAAGGTAAGCACCGCGCTTTATGAAGCTGATGTAAATATTCTGGATATTTCGCAAACCATCATGCAGGATCTTTTCACCATGATTATGCTGGTAGATTGCGTGGATTCCAAGCATACGATTTCGGACATTAACGAGAAGCTTCAGAACGTAGCGGAGGAGATGGGACTTTCCATCCGGGTTCAGAGAGAAGATATTTTCTCGTCCATGCATAAGATATAACGGGAGGGTCAGCGATTATGATTAACCCTTTTGAAATTATTGAAACCATTAACATGATTGACCGTGAAAATCTGGATATTCGTACCATCACGATGGGAATTTCCCTCAAAAGCTGTGCGGGGCCGGATGTTGACACGGTATGCCAAAAGGTCTATGACAAGATCACGTCCTACGCTAAGGATTTGGTAAATGTCGGTGAGGATATTGAGCGGCAATTCGGGATTCCGATTGTGCATAAGCGAATTTCCGTAACACCGATTGCAACCCTGGTTGACGCTTTAGATAAGCCGGATATTGATAAAGCCGTGAAAATTGCGAAAGCATTGGATAAAGCAGCAAAGACTTGCGGTGTGAACTTCATCGGCGGTTATTCGGCATTGGTGCATAAGGGCTATACCAACGGAGAGCGGATTTTGATTCAATCCATTCCCTATGCCCTATCCCAGACAGAGCTTGTCTGCTCCAGCGTGAATATCGGCTCAACCAAAGCCGGAATTAACATGGACGCTGTAAAAGAAATGGGTCTGATTGTGAAGAAAGCAGCGGAGCTGACGGCAGACACACAAGGATTTGCTTGTGCGAAGCTGGTTGTATTCTGCAATGCGGTTGAGGATAACCCCTTCATGGCAGGCGCATTCTTAGGCGAGGGCGAAGGCGAATGTGTGATTAACGTCGGCGTTTCGGGGCCGGGCGTTGTCAAATGTGCCTTGGAAAAAGTCAAGGGCAAGGATTTCGGTGTAGTTGCCGAAACGATCAAAAAGACTGCCTTTAAAATTACGCGAATGGGACAATTGGTTGCCCAGGAGGCTTCACGCCGTCTGAACGTACCGTTCGGAATCGTGGATCTTTCACTCGCCCCCACCCCGGCGGTCGGCGATAGCGTAGCTTATATATTAGAAGAAATGGGATTGGAAAAGTGCGGAATGCATGGTACAACCGCTGCATTGGCGCTGTTAAATGACGCAGTTAAAAAAGGCGGCGTTATGGCGTCCGGCTATGTCGGAGGTCTGAGCGGAGCGTTTATCCCGGTTTCAGAAGATGCCGGAATGATTGCCGCCGCAAAGTGCGGAGCGCTTTCCATTGAAAAGCTGGAGGCTATGACTTGCGTATGCTCGGTCGGCTTGGATATGATTGTCATTCCGGGTGATACTACCGCCGCCACCATTTCAGCCATTATTGCGGATGAAGCCGCAATCGGCATGGTGAACACAAAGACAACCGCCGTCAGAATCATCCCTGCTCCCGGCGCAAAAGAGGGAGATATTGTGGAATTCGGCGGCTTGCTCGGAACCGGGCCGGTAATGTCGGTCAGAAATTATTCCTGCGAGGAATTTATTGATCGCGGCGGACGGATTCCGGCGCCATTACAAAGCTTGAAAAACTAAATTTTTAGTTTTTTCATAGACTTTCAAACGAGATTCTCTTGTTTGGAAAAATTTATTTATCGGGTTGTTGTAAGATTGATAACCCGTTTTATCAAAAAAAGGGAGGTTTTGTATTGTGGAAGATTTGATCTTAAAAATCATCGACATCGAGGATCGCGCCCAGGAGGTTATCAAGGACGCCAAAAAAGCAAATAAGAACCTTGATCAAAACATTGCCGATGAAACGCGTAAGCTTCACCGAAGTATTACGAACAAAGCGGTTGCAAAATGTGAAAACCTGAAAGAGCTGGAGCTCAAAGAGGCGGACGACAAGTGTCAAAGCATCCGAGAGGAATCGCAGCGTCAGATTGACGTTCTTGAAAAAAAATGCAAAGAGAACAAAGACGCTTGGATTGATAAAATTGTTGAAAATATAATTGGCAGTTAAGCGAGGTGTGAGCAATGAATTCAGAATACTGTGCTATTTCGGCTAAGCTTAAATCCATGTATTCTAAGTTTCTGACCCGCGAGGACTATGAGCAATTGCTCAGCAAAAAAACAGTCAGTGAAATATGCAGCTATTTGAAATCTCTTCCGGCGTATGTTTCTGTTCTGGATACCGTAAATGAACGGGATATTCACAGAGGTCAGATGGAGATTCTGATTTCGATGGAAATCGTGGATGAGTATCTGCGGCTCTATGATTTTCTGGACAGCTCTAAAAGAGAAGTCTTGAAATTCTGGTTTATGCGGCGTGAAATTTTGTTTCTCACGCGTGAGTTGCGATATATCTTCACCCATGAATCCCGAAACGCCGATGAGGTCAGCCGCGATCGGTTTGACGCGTTTTTTGAAACGCACACCAAAATTGACCGTGAATTAATGCTGAACGCAAAAAGCCTTTCCGACTGTATCGAGGCATGCAAAAACACGCCTTATGCGGAGCCTTTGCAGCGTGCCGAAAACCTCGGTTCCGATTTCTTTTCTGTCAGTATGATTCTTGAGATGTTCTATTACACCTCAATCTGGCATACGGTCAGCAGGACTTTGGATCGAGATCAGGCAGATTTGTTTAAAAAGGCACTGGGTTCAAAAATAGACGCATTAAATATTTTATGGATCTACCGCGGTAAGAAATATTTTGATTTTGAAGAGGAAATCATATTTACTTATCTGATACCAATTCGCTATCGGCTCACAGAGGATCTGATTAAAGAGCTTGTGCGTGCTGAAAAAATCGAAAGCTTTATTGATTTGGTATCACAAACGAAATATGCTTCCCTGTTCGATGGGATTGAGGACGGAATCTTTCCGGAGGAAAATCACATGACGCTTATCCGAAAAATTGATAAGAACATGTTCTTCAATCATCCGCAATCCTTGATTGCAGTATATACATACCTGGACTTAAAGGAACTTGAGCTTGATAACATTAAGACAGTGGTTGAGGGCATCCGTTACGGCAAAACCGCAGATGAGATTCGCCCCCATATCCATATAGATTAGTGTCGGCGTACCCCGCAGACGCAATCAACAGAGAGGAGGAATATAATGGCAATAGTTAAAATGAAGGCCGTCACCTTCTCCGCCCAGATCAGCGATTTTGAATACGTAGTTGAAAAATACATTTACGGCAGAGATATTCACCTGGAAAAGGCGATGAATGTCATCACAAACCGTAAGCGTATTCAAAGCTTCGACGAGAATACGGACTATGACCTTCTTGCTAAAAATGCGCTGTCTATCATTCAGCTTGCCGGACAGGAGCCGAATCCGAAAATTATTGCAAAGGACGGCACAACCCTGGAAGACATGCAGAAATTTGTAGACTGCATTAATCTCCGCATCCGAAACGAGCGTGACGAGAGCGAGCATTTGCATAACCTGGTTGAGAAAAATCAAAAGGTAATCAATCAGCTCGATCTTATGCTGGATTTTGATGTGGATCTTCAAAAAATATTCGGAATGGAATTTGTAAAGGTACAATTCGGGCATATTCCCCGTACCGGATACAAGACCTTAACAACCTATCTGGACAATCTGGAAACATTCTTCATTGTCACGTCAGAAAATGCCACAGAGGTTTGGGGTTTCTATTTCGTTCCGGAGGTCAAGCAGCGAAAAATTGAAGAAATTTTTGCATCGCTGTATTTTGAACCGGAATATGTGACCTCAGAGTTCCCCGGAACTCCGAGGGATATTAAAAAATACCTCACAGCGCAAAACGAATCGCTGAAACAGCAGATTCAGGAGCTGTCCCAAAAGACAGCGAAAATGCTGGAGGATTCGCAGGATAAATTAAGTATGATCTATAATCTTGCGAAAAAGCGCGAGCAATTCGCGGAAATCCGCAGAAATGCGGTTCACTCGGATATGTTCTTCTATGTCGTAGGCTGGATGGAAGCCAAAGAAGCCGACAAGCTGGAGAAAGAAATCAATGATTCCGACGATGTGGTAATGTTCTATTCGGAAAACGCCTCGGACGTAAAAGAAATTGATCCGCCGACAAAGCTAAAAAACAACTTTATCTTCAAGCCGTTTGAGATGTTTGTAAAGATGTACGGACTTCCCTCTTACGGCGAGATCGACCCGACGCCGATTTTGGCAATCACCTATATCCTGTTCTTCGGAATCATGTTCGGAGATGTGGGACAGAGTGCGATTCTTGCCATTGCAGGCTTCATCATTTACAAGGTTAAGAAAATGGATCTTGCAGGGATCATCAGTATGGTAGGCCTTGCCGGTATTGTATCCGGTTTCATCTACGGCAGCTTTTTCGGAAATGAAGAAATCATTCCGAAACTGTTCGGAATTACGACAGTAAAGCCGATGCAATCCATTATGCCGCTGCTGATCGGCACGGTATGCATGGGTGCATGCATCATCGTTTTCGGAATGTGTCTGAATGTCATCAATATGTTCCGCGAGCATGACATCGGCGGCGCACTGTTCGGACATAACGGAATCGCCGGATTGGTGTTCTATCTCAGCATCATTCTGGTTGTGGTAAATCTTCTTGCCGGACTTCATATTCCGGGGGTTGTATTTATCATTCTGTTTACGGTATCGGTATTGGCAATGTACCTCTGTACACCGCTTACCCGATTGGTCGAAGGCAAAAAGCACTGGCTTCCCTCCAGCGGAATGTTCTTTGTGGAGAATCTGTTCGAGCTGTTTGAGGTTGTGCTGAGCTTCTGTACAAACACGATTTCATTCCTGAGAATCGGTGCATTCGCCGTTATTCACGTTGGTATGATGATGGCGGTCGCAGCATTATCCGGCAGCGGCGGTGTTGGCGGTATGATCGTTACGGTCATCGGTAATATTGTCGTTATGGTATTGGAAGGCTTGATTGTTGCAATTCAGGTATTGCGTCTGGAATATTATGAGATGTTCAGCCGTTACTTCCAGGGAACCGGTAAGGAATTTGTATCATTGAAGAATAAATAAGTTTTGAACAAAGAAAGGAAATGATTACTATGTTAATGAAGGTATTATTTGGACTAATTGCACTGAGTGTTGCAGCTCCGGCTGTTCTCTATTACAAAACCGGCAAAAGAAAGGGTAAGGAATGCCTTTTAATGAATGCGATTTCTTTCTTCGCTTGTATCGGAATCGGCGTTGTATATTCATTAGGATGCTCCATTCCGGCATTTGCGGCAGGTGCTTCCGGCGCGGCAGGACTTTCCGTAGGTGAAGGCTTGAAATATATCGGTGCGGCTCTTTCAACCGGTCTGAGCGGTGTCGGCGGTGGTATCGCCGTTTCCTCAGCAGCTGCTGCCGCAATCGGCGCAATGAGCGAAAATGAGAAAATCATGGGTAAGACATTGATCTTCGTTGCATTGGCAGAAGGTATCGCACTTTACGGTCTTGTAATCTCATTCATGATCTTGAACTCATAATCGGGACTCGGTATCGCATTACAGAAGGAGTATTATAATCATGAAAATGTACTTAATCAGCGATAATATAGATACTCAGATTGGGATGCGTCTTGCAGGCGTTGACGGATGCGTTGCTCACACAGCGGAAGAGGTGCAGGCAGAAATCAAAAAAGCGCTTGCGGATAAGGAGCTTGGCATTTTGGTGCTGACGGAAAAAGCGGGCGCTACGGTAAAGGATTATTTGCGGACGCTGAAGCTTACGCTTCATACGCCGCTGATTATCGAAATTCCCGACCGTCACGGAAGCCGTGATATAGCAAACTCCATTAACAGTCTGGTTCAGGAATCTATCGGACTGAAATTATAGTTCTCCGCCCTACCCGGCGGCAGATTCCTCATGCTTTTCCGATGATTCGGAAAAGTGAAATGATCGGGGTCATTCCCCTTATGAAAAGGAGGTTCACTGATATGGATAACTTAAAAGAGAAATTGAATACGTTCACCTCGCTTGTTTTGGATGATGCAGGAACAAAGCGTGACGAAATGATGGAAAAGGTTCAGGTTAAGCATGACACAATGGTAAACGCCAAAGAAAATGAATTTCTTGAGGAGGCGTATGAGTCCATTCAGCACAGCATCACCGAAGCAAAAAAAGCAGCAAACGAAAAAGTCCTCCACGTTGAATTGGAGGCAAAAAAGCACCTTCTTTTGACTCGCGAACACATCATTAACGAAGTCATGGACGGAGCTAAGGAAAAGTTAAAATCGTATACACAGACAGACGCATATGGAAAATGGCTGCTGAACAAAATAGAAAAAGCAATTTTCGAGGTTGGTAAAGGGCCGAAAGTTGTATATATTTCTTCTGATGATCTTCGCTTCAAGGAACAGATTGAGGCTTTATCGGACGGTACGGCGCAAATCAGCGTAGAAGCCGCAACCGAAAAGGACTTTATCGGCGGCGCTAAGGTGTTTAACCCGGCGCGCAGAGTCAGCGTCGATTATTCTTTCAAAGAAATGCTTGCGGAAGAGAAGAAAGAATTTCTCCAAAGAAGCGGTCTTACCATTGAGTAATCGCTCTATCGGACAGTAAAACAATACTGTCGGCACACAGAATTAAGCTGAAAGGAAGGATAAATATGGCGAATGCAGAAGGTAAAATCTTCGGTATCAACGGGCCTGTTGTGAAAGTAAAAGGATCCAGCGACTTCGGCATGCAAGAAATGGTATATGTTGGAGATGAGGAGCTGATCGGTGAAGTCATCGGCGTTGAAGCGGATGCCACGATCGTTCAGGTATATGAGGAAACAACCGGCTTGAAGCTGGATGAGCCTGTAAAAGGCTCCGGTGCTCCCCTATCCATCACGCTCGCTCCCGGCATTATCTCCGATATATTTGACGGTGTTGAGCATCCTCTGAAAGAAATCAGAGGTCGTTCGGGCGCGTTTATCGCACGCGGACTGAAGGTTACACCCCTGGATGAAAAGAAAACCTGGAACATTACAATGAAGATCGCAGACGGTGATATTGTCAGCGGCGGCGATATTATTGCCGTAACTCAGGAAACCACCTTGATTGAGCACCGCGTTATGGTGCCGCCCAACATCAAGGGTATTGTAAAGTGGGTTGCTGAGAACGGAAACTATACAATTGTTGATCCAATCGCAAAAATACAAACAGAGGACGGCTTGGTAGAGCTTACGATGAAGCAGGAATGGCCGATCAAGCAGGCGCGTCCTTATTTGAAAAGACAGCCAATCACAAAACCGCTTGTAACGGGTCAGCGTGTTATTGACGCAATGTTCCCCCTGGCTAAGGGCGGTGCGGCGGCGATTCCGGGAGGATTCGGTACCGGTAAAACCATGACGCAGCATCAGCTTGCAAAATGGTGCGATGCCGATATTATCGTATATATCGGCTGCGGCGAGCGCGGAAACGAAATGACGCAGGTTCTGGAGGAATTTTCGGAATTGATTGACCCGAAATCCAACCGTCCACTGCTTGACAGAACGGTTTTGATTGCAAACACATCCAACATGCCGGTTGCAGCACGTGAAGCTTCGATTTATACCGGCGTTACGTTAGCGGAATATTACCGCGACATGGGTTATGACGTTGCCTTGATGGCAGATTCCACTTCAAGATGGGCGGAGGCTCTGCGTGAGATTTCCGGACGTCTGGAGGAAATGCCGGCAGAGGAAGGTTTCCCGGCTTACTTAGCTTCCCGTCTTTCACAATTCTATGAAAGAGCGGGATATGTAACCAACTTAAACGGTTCGGAAGGCTCCGTATCCATTATCGGTGCGGTATCTCCCCAGGGCGGCGACTTCTCCGAGCCGGTAACACAAAACACAAAACGATTTATACGCTGCTTCTGGGCATTGGATAAGTCCCTTGCCTATGCAAGACATTATCCGGCAATCCAGTGGCTTTCCAGCTATAGTGAGTATATTGACGATCTGACGGATTGGTATAAAGAAAACGTTTCAAAGGATTTCATGGATAAGCGTTCCAAAATCATGGCGATTTTGCAGGAAGAAAGCAGTCTGCTTGAGATTGTAAAGCTGATCGGTGCAGACGTTCTTCCGGACGGTCAGAAAGCAACGCTTGAGGTTGCAAGAGCGATTCGTCTTGGATTCTTGCAGCAAAACGCTTTCCATGCGGATGATACTTATGTTCCTCTTGAAAAGCAGAATAAGATGATGGACGTCATTTTATTGCTTGACCGCCGAATGAAAGAGATTGTTGAAAAGGGTATCGTATTCTCTAAGGTCAACGAAACCGGCATTGTCGAGGATGTTATCAGAATTAAGTACACCATCGGCAACAAGGATATGGAAGCTCCTTTCCATGAACTGCAAAGAAAAATCAACGAAACCTTTGACAATCTGATTGCACAGAAGCTGGATGAGGATTAAACTGCTGTGAATCCCTTGTGATTTACAAATAAGGAGAGTGAAATAAAAGTATGGCTATTGAATATATGGGTCTTAACAATATTCAGGGACCTTTGGCGGTCATTGAGGGCGTAACCGAAGCCTTTTATGAGGAAATGGTAACGGTTACTCTGGATGACGGCTCAAAAAGAATCGGCCGTGTCATAGAGATTTCCGGAGATAAGGCTGTTATTCAGCTTTTCGAAGGAACCAGCGGTCTTTCGCTTACAAACACCAAAACAAAGCTGATGGGCGAACCGATGCGGCTGCCGCTTTCCAGAGAGATTCTCGGCAGAACGCTGGACGGTGTAGGACGCCCGATTGACGGTCTGGGCGATTATTTTGCCGATGAGGTTCGGGATGTAAACGGTCAGCCGATTAATCCGGTATCGCGTGAATATCCGAATAACTTTATTCAGACCGGTATTTCCTCCATCGACTGTCTGACAACCTTGATCCGTGGTCAGAAGCTTCCGATTTTCTCGGGCGATGGACTTCCCCACGATCAGCTTGCTATTCAGATTGCACGTCAAGCAAAGGTTGTGGACGCTGATGATGTAAACGGAGATAAATTTGCGATTGTCTTTGCGGCAATGGGCGTAAAGCACGATGTTGCGAACTACTTTAAGAAATCATTTGAAGAAAGCGGTGTTTTGAGCAAGGTTGTTATGTTCTTGAACCTGTCGAACGACCCGGTTGTTGAAAGAATTATCACACCGCGCTGCGCATTGACCGCTGCCGAATATTTGGCATTCAAGCATGATATGCACGTGCTTGTTATCCTAACGGATATGACCTCATATGCCGAGGCTTTGCGTGAGGTTTCCTCCTCTAAGGGCGAGATTCCGTCACGTAAGGGGTTCCCCGGATACTTGTATTCGGACTTGGCTTCTCTGTATGAGCGTGCAGGTATCATTAAGGACGCCAAAGGCTCCGTAACACAGGTGCCGATCTTGACGATGCCGAATGATGATATTACTCACCCGATTCCGGACCTTACCGGATATATCACCGAGGGGCAGATTGTTTTGGGAAGAGCCTTAAGTCTGACCGGCGTATATCCTCCGGTATCCATTCTTCCTTCCCTATCGCGTTTGATGAAGGACGGTATCGGCGAGGGCTTTACACGAGAGGATCATCCGGCGCTGTCGAACCAGCTGTTTGCGGCATACTCTAAGGTTGAGGATGCAAAGAGCCTGGCTTCGGTTATCGGTGAAGATGAGCTTTCGGATATTGATAAGAAGTATATTGCTTTCGGAAGAGCCTTTGATGAACGTTTCCTGTCCCAGGCAAAGGACGAAAACAGAAGCATTGAGGATACGCTGAATCTGGGTTGGGAGCTTCTCGGAATGTTGCCGAAGAGCGAGCTTGACCGTGTAAGCGACGATATTCTGAACAAGTATTATAAACCTGCCGAGGAATTAGACTAAAGGGGGTGTTTGTCCATGCAAAAAACACTTGCACCCACCAAGGGAAATTTGATGTCGGCGAAAAACACCCTGCGTCTGTCGAAACAAGGATATGAAATGCTGGATAAAAAGCGGAATATTCTGATTCGGGAAATGATGCAGCTGATCGAAGAAGCAAAGGATGTCGAAGCCAAAATCGAAGAAACATTTACTCTCGCCTACCGTGCCTTAGAGGGCGCAAACGTGCTGATGAGTATTAACGCGGTAGAAGAACACGCGCACAGTGCGGTTTTTGAGGATAGCGTGGAAATTGACCTGCGCAGCGTTATGGGCGTAGAAATTCCCGTTGTCCGCGCAAAACAATTCTCCGGACGTCCGATTTACGGCTTTTCGAACACCACTTCCGCATTGGATGAAGCATTTTTAAAGTTCAATGAAGTGAAAATGCTCACAATTCAGCTGACGGAAATTGAAAATTCGGTTTACCGTCTTGCCATGAACATTAAAAAGACGCAAAAGCGTGCCAATGCACTGGAGAATATAACGATTCCTCTTTATGAAAAAATCGTAAAGGACATCAGCAATTCCCTTGAGGAAAAGGATCGTGAGGAACATTCACGGCTGAAGGTTATTAAAACGCAAAAAGAAAAACAATAGGGTCAAAAGAGCTTGCGAAAAACAACGCAAGTTCTTTTTTTGTGATTTCCCGATCAAATTTCAAAAAACTATTGACAAATCCGTGCGATTATGACAAACTAAGTTTAGTGAATATCTAAAAAGCAAACGGAGGATGCATATGAACAAGAAATGGTTGGATTGGGCAGTGGAATTACAGAGTATCGCCCAAGCAGGATTATTTTACACAAAGGATAATTTTGATAAGGAACGCTATGAAAAAATTCGGATGATTGCGGCTGACATGATTCACACTCAAACTGACATTCCTCTTGAAAAAGTCAAAGATTTATTCTGTAATGAGGTCGGCTACCAGACACCGAAATTAGATACACGCGCAGCAATCTTCAAGGACGATAAAATCCTTTTAGTCAAGGAAAACAATGGAACATGGTCGCTGCCCGGCGGTTGGGTGGATGTGAATGTATCGGTTAAGGAAAATGTCATTAAGGAGGTTAAGGAAGAAGCCGGGCTTGATGTTTCCGCCGATGTTGTCATCGCCGTACAGGATCGTGAAAAACACAATCTGCCGGTGTATGCCTACAAAGTCTGCAAGGTGTTTGTCCTTTGCTCCGTCCTCGGCGGTAATTTTGAACAGAATATCGAAACGGTGGAAAGCCGATATTTCGGCATAGAGGAATTGCCGAAACTGGCGGAAGAAAAAAATAATCAGGAACAAATTCAAATGTGCTTTGACGCTTACCATTCGCCGAACTGGAAAACACTGATGGATTAAAAATTTGCGCTTTGCGCAGAGGATTTTCCTCGTCTGCGCAAAGCGCTTATTTGAATCAGACATATTTTCGCATTTGTTTTAACGCTGATTTCTCCAGGCGCGACACCTGTGCCTGCGAAATTCCGATTTCCTCCGCAACCTCCATCTGTGTTCGCCCCTGGAAAAACCGAAGATTTAAAATATGCTTTTCCCGTTCATCCAGATGCTTCATCGCCTCATTGATCGCGATATTTTCCAACCAGTTTTCATCGGAGTTTTTGATGTCCTTCACCTGATCCATGACAAAAATCGCCTCGCCGCCATCATGATAAATCGGTTCAAACAGCGATACCGGATCGGCAATCGCATCCAATGCAAAAACCACGTCCTCTTTCGGCAAATCCAGCTCCTTTGCAATTTCCGAAATCGTCGGTTCTTTCGAATTTTTATTAATCAGCTTTTCCTTTACGGTCAGCGCCTTATAGGCAATATCCTTCAAAGAACGGCTGACGCGGATGGTATTGTTATCACGCAGATACCGGCGGATTTCACCGATAATCATCGGCACCGCATAGGTCGAAAACTGAACATTCTGGGAAAGGTCAAAATTATCAATGGCTTTAATCAATCCGATACAGCCTACCTGAAAAAGATCGTCTACATTTTCGCCGCGATTATTGAAACGCTGAATCACCGACAAAACCAATCTCAAATTTCCTTGCACAAAGGTTTCCCTTGCCTGCATATCCCCCGCTTTAATCTTTATAAAAAGCTCATCCTTCTCCTTTTTTGTCAGAGTCGGCAACTTTGACGTGTTCACACCGCATATTTCAACTTTGTTTGTCATACCTTCTATCCTCCTGTTTTTTTAGCCGCCGCTTAACGGCTATGTACATTGAAAGATAGAATATGTGATATGTCAGCTCATCTTGGCAATTTCCTTTTTTAGCCGCCCGATGATGCGTTTTTCCAATCTGGAGATATAGGACTGCGAAATGCCCAGCATATCGGCAACCTCCTTTTGCGTTTTTTCATGACGGTTTCCCAATCCAAAACGCAGCTCCATAATCTTCCGCTCTCGTCCCGAAAGCTTGGTTAAGGCAACAGAAAGCAGCTTTTTATCCACCTCGTCCTCAATTCCTTTGCAGATTACATCGTTATCCGTCCCCAGAATATCCGATAACAGCAGTTCATTGCCGTCCCAATCCACATTCAGCGGTTCATCAATCGACACCTCGGTTCGGGAATTGGAATTTTTCCGCAAATACATCAGAATTTCATTTTCGATACATCGGGACGCGTAGGTTGCCAATTTGATATTTTTAGACGGTTTAAAGGTATTAATGGATTTAATGAGTCCGATTGTTCCGATTGAAATCAAATCCTCAACGCAAATCCCCGTATTTTCGAATTTTCGGGCAATGTATACGACCAACCGTAAATTGCGCTCAATCAGCGCCGTTTTGACCGATTCATCCCCCTGCTCCAAACGCTCCATGAGCGCCTCCTCTTCATCCTTTTTTAACGGAGGCGGCAAGGTGTCGCTGCCCCCTATGTAAAAAACACCATCTTCCGCAAGCTGCGAAAAGAAAATAAGTTTACTGCTGAGTTTGGATAAAAGCATTTATATTCCTCCAATTAAAGCGTCGCAATCTCCGGCAAAACGTTTCTCCGCAATACCGATAACCGCATCGCTCACTTCCTTTTTATTGTCCAGTATAATTTGATCGGGTAAAAAGCCAATGACCGCTCCCTCATGCCCGAGCGATTGATATGGAATGACATAGGGTGGCTCACTCGTCAAAAGCTCCTCCGGGCAAAGCGGCGACAACGCTTTTCGCGTTACCAAAATCACTCGTTTGCCGCTTTTCGGCTCTTTTAATAAATTCCCGCTGTCTTGTAAAGCCAAAACGTCAACGCTCTTGCCGCGCTTTGTAATCCGCAGCAAATGCCGCTTTGTTTCTATAACAGATTTCCAGAGTCGTTCTATCAAGACAGCAACCAAAAACGCCGCCGTAAAAATCGGTATTACAACGCTTGCCGGAGCATTGAAGTATAGAACTCCATTTTTAATCAGTGCGCCGATTCCGTTACCCCAAATTGCCAAAAACAGCACAGTCGCCGCATATAACAGCATCAAAAACACAAAAAATGAAATGCTGCCCTTGAACTTTTTTCCAAAAGCCGTCCATGCGGTAAGAATCCATCCTGCGGCTGCCGATATTCTACCCAAAATCCCTCCGGGAGCATAGATAAAAACAGCCGCCGCCCACGCCGCTCCCAAAGCCGCAGCGCACATCTGCCGCTGCACCGTTACACCGTAACGGCGGCACGGCGGAATCAGAGCGACAAACAGCACAAAACCATTCATAAAAAATAAAGTTTCCGCATAAATTTCCATGAACCGGTTCGCTCTCCTTTCCTCCGACCGACCATCCCAATTTGTTTGATAAGCATTTTTTCTTTTCTCATCCGAACACTATTTATTATACTACTGTCCATCAAAAAAGCCTGTCGAAAACGGTTGTCGAACTCATAAAATCTTTCGACAACAAAAAAACAAGTGATGAGCTTGCGTTTCATCACTTGTTTTTCAGTATGTTCAGCATTTTTGTGCCATTGATTTTTATAAAGCTTTTATTTTAGAAATAACTCGATAACCGGAACAATGATGTTCGGCTTAACCGGAGGCAGATTAATAACGAGCAGATCATCCGCTTCTGTTTTTCCCTCACTAAAATGTCCTGCCTTTTTCTCAGTGAAAATCAGCTCACTGGCATCATGCAAGAACTGTGCATATTCAACCTTGCCTGCCATACCGGGCATCTCCAGGAATGCATACGGATATTCCATCAAGTGAACATATAAGCGTTTTCCGTCCTCACTTTGCGTCAGCCGGCACCCTCTCGGTGCCATAAACTCCGGCTCTGCCATGGTACAGCCATAAATCGAACGTGAGTTATATTTCATCCAATCCGCATATACCTGCAATGCTTTTTCCGCACGGTAATCCAGATAGCCGCGCGCCGTAGGACCGACATTCATCAGAAGATTTCCCCCGATGCATACCGTATTAATCAGCATTTCAATCAGCATCTGCGGTGATTTCCAGGTCATCTCATCGCGGAAATATCCCCATGAACCCGAAAATGTCTGACACGCCTCCCATGTTACCAGTTCTCCGGTTTCCTTATGTTTGAGCCACTCCATCGGCTGATACTGTTCCGGAGTCCAAAGATCCTGCTCAATCTCTGTTCTGTTATCAATGATAATGTGCGGTTGAAGGCTTCTTGCCGTTTCGATCAGCTTTTCTGCCTCCCATTCATCCTTACCCTTACCGCTCATCCAGTCCTTTGCATCCTCCGGTCTTTGGGTATACGAAAAATCAAACCACAAAATATCAATTTTTCCGTAATTGGTTAATAACTCGGTCACTTGATTGCGCATGTATTCCGCATACTTTGTCATATCACGGTTCTTGTTCAGTTCCTCAGCATTTTCATCATCTCTTCTCGGATGCAGCCAATCAATCGTGAAATCCGGATGATGCCAGTCTATCAGCGAATAGTAAAAGCCTACATGAAGCCCCTCCGCTCTGAATGCGTCCACATATTCTCTCACAAGATCTCTGCCGCACGGAGTATTTGTGGATTTGTAATCGGTATACTTGGTATCAAACAGACAAAAACCTTCATGGTGTTTCGTTGTAAGCACTGCATACTTCATTCCTGCCGCCTTTGCCTGTCTTGCCCATTCTCTGGGATCATATAAATCGGGATCAAAATGCTTAAAATATAAATCGTATTTCTCTTCTGAAATCTTTTCCTGCGTCTTAACCCACTCATGACGCGCCGGTAATGCATATAATCCGAAATGAATAAACATTCCGAATCGGTCATGCGTAAACCAGGCTGTATCGCCCGGTGTCTTTTTTGTAACATAGCTTGACATATTTTTTCTCTCCTTTTGATAAATTTTAAATCATTGATTATAAAAATACAACTCCGCGCCGAACATACTCCGCAAATATGTATTTTTCGAGTTTATTATAATATGTTAAGCCTAAAAAATCAATGAATTTTTCGATATAAAATATGGAGATTTCGTCATTGCTGAAAAATCCAAATTATGTCCTATTCATTGGCTGAATCAAAAATAGACCACACAAAAAGCGGCACAGCCTCTATCACTGCGCCGCTTTTTCAGGGTTCAGATCCTATCGGATCAGTTGAAAATATTCACAATACTGACCGTTCTCGTATCTTGATCCCATTCAATTTCAATACCGAAGTTATCCAGAACAAAACGAAGTGGAACCATCGTTCTTCCGTTCCGAAGCTCTGCCGGTACGTCCAGTTCAACCGCCTGTCCGTTCACATAGGCGGTTGAAGAACCGATCGGAAGAACCACCGTTACGCCGTTTCTTTCGACAATGGCATTATAGTTATCGTGATCCCACGATACCGAAGCGCCCAGCTTCTCCAACAAGCCCCGAATCGGTATCAAAGTTCTGTCGTCCTCGATCACCGGATACTGATTTTCAAATTCAACCAGTTTCCCATTGATTCGCACCTTTGCGCCGCAATAATCCATGTATTTCTTATAATATCGCAAAACATGCTCTATATACTGCGCATCTCCGTATGTGCTATAATTCCAGTTGGTTGCATAATTTTTGGCATTAACCCGTTCGCTCATCCATGCATCGCCCTTTGCGGCAATGATTCGATCCAGCACAGTCGAACCGAAATTATAGCTCTGTATCATCTTTAAGTAATCGCAATCATAGCGAATCAAGGCTTGTGAAATCAGATGTGCCGCAAAGCTAATGCTTTTTTCCGGATCCAAACGATCCTGTAACGTCCATTCCACACCTGTTGTTTCCTTACCAAATTCCGCAAATGCTTTTTCCAATGTATATTCAATCTGCATAATCCCCCACGCCGGCATCTCACTGCCATCCGAACGGTGACTCCAGTTAATTCCGGAGGATTCCTGCTGACAGATCGACGCGAGCAGGTTTGGGTCTACTCCGTACTGATCCCCGTATTTCTTAAACAAATCAAAATAAGCTTTTACATTTGAATTGACCGACTCCGTACCAATCGCAATGCCCTCCATGCTTGTCCCTTTATGATCCGGGATTGCTCCGGAAGCGAATGCGGTCAGAGAGGATGTCATCATCAGAGCCGCCAGCACTGCTGCCACTTTTTTTCTCAGCATTTAATCATTCCTTTCTGATTTTATTTTTCGGCAAGTTCATCCGACATTCCTCACCATGAAAATCCATTCACTGCCCGGCAAATATGTAGTCGTAAATCGGAAGCCAAGCAGTATTCTCCCTGATTTCCCTATAACGGCAATACGCCGCACCTCTATTATAAACTATTTTTCTTATTCCGTCAATGTATATTTTTTACTTTTTTGCAGGATAATAAAAACAGTGCGGCAAAGGTCTGCCTATCTCAGGCATGGGAAGAAATTTTTTCCGCCTTATATTTTGTGAAAGGAGTTCAGAATTATAAACATGAAAAAATATGTAGAAATTATTGACGTATTCGCGCGCGAAGTATTGGATTCAAGGGGCAACCCCACTGTAGAAGTTGAGGTGCATACGGTTGACGGCTGCGGCAGAGCCATTGTCCCATCCGGCGCGTCAACGGGTGCATTCGAAGCGGTTGAGCTGCGTGATGGCGATGAAAAGCGCTATAACGGAAAAGGCGTTACAAAAGCGGTTGCCAATGTAAACAATATCATTGCCGATGAAATTATCGGAATGAACGCGCTCAGCCAAAGATTTATTGATATGAAGCTAATAGAATTGGACGGCACGCCCAACAAATCCCATCTTGGCGCAAACGCAATTCTCGGCGTTTCTCTTGCCGTTGCAAAAGCCGCCGCCAACGCACTTGGGATTCCGCTCTATCGTTATATTGGAGGAACCAATGCGCATACTTTGCCGGTTCCGATGATGAATATTTTAAACGGCGGAGCGCATGCGAACAATACCGTAAATATTCAGGAATTTATGATTATGCCGTTCGGCGCATGTTGTTTTAGCGAAGGACTTCGCTGGTGCAGTGAGGTATTCTATGCCTTGAAAAAGCTTTTATCCGAAAGCGGTATGACGACTGCGGTCGGTGATGAGGGCGGCTTTGCTCCGAATCTGGAAAGTGATGAGGATGCCTTAAAGCTGATTGTATCCGCCATTGAAAAGGCAGGCTACAAACCGGGAGAGGATTTCAAGATTGCCATTGACGCCGCCGCAACGGAATGGGTTGATGGGGATGGCTACTCCCTAATCAAATCCCATGAGAAAAAGACTGCAACGGAATTGATTGAATATTGGGAACAGCTCTGCTCCAAATATCCGATTTTCTCCATTGAGGATCCCTTAGGCGAAGAAGATTGGGAAAACTGGCGGCTTCTTACCGAAAAGCTTGGCAGCCGCGTTCAGCTTGTCGGTGACGATTTATTTGTAACCAATCCCACACGCCTGGAAAAGGGAATTGAATCCGATGTTGCCAACTCTATTTTGATTAAATTAAACCAAATCGGAACGCTGACCGAAACGCTTGACGCGGTAGAATTGGCAAAGAAAAACGGCTATACCGCCGTAATCTCCCACCGAAGCGGCGAGAGTGAGGATACGACTATCGCGCATATCGCCGTTGCCGTAAACTCCGGTCAAATCAAGACCGGCGCTCCCTCACGAACCGATCGTGTTGCAAAATATAATGAATTGCTGCGAATTGAAGAAGAATTGGCTTATGTGAGCAATTATAACTAATTCAAATGTAACGAGAAGAAAGTTCATCTGTTTTTCGCTCTATTTCAGCTCAAACATCCGCTACGTTGCGCGGAACTCGCCAAACAGATAGAATTTCACTTCAAGAAAAATTATCATTGAAAAAGGGGCGATACTGACATCGCCCCTTACATACTTAATTTTTTTCCTGCTCCAACCGATGAACCATATACGGAATTTCAGCTTCAAAATTCACGCCATAGGTACGTCTGTCCGGATCGTCCATTGTATTCTGAATACAACGCGCCGTATAATCAGCGGCAATTTTCAAAGAATCCGCCAACGATAAATCATTCATGAGCGCACCCGTACAGCAGCTTGCAAATACATCGCCGGTGCCATGATATTTCGCGTCCACTTCATCATTAAAATAGCTGAAATACTCTCCGCTTTCCGAATTGTATGCCATAACGCCCAGCTTCCCTTTTTCAAAGCTTACGCCGGTAAGAACCGTATTCTTTGCGCCCAGCTGACTCAGCTTATATAAAACTTCCTTAACATAGGCTTCATCATAGCCACTCTCGACATAATCAATGCCCAGCATATAGGATGCCTCGGTCATATTCGGCAGAATAATATCTGCTTTTCCGCACAGTTTCGCCATTTCCTTTGCAAAATCTTCAGTAAATCCAGGATAAAGCTTACCGTAATCCCCCATAACCGGATCAATAATAATCTGATTTTGCGGCGTTCCAAATGTATCAAAAAACTTCGACACCAATGCGATCTGTTCAAATGAACCCAGATAGCCGGTATAAATTGCGTCAAAACCGATCCCCTCACTTTTCCAATGATCGGATATAGGCTGAATTTCATCGGTCAAATCGCGGAATGTGAAATTTTTAAACTGCGTATGTGTGGATAAGACAGCCGTCGGTAAAATTCCGGCTTCTACGCCCATTGCCGAGATAATCGGAAGTGCTACAGTCAGCGAGCATTTTCCGATACAGGATATATCTTGTATTGTCATAATTCGTTTCATAATCTTTTCTCTCCTTAGATTTTAAATAATAATTCATGTTGTAACAGGAATTTTTATCTGTTTTTTATTTTATAAAAGCGAGTTCCGCGCAGCGTAGCGGATGTTTGAGCCGGAATAGAACAAAAAACAGATAAAAATTCATTCAATAATGATACATTACCATCAATAATCGGATAGACCGCTGGGAAATTCATCTGTTTTCATTCTATGAAAGCGAGTTCCGCGCAGCGTAGCGGATGTCTGAGCTGTAATAGAATGAAAACAGATGAATTTCCCTCTCCCGAATAACAGCAACCCCCTTATTCAGCGTCCCGAATAAAAGCCTTTGCAGCAGCAATCGCCTTTTCCACCGTTTCCTTTGCCGGGCCGCCGATGATCTTTCTGTCATTCACGCAGGTTTCCATGCTGATGGCATGATAAATATCTTCCTCAATGCAATCCGAAAACTTCTTAAATTCCTCCATTGTAAAATCATCCAAATTTTTATTTTGGGTGACAGCATAATAAACCATTTGTCCGACAACACTGTGCGCTTCGCGGAATGGCAAACCTTTCTTGACAAGGTAGTCCGCAACATCCGTTGCATTGGTAAAGCCGCCCTTTGAGCCTTTGAGCATATTATCCTTTTTCACCGTCATCGTCGCAATCATGTCGCAGAATACGGGAATACACAGCTTAACGGTGTCAATACTGTCAAAAATCGGTTCCTTATCCTCCTGCATATCCTTATTATAAGCCAGCGGAATCCCTTTCATCGTCGTCAGCAATCCCATTAAATGCCCATAAACGCGTCCCGTCTTACCGCGAATCAGCTCGGCAACATCCGGATTTTTCTTTTGCGGCATAATGGAAGAACCAGTCGAAAATGCGTCATCCATCTCCACAAAGGAAAATTCATGGCTTGACCACAGAATCAATTCTTCGCAAAAACGCGATAAGTGCATCATTACTATCGCCAAACAGGAGGCAAGCTCAATCACAAAATCTCTGTCCGAAACACCATCCAGTGAGTTCATTGTTACCGAATCAAATCCCAACGTTTCCGCAACAAATTCTCTGTCCAGCGGATAAGTCGTTCCGGCAAGCGCTCCCGATCCCAAGGGCATCACATTTGTCCGTCTGCGGCAGTCCTCCAAACGCTGATAATCCCGTTTAAACATTTCAAAATACGCCATCAAATGATGCGCAAACGTCACCGGCTGCGCCTTTTGCAAATGCGTATATCCGGGCATGATCGTTTCCGTATGCTCCTCCGCAAGATCAGTTAATACAGTCAGCGTATGCAGCAGCATTTTTCGGATTTCTTCCGTTTCATCCATCAGATACATCCGAATATCCAATGCCACCTGATCATTCCGGCTGCGACCGGTATGCAGACGCTTTCCTGCATCTCCGATACGATCGGTCAGAATCTTTTCAATATTCATATGAATATCCTCGGCGTCAATTAAAAATTCAACCTTGCCGTCCTCAATATCCTGCAATATATTTTTCAACTCACAAACAATCGCTTCGCTATCCTCACGCGGGATAATTCCCTGCCGTCCAAGCATTGTCGCATGCGCAATTGAACCTTGTATATCCTGCCGATACATCCGCTTATCAAAACGGATGGAGGAATTAAAATCATCTACTTTTTTGTCGGTGTTTTTTTGAAACCGTCCTCCCCATAATTTTGCCATAGTAAACTCCATTCCGTTGCCCTCCGGCAACAACATTTCCATGATTTTTATATCAGAACGTATTATACCACATTCGCCCCGTCAAGGTCAAGGGCTGGAGCGATTTTTTGCATATTTTGAATAAATTTGTACAGAAAAAAACGGATTTCGAAATTCAATGTCGAAAACAATTTTCTCTATCCTTTACCGCTTATTGTGAATTTTTAACAAATCGTATTACAGCAATCTATATAGTATTAACAAAATTACAAAAATCTCTTTATTTTAGGTATAAAATATGATATAATCATGATGTAGTATTGAGGCATGGAAAACGGACAAAAAAATCACAAAATAAAAGGTAAAACGGAAGGATGGAAAAAAAATGAATTTACAATTAGTACAGACTGTTACAGTTATCGCATTGATTGCATTTGCCTGTCTGATGGTAGCAATCGGTGTATTTAGCGTAAGACAGATACAAAAAATAGAGGATTTCCTTTTAGGCGGACGAAACATCGGGCCTTGGGTCAGCGCGTTTGCTTATGGAACCTCTTATTTTTCTGCCGTTATTTTTGTAGGCTATGCCGGAAAGCATGGTTGGGATATCGGTTTGGGTTCGTTATGGATCGGAATCGGCAATGCGGTATTGGGATGTCTGCTTGCCTGGAAGCTGCTTGCAAAGCGCACACGTTCCATGACCCATACGCTGCAAGCCAAAACCATGCCGGAATTTTTTGAGGGAAGATACAGTTCCACCGCCTTTAAGGTAGTTGCGGCACTGATTATCTTCATTTTTCTGGTTCCGTATTCCGCAGCGGTTTATAAAGGATTGGGCGGCATGTTCAGCGCAATCTTCCCCGGTGTACCGACCTCAACCTGGATGCTGATTATTGCGGTTGTCACAGCAATTTACCTGATGCTCGGCGGTTATATTGCCGCAGCCTATACGGACTTCATTCAGGGATTGATTATGATATTCGGCGTATTTGCGATGGTGATTGCCATCGTGAATAACAAAAGTGTCGGTGGCTTCGGCGAATTTTATCAAAACCTCGCTGCCATTCCCGATAATGGCGATGGCATTACCGGCGCACAGCTTACTAATCTTTTCGGCGGAAACGCATGGAAATTCCTCTGCACCAATATTCTCTTAACGAGCTTCGGTACTTGGGGACTTCCGCAGATGGTAAGCAAATATTACGCAATCAAGGACGATCGTTCGATCAAAACCGCTACGGTTGTTTCAACGGTGTTTGCGCTGATTATCGGTGCAGGCGCATATTTTATCGGTTCGCTTTCAAGATTGGTATTGAACAATCAATTGCCGGAGGGCGGACATGACGCAGTCATTCCGAGCGTGTTAATGCAGTCCCTGGGAGGAAATCTCGGAACGATTATCATTCTCGCGGTCATTCTGCTGCTGCTGTTGTCAGCGTCCATGTCCACGCTGTCCTCAGTAGTACTATCCTCAGCATCCGCGATTTCAATCGACCTCGCGCCGACGATTAAAAAGAATTATACGAAACAGCAGGAAATGACGCTGACAAGAGGTTTGTGTATCCTCTTCGTTGCGCTGTCTTATATCTTTGCAACACAAAACATCACGATTATCGTCAACATTATGTCCTTTAGCTGGGGTATTGTGTCCGGCTGTTTCATCGGCCCGTATGTATGGGGAATCTATTCAAAGAAAACAACCAAAGCCGGAGCATGGGCAGGAATGATTGCAGGATTTCTGACCGTTGCGGTGACAACGATTGTTTTAACAGCCATAAACGCCGGCGGAAACGATTTATATGCTGCTTTCAAGGCAGCCTCCTCCAAAGCGCCCGAAATGGGTGTTGCGGCAATGGCAGTTTCGCTGATTGTTGTGCCGATTGTTTCAGCTTTTACAAAAAAATTCAGCGCCGAACATATTGACAAAGTGTTCAGCAAATAAAGAATATAAAGAAGGAAGTTTACTCATGCCGATTACAGAATTTTTAGAAAGAAATGCAAAGGAATATCCGCAGGATACTGCGTTGGTGGAAATCAACCCGAAGGTCATGGAGCAGGCAAAAGTGACCTGGCGCGAATATTCTTTGATTGAAACGAACCCTATGAACGCAGGGCGCCGGGAAATTACCTGGCTGGACTTTGACAAAAAAGCCAATCGTTTTGCAAATTTATTGTTAAGCCGCGGAATCCGAAAGGGCGATAAAGTAGCGATTCTTTTGATGAACTGCTTGGAATGGCTGCCGATTTATTTCGGAATTTTAAAAGCCGGTGCGATTGCGGTTCCGCTGAACTATCGCTATACTGCTGATGAAATCAAATATTGCTTAGAGCTTTCGGAGGCGGATATTCTCGTATTCGGGTCTGAATTTATCGGGCGCGTGGAGGAAATCTGCGATCATATTCCGAGAGTTAAGCATCTGTTTTATGTCGGTGAAGCCTGTCCGACTTTTGCGGAAAGCTATGATTATCTGGTAAAGTTTATGCGGAGCATTGCGCCGGAAGTCACTCTGACAGACGATGACTATGCCGCAATTTATTTTTCATCGGGAACGACCGGTTTTCCGAAAGCCATTTTACATAAGCACAGAAGCTTGGTACATTCCGCAAAAGTGGAGCAAGCCCATCACGGTCAGACGAAAAAGGATATCTTCCTATGTATTCCCCCGTTATATCATACTGGGGCAAAAATGCATTGGTTTGGCAGCTTGATTTCGGGCGGTACTGCCGTATTATTAAAGGGTATTAATCCGGAATGGATTTTGCAGGCAATTTCGGAAGAAGGCTGTACGATTGTTTGGCTGCTCGTTCCCTGGGCACAGGATATTCTGGACGCTATTGACCGTGGCGAGATTGATTTAAACCGATACAAATTGGATCAGTGGCGATTAATGCATATCGGTGCGCAGCCTGTTCCCCCCAGCTTGATCAAGCGTTGGAAACAGCATTTTCCGCATCATCAATACGATACCAATTACGGCTTGAGTGAATCCATTGGGCCGGGATGTGTTCATTTGGGCGTTGAAAATATTCATAAAGTAGGTGCGATTGGAAAAGCCGGATACGGTTGGGAGGTTAAGATCGTCGATAAGGACGGCAATGCCGTAGTTCCCGGCGATGTCGGAGAACTGGCAGTAAAGGGTCCCGGCGTTATGACTTGCTATTATAATGACAAAAAATCCACCGATGAAGTGTTGCGTGACGGATGGCTTTTGACCGGTGATATGGCGCGCGAGGATGAGGACGGCTTTATCTATCTGGTTGACAGAGCAAAGGATGTCATCATCTCCGGCGGTGAAAATCTTTATCCGGTACAGATTGAAGATTTCTTAAGACAGCATGAAGCGATTAAGGATGTCGCGGTTATCGGTTTACCGGATCACCGTCTGGGTGAGATTGCAGCCGCTATCATTGAATTAAAGCCGGGCTATTCTTGCACGGAAGAAGAAATCAATGAATTTTGTCATGAGCTGCCGCGGTACAAGCGTCCGAGAAAAATCATTTTCGCCGATGTTCCGAGAAACCCAACAGGAAAAATTGAAAAGCCGAAACTGCGCGAGCGCTACTGTGGTGAAAGTCTGGTAGAGGCGCAAACAAAAGAATAAAATTCATAGATTGTAAAAACAAATACGAGGAACTCCCTCGTATTTGTTTTTACAATTTTTTTATTTGCAGAAAACATGTTTCCCGATTGTTTTAATAACCGGACGCGACCAAATCCAGCTTGACGTTGCCGTAGCAGGGTTATAATAATAGATCGCGCCGCCGGACGGATCCCATCCGTTTAATGCGTCACTTGCCGCCTTATAGCAAGAATCTTGAATCGGCTTGTTAATCTGCCCGTCATCCACCGCAGTAAATGCCCCTTTTTGATAAATCACGCCTGCAATAGTATTGGGGAATGACGCATGCTTGACGCGGTTCAAGACAACCGCTCCCACCGCCACTTGTCCCTCATAGCTCTCCCCTCTTGCCTCGCCGTTAATCACCATTGCGAGCAGCGTATGATCATTGGAGGATGAGGAGGTTCCGCCGGAGCTGCTCAAACCGATTTTCGCAAGCGTAGCATTTCCGCAGATTCCGTCCGGCGTTAAACCGTGCTTGCGCTGAAACAGCTTGACCGCTTCGGAGGTTCGCCAGCCATAGATTCCATCCACTGTATAATGATAATAATCCCACTGTTTAAGCCGCGTCTGAATATTAATAACCTCCTGCCCTCTCGAACCGATTTTCGACAGCGCAAAGGCATCCGGTGTCATTGCGCACAAAATAAAAATCCATGTACAAATAAAAATAGGTATACGTTTCATAGTTTCATTCCTTTCGTATACCTATTTTTGCCGTTATTTGAAATTTTAATACATCTTTATCGCATTACAACAGATTTTTACGGAGTTCTTCTCCACTCTGTCTGCATAAATATGCCGGTGCAATATCAAAGACTGTTTTGCAGCCCACTTGACCCTCTTTGTTCAGACGGTATGCTGCTCTTGCATATGCAACCAGTACCGATGCGGTGAACTCCGGATTGGAATCCAGTTTCAAGCTATATTCAATAATATGGTTATTTTCTTGATTCCAACCTGTTTTTCCGCAACGAATCACAAAACCGCCGTGCGGAATCCCGCTGTGATTTTTCTTCAGTTCTTCTTCGCTGATAAAATGTACGGTTGTATCATAATCCGAAAAATAATTTGGCATCGTTTTGATTTCGCGTTCAATGCGTTCCTTGTCGGCACCCTCTTCGGCAACCACAAAGCACTCGCGAACATGCTTTTCTCTGGTGGTTAATTCCGGATTGCTACCGCTGCGAACCGCTTCAAGTGCCGATTCAACAGGGATTGTATACTGCTTTGCATCCAAAACGCCCTCAATTCTGCGGATCGCGTCTGAATGACCCTGGCTGACGCCCTTACCCCAGAACGTATAATCCTTACCGTCCGACAGAATCGCATTTGCATACAAACGATTCAATGAGAACATTCCGGGATCCCAGCCTACCGAGATAATGCCAACCTTGCCGCTTTTCTTTGCAGCTGCATCAACATCCGCAAAATGCTCCGGAATCCGAGCATGTGTGTCAAAGCTATCAATAACATTAAAATATTGAGCATACTCCGGCGTTTGCTTTGGAAGATCCGTTGCACTTCCGCCACAAAGAATCATAACGTCAATTTCATCCTTCTTTGCCGCAGCTTCTTCTACCGAATAAACCGGCACGCCCTCTGTCATAATTTTTACCGTTTCCGGCGCACGTCTTGTAAAGACAGCCGCCAATTCCATATCTTCATTTTGCTTAACGGCACACTCGATTCCTTTGCCGAGATTTCCGTAACCCAAAATACCAATTCTGATTTTTTGCATAATGCAATCATTCCTCTCATCTAATATTCACTCTGTATAACATTTTATCAGATAATGTCGAAAAAAACAAGTCCTAATAAAAATTTCATCAAAAAGTTATGATTTAAGGCGCAATCACCTCATAGATTCGGTCACTTTTAAAAGTTTCCGCAATCCCGGACGTGATAAAAATCCTGTCCTCCCGATCAATAAATACCGCGTCCAATCCCTCATGCTGATCCAGATATTGAACCGCCTTATCCATACCCATGACGAAAAATGCCGTTGACAACGCATCGCACAAGGCGGATTGCTCCCCGATCACCGTAACCGAAGCCAAAGAATTTTCGGGATTCTTTCCTGTTTTCGGGTTTAGGATATGATGATAGAGGATTCCGTTCCGTTCAAAATTCCGCTGATAAATACCGGAGGTAATCACCGCTTTATTTTCAACCTGCACCTCTGCGGCGCTTTGCTGCGGATTTTTGGGGTCGGCAATCGCGATACGCCACTTTGCGCCATCCGGTTTCGTTCCCATCGCATAGACATTGCCGCCCAAAGACAGCAACGCTGATTTTACATTCTGTTCCCGAAAATATTGCACCACCACATCAGCAGCGTATCCCTTTGCAATACCGCCAAAATCCAATTCTGTTCCGTTCAACTTAATAGAATCCCCTAAACTGACCTTATCAAAGCCAACACGGTTTAATGCTTTCGTCAGCTCCGTATCGGTCGGGACATGATACTCCTTATCATAAAATCCCCACAATTCCACAAGCGGTGCCACCGTAAGATCAAAGCAACCGTTGCTTTCCTTATACACCTTTGCCGCTATTTGAAGCAACTCCCAAAGCTCCGGCGATACTTCTCCCCCTCCGGCTTGATTGAATTTTGCCACTTCACTTTCACGGTTGTTTCGATCCAGTAATGTATTCAGCCGAAAAATCTTATCCGCCGCACCGTTTAACAACTCCTCGCCGTTTTTCGCATATACGGTCATATCCATCACCGTATCCATTGAGAAAATCTGCTTTTTCGCCGGCTTTGCTCCGCAAGAACACAGCACGAGAATCAAAACAGGAATCATAAAGCTTCGGATCAATCGCATAACATTCTCCTTTTTTATTTGTTTTTTGTAACACCAACAAGTCTATGAGATCTATCATCTGTTTTTCGTTCTATTTCGGCTCAAACATCCGCTACGATGCGCGGAACTCGCCTACATAAAACGAAAAACAGATGATAGATCATTTTCAAAAAATCATACTGCACAAATTCCCACAATTTCTTCATTGGTGCATATGTTTACGAACAATTCGAATCACCCCGGCCGCGATAACTCCCGTAAACAGCCCGGTAAGAATCGCACTCATCATCAGCAGTGGGCAATAATACAAAAGCTGCGGCGTTTTTGTAAAGAGCATCGCCGTAAAAATCTGCCCGATATTATGTGCAATTGCCCCTACAATGCTGACGGCAACCGGATTTTTAATAATACGCATAATCAGCAGCATACCGCCATAGGCAAAAACTCCGCCTATCACACTAAACGCCATACTCATCAGATTCCCCGTAAAAATACTGCCTAACACAATCCGCGTCAATAGAACACCCAATGCCTCACGCTTTCCCAAAACCGCAAAAGCAATGAGCGTCATAACATTCGCCAATCCCGGCTTGATTCCCGGAATCGGCACAATCGGCGGCAACTGCGCTTCCAAAATAAAAACAACCAACGCACATGCCGCCAGCATGGCTGTCATTGTCAGCTTTCTTGTATTCATATTCAAATTCCGTCCCGATTCAGCTTTTATTTTCATTGTCACGATTCTCCGGTACAAACGAGCAAATAATACGATAGTTAAAAAGCACACTGCCCTGAATATAGCCGCAAGAATTTCTATCTGTTTTTGTTTCATTCCGGCTCAAACATCCGCTACCATGCACGGAACTCGTCTGCATAAAACAAAACAGATAAAAATTTGTCAAAAAAATTATAAAATACCCAATACAATGACCTTATCATCCATAAAAAATAAGGAGGCATTGTCCTATGCAACGCCCCCTTTTCATCCTTATTTCTTTGACTTACGTCTTTCAGCAGCCGCCTCGGCTTTTGCCTTCATATCAGCTTCTTTCCAAGTTGCCCAGAAAGTTGAAGCGATAAAGATTGAAGTATAAGCACCGGCAATAATACCGATAATCAACGGCAGTGCAAATTCCTTGATCGTGTTCACACCCAGAATATAAATCAGCACAATTGTGATTAACGTTGTGATTGTTGAATTTACGGTTCTTCCCAATGTTTCAACAATACTTCTGTTAACCAAATCCGTAACGGTATTATTCTTCTTGCGACCTCTCATATTCTCGCGGATACGGTCGAAAATAACAATGGTATTGTTAATCGAATATCCGACTACGGTCAGCATTGCCGCAATAAAGGTTGTATTCAGCGGAATATTGGTAATAGTATAAACCGCTGCCATAACCAATACGTTCAGCGCTAATGCAATAACCGCCATAACAGCACTTCTCCACTCAAATCGAATGGCAATATAAATCAAGATACAGATAATCGCCAACAGTGTGTACAACAGTGCTTTTCTCTGAATTTCCAAACCAAAGGACGCTGATGCTGATGAAACAGACATTAACGCTTCATCCTGCAAATTGTACTTTGCCTTGATTTCATTAAAGATATTGTCTTTCATCGCTTCCTCTACCGGAGGTGTCTTAATAACAACCTGGTTTCCGGTATCGCCCGATTTCTGAACCATAACCTTACCCTCAACGCCGTTCTTGCTCAAAACGCCATTAACAAGGTCTGTAATTTCTTTATTATCTACATTCTGTCCCAAATCGACCTGCATTCTGATACCGCCCAAAAACTCAACGTCAAAGTTGAATCCGCCGTGCACAAAGTACATTACGATTCCGACAACAATAATCAGTGCGGGAATGATGAGATATTTGATTCTGTTTTCAACAAAGTTCTTCATTAGTTCTCCGCACCTCCTTTTTTGGTATTGTAAAACAATCCTCTGTTTTTGATACCGATATTAACAACCTGACGAAGCAAGAACTTCGTAATAACGATTGCCGTAAACATACTGAGAATTACGCCGATTCCCAATGTTGTTGCAAATCCCGTTACAGCACCGATACCGGAAATATACAAAACAACACAAGTGATAATCGTTGTAACGTTTGAGTCCAGAATGGCTGAGAACGCCTTGTCAAAACCTGCCTCAACCGAAGCCTTGATGGTTTTACCCAAATTCAGCTCTTCTTTCATTCTTTCGAAAATGATACAGTCCGCGTCAACCGCCATACCGATTGAAAGCACGATACCTGCGATACCCGAAAGTGAAAGATTGACTCTGAAAATTCCCATTGCCAAGGAAATCAGACCCACATAGATTAACAAGGAAAGGCTTGCAACCAATCCCGGGATTCTGTACATGATAATCATGAACAGCATAATCAGGATAATACCGATTGCAGCAGCCAGTAAGCTGGTCGGAAGTGCATTTGCACCCAATTCCGCACCGACTGTTTCCTGTGTAATAACGTTCAGCTTGAACGGAAGTGCACCGGACTTGATTTTATTCGCTAAATCCTGTGCTTCCTCCGGAGTAAATTCTCCGGTGATAACGCAGCTGTCGGAGTTAATCTCCTCGCTGACTCTCGGACTGGAAACGACTGTTTCATCCATATAAATTGCGATATAGTTCTTGCCCTCGCCCGAAGCTGCCGCTGCTTTTTTCGTTGCTTCAGCAAACTTTGTTTTAGCGTCTGCCGTAAACTCAACCTGTACATAGGACTGAGAAGCCGAAGCCTCGGAGGTTCTGCCGTACTGATAAGACGCATTCTTGATGTCTGTAGCGCCGTCCAGTATAACGTTTCCGTCTGCATCTCTGAATGTCAGCTTTGCAACATCTCCCAAGAGTGCCGCAGCCTCATCCGTATCGGTTACGGACGGAATCTCAACTGTGATTTTACCATTGTCGCCTTTTGAAATCCGCGCTTCCGTATAACCTGCATTCGTCATACGAGTCTGGAAAATGGATTCAACGACATTCATCTGATCATCGGTAGGATTCTCCGCATCTGCCTGGAACGTAATAACGGAACCGCCTGCCAGATCAATACCTTTCTTGATACCCTTGTCTTTGTCAAACACACCGCCGTATGTAAAGCCGGCAATATTGAAGCCATAAAAAGCAACAACATTCAGCAATACAGCAATGATTACCGCAAAGCAAAGAGTAACAATACTCTTTTTCTTCATGTTAGAAAATCATTCCTTTCTGTTTTTGGGCAGCATAGAGTACCCATTCTAATCATACAATATTTATTATACATCGTTCCACCAAATTTGTCAAGCTTTTTTCGCATACTTTAGATGGGGAACGCGGGCATTCATGTAATATTTTTTGAGAGCATAAAAGGCAACCCTTTCGGATTGCCTACAGTCTGACTAATATATTTACGAAAATATATTAGTATTATATCAAAACAATGAACAAATTTCCTACCAATAAAAACAGGCGATGACAAAACAAAAATTGTTCTATCATCGCCAAAAAATTATTGATTCAAGCTTCAGATTGCTTTCTCAAGCAATTTATTCGAACGCTCGATAAATTTCGTCATTGCCTCTGCCGAAAGCGGACTATGGCTGATTCTCGCCAAATCATATACTTGATCCATCACTAAATCAGCGTCCTCCTCCGAAAGTGCATCCAGCTTTTGAATCAAGTCATTGTTCATATTGATAACCAATGTGAACTCATCATGGAACATGCTCGCCATTCCTGCCATCTGCTGACCATAGGAGCGATACATCTCCTGCATTCTTCTGGATTCCTCGCTTAACAGGATGACCGCCGGAATCTCCGCATTCTTCAACGGCTTTGCCTCAATTTTCAGCGTATCATCGCCAATTCTGATCTTGAACTTCTCAACCAATGCCTTTGAAGTCTCTTCATCCGTTTCCTTATCCTCCGCAGTATCGGAAAGAACCGAGTCGATTCTCTTGAATTTCACCTCTGGATTCTTCATTTCAAGGAATGAGATGAAATGCGTATCCATCATTGTCGGCAACTCAACCGCTTCCAATCCCTGCTCCTTGAACATCCGGATATACTGTGATTGCAGCTTCGGATCGGAAACATAATAAATTTCTTTCTTGTCCTTTCCCTCCAGATATTCGTTCATCGTGACATACTTGCCATCGGTGGTCTTAAAGATCAAAATCTCCTTAATCTTCTCATAGAATTTTTCATCACGGATACAGCCATACTTAATAAAGATATTAATATCATCCCAATATTTCTCATAGCTTTCCTTATCCGAGTTATAAATACCGGTCAGCTTGTCCGCTACTTTTTTCGTGATATGCGCGGAAATCTTCTTAACGTATCCGTCATTCTGCAAGAAGCTTCTGGAAACGTTCAGCGGCAAATCCGGGCAATCAATGACGCCCTTTAAAAGCATCAGAAATTCCGGAATGACTTCCTTTACATTATCCGCTACAAACACCTGGTTATTGAACAGCTTAATCTGCCCCTCTTGCCCCGCAAACTCCATATTGATTTTCGGGAAATACAAAATTCCCTTGAGGTTAAACGGAAAATCCACGTTCAGATGAATCCAGAACAATGGCTCGTTAAAGTCCATAAAGACATCACGGTAAAATGCCTTGTACTCCTCATCCGTACACTCCGACGGTTTCTTCATCCAAAGCGGTGTTGTGTTATTAATCGGCTTTGGTTCCTCCGGCTCTTTTCCCTCTTCGGGTGTTTCCGGCTCATCATCAAGGTTCTCCACATAAATTTCCGTCGGCAAAAATGCACAATATTTATGCAAAATCTGACGAATCGTGGATTCCTCCAAAAATTCACGGCTATCCTCTGCGATATTCAGCGTAATTGTAGTACCGCGCTCATCACGCTCACCCTCGCTCATATCAAATTCCATCGTGCCATCGCAAACCCATCTTGCCGGAATTGCGCCTTTTTGGTAAGACAGCGAATCAATTTCAACCGAATCACTGACCATGAACGCACTGTAAAATCCCAACCCAAAATGGCCGATAATCTGCGCACCCTCATTTTCCTCATCTTTGTATTTTGATAGAAAATCACTTGCGCCCGAAAAAGCAATCTGATTGATGTATTTATCAATCTCCTCTTCCGTCATACCGATACCGTTATCGCTGATAATCAGCTTGTTGTTCTTTTTATCAATGCTGACCGTAACCTTGAACTTTTCATCCGCATCCAACTCCGCTTCACCGATTCCCGCTAACTTCTTCAGCTTCGTTACCGCGTCACACGCATTGGAAACCAACTCTCTTAAAAAAATATCCTTAT
Organism: uncultured Clostridia bacterium; assembly: GCA_959602045.1. Lineage (GTDB taxonomy): Bacteria > Bacillota > Clostridia > UBA1381 > UBA1381 > Ornithomonoglobus_A. The sequence goes on along the minus strand of CAUGRT010000009.1, from coordinate 28,875 downwards.
CGGAATAAAGCCACTTCTTAATAATCGGAAACAGATTTTCCGAATCTACTGAAATATTTCCCTTTGCCATATTAAAAACTTCCTTTCTGTTTTCATATATCATTCAAATTATTATCAAAATTCTTTATTATATAATAATACTTTTTTCCTCAATTGTCAATACAAAATTAGCACTCAATTGCATCGAGTGCTAACAATTTACAATCTATTCACAAATTTAATAAAATTGCCGAATTTCTTATTCACATCGGAACACTTTCAGCCAGCACTGCGGCATATCAATATGATAAATCCCATCGGCTGCCTCATGGTGTTCTTCCGTTTCGCAGGTAACGCATACGATTTTCCGAATGCCAAACCTTGCAATATCCACGCGAACCTGCCCGGCATAATTCGAACCGGCATTGACAACAACCAAGTACATCTCATCCTCGGTATATCGCATAAAAGCATAAACATTCCCAATCCTATACACCGGCTCAAACTCACCGATTGAAAATGCTTTAGAACGATTACGCAATGCGATCATTTGCCGAACACGCTTTCTGATCTTTCCATCCGCGTCCAATTCTTCAACATGCTCCCACGGATAAGTTTCCCTACAGAACGGATCGCCGTAGCCTTGCATGCCGATCTCATCTCCGTAATAAATGCACGGAACCCCAGGCAGCATCATCAGCATCCCGATAGTAAGCGTTGTTTTATCCTTTGCCTGCTCCAATGCATAGCCATCCAGTTTAAAATTCGCCTGGTACTCTCTGTCCACCGTATGCCGTGACGGTGCATTGCCCATCAGCGTCATGATTCGCTCGACATCATGACTGGATAAAATATTCAGCAAGGAATAATATGCCGGCTTCGGATAATTTTCTTTCAGACTCATCAGCCGCTCATCCACCCCTGCCGCATCAATTCTTCCGAGCATGAAGTCGATTAACGCATCACGCATCGGGTAATTCATCACCGAGTCCAATTCCCGTCCCAGAAAATACTCCCGGCGTTCGCCATAAGCGATTTTGTTGGACGCGTCCTCCCAAACCTCGCCGATAATCACAGCGTCCTCTTTTGCCGCTTTTGCATTTTCGCGTAATTCCTTTACAAAAAATCCCGGCAACTCATCAACGACATCCAGCCGCCATCCCGAAGCGCCGTTTTGCAGCCATTTCTTGATAATCGCGTCCTTTGCCGAAAGAATATAAGAACGATAGGATTCGCTTTCCTCCTCGCAATGCGGAAGCGTCAGCATCCCCCACCACGACTCATATTTTTCAGGCCATTCCGTAAACTTATACCAGCTATAATACGGCGAATCCTGGGATTGATAGGCGCCCACGCTGTCATAAGTCCCGTTCTTATTGAAATATTTACTGTCACTGCCCGTATGATTGAACACACCGTCCAGAATAATGCGGATACCAAGCTTCTTTGCCTCGGCGCATAACGCTTTAAAATCCTCCTCCGTTCCGAACATCGGGTCAATCTCCTCATAACTCCCCGTATCATATTTATGATTGGAATAGGCTCTGAAAATCGGATTCAGATAAATCACCGAAATTCCCAAATCCTTTAAATACGGCAGCTTTTTCATCACTCCACGCAAATTTCCGCCGAAAAAATCATTCGCCTTATATTCGCCGCCGAACTGCTCCGCCTTATAATACGGCTGTTCATCCCATTTTCGCGGAATAATATCCGGCCTGTTCCCCAAAAAGCTTCCATCCTCATTCCCATTGCAGAAACGATCGACAAAAATCTGATAGGCAATGCTTTCCTTGAACCAATCCGGTGTTTTATAATCGGCGCGATAAACCGTAATCTGAAAGGAATTGTTGGGCTTATGGAAACACATTTCTCCAACGCCGCCCAACTGCCGCGTATTGTTTCCGTAAAACACACTGCCCTGATGTGTATCAAACTCAAAATAATACCAAATCAATCCCTCTTTTTCCGGAGCATTAATCGACACACTATAAATACTGTTTCCGCCCACTGAAAATAAATACGGCATATCAACGCGCTGTTCCTCACTCTCAGAATCCACCCGATACACCAACCGCACCGCATTGGGGATCCCGCCGCCGGAAACAGCGACTCTCAAACGAATCCTCGTACCGCACGGAACCGCACCGAAAGGCTTCCGATAAAATTTCTCTCTTGAATTATGTTCTATTTGCATACATTTCCCTCTCTATATCAAGAATGACGACCCAACGGTCGCCATTCTCCCTGATAAAATAATTGATTGCAAGCACAACCCTTGCCGGCAGCTCATGTATTTTTCATTTCATTGCGGCTCAAACATCTGCTATGTTGCTCGGAACTTGCCTACATGTAATGAAAGCGCATCCCTCTCATTCAGGCTGATTGCTATTGATAAAACCCAATGACCGTTCCGGGATGGCAGGTATTCTCCATCTATAATGCGGAACTTACTCCTATGATTGAAAAAATACATGTGTTCTCTTGCTCATCCGGATTATTTAGGCTTATTGCTATCAATAAAATCATATAGCCATCCGAGATGGCAGGTATTTCTCCATCTATAATGCAGAACTTACCCCTATGATTGAAAAAATACATGTGTTTTCTTGTTTGTCTGGATTGTTATCAATAAAATTAAATAGCCGTCCGGGATGGCAGGTACTTTTATTCTATTTCGGCTCAGACATCCGCTACGTTGCGCGGAACTCGCCTACATAGAATAAAAGTACCTGCCATCCCTATATTATCAAAATTTTATTTGATTGGCTTTAAGTGCCAGATTTGGTCGCTATATTGCTGAATTGTTCTGTCACTGGAGAAGAAGCCTGCCATTGCAGTATTCATGATTGTCATCTTCAGCCACTTTTCACGATTCTGATAATCTATCGAAATCTGCTCCTGCGTTTTCATATAAGCTTCAAAATCTCTCAAAACCATATACGTGTCCGGATAGCCATAATCACCGAACAGCAATGTCTGATACAAATCCTTGAACAGATTATGTGCACCGGCAACCAAACTGCCGTCAATCAAAGACTCCAACGCACGACGAAGTCCCGTATTGGAGGAGTAAATCTCCTTAACCTCACTGTCACCCGGATAACGCAGTCTTGCCGCAACCTCATCCGCTTTCAATCCGAAGATATAGATGTTGTCACTTCCTACCTGCTCCAGCATTTCAACATTCGCACCATCCAGTGTACCGCAGGTCACAGCACCATTCAGCATGAACTTCATGTTTCCTGTACCGGACGCCTCCTTGCCGGCTGTGGAAATCTGCTCGGATACATCCGCCGCCACAATCAGTTTTTCGGCAATGGAAACGCTATAGTTTTCAAGGAATACGACCTTAATCTTGCCGTTAATGGACGGATCGTTATTCACCATATCGCCCACTGAATTAATCAGCTTAATAATCAGCTTTGCACGGGTGTATGCCGGCGCTGCCTTTGCACCGAATATATAAGTCTTCGGATAATAATTCTTTGCATAATCCGCGTCCTCTTTTAATCTGTGATATTCTGCAATGATATGCAGCACATTCATCATCTGACGCTTATATTCATGCAAACGCTTCGACTGTACATCAAAGATTGAATCCGGATTGACCTCAATACCGTTATGCTCCTTAATATACGCCGCCAATCTTACCTTGTTATCCTTTTTAATCTGTTCAAACTGCTTCTGGAAAGTCTTATCCTCCGCATACTTTGCCAGATTCTTCAAGCTTGAAGCGTCCTTAATCCATGACGTACCGATTTTTGAAGAAATCAGCTTTGTCAGCTCCGGATTACAGTTTGCAATCCATCTTCTGAATGTAATACCGTTTGTAATCGCATGGAAAGACTCCGGAGCCATTCTGTAATAATCGGCAAAAATATCATCCTCCAGAATCTGCGTATGCAGTTTTGAAACACCATTCACCGCAAAGCAGCTTGCAAGACAAATATTTGCCATGAATACCTGATTATCCGAAATAATCGCCATATACTTATGCTTTGCATGATCTCCGGGATAGAATGCTTCCAATCTTTCCATCAGACGGCGGTTCATTTCCTCAACAATCATAAAGATTCTCGGAACAACCTCGCGGAACATATCCAACGGCCATCTCTCCAAAGCTTCGCTCAATACGGTATGGTTCGTGTACGCAAATACCTTTGTTACAATATCCCATGCTTCATCCCAGCCAAGACCTTTCTCATCCATCAATAAGCGCATCATTTCCGGAATCGCCATTGTCGGATGCGTGTCATTGATATGGATAACAATCTTCTCCGGAAGCATTGACCAGTTGCTGCCGTTTCTCTTTTCAAATTCTGCCAGAATCCACTGCAAGGTTGCCGATACGAGGAAGTATTGCTGCTTTAAACGAAGCTTTCTTCCGTCTACCGTACTATCGTCCGGATACAGAACATCCGAAATTGCCTTTGCCAAATCATGTGATTCCATCGCACCGAAATAATCACCGGTATTGAATTTATGGAAATCAATGCTCTGCGGTGATCTTGCGCTCCAAAGACGCAGCTTATTTACAATCTTTGAATCATAACCAACTAAGGGAACGTCGTACGGAACAGCCAGAATCGTCTGCGCATTCTCGATCGTGCATACCAGCTTACCGTCTACCCAATTTGAAGAAACATATCCGCCGATCTTGACCTCAACGGTTTCCTCCGGTCTTGCAATCTCCCATGCATTTCCATGCTCCAGCCACGGGTCGGGAAGCTCCACCTGATAACCGTCTATAATCTTTTGCTTGAATAAACCGTACTCATATCGGATGGTACATCCATAAGCCGGAAGATCCAGTGTTGTCAGCGAATCAATAAAGCAAGCGGCAAGACGCCCCAAACCGCCATTGCCCAATCCGGCATCATTTTCAAGTTCTGCTACGTCCGAAAGGCTATAACCCAAATCCTCCAGAACATGTGCATAAACGTCCGTCTGCATCAAATTCAGAATATTCGTGCAAAGCAATCTGCCCATCAGAAATTCAAAAGAAAGATAATACAGCTTTTTTGAACCTTCATGCTTCACCTCTTGATGCGATACAGCCCACTTTTCCATAATCTTATCTCTTGCCGTAAGCGCGCATGCCGTATAAACCATCTGCGGTTTTGCATCCTCCATTACCTTACCGAAATGTCTGGAAACCTTGCCGATAATTTCTTTCTTCAGCGCTTCCTCCTGAGCTGTCAGCTTTGATGCCTTTGCCGCCTTTGTTTTTGTTTCTGCCATTAATCTACATCCCCTTTTGATTTTTTATTTTACTGTTGTTTTTCCTGTCGTTTTTTTCGGAGCCGAAGTCTTGGTTGTCTTTCTTGCAGTCGTCTTTTTCGCCGTACTCTTTTTACCGGAAGCGGATTTCTTCGCCGCCGGCTTTTGAACCGCTTTCTTCTCCTGCTTTTCAAACGGATTCTCCACCACCACAACTTTAGGTTCCTCCGCTGCCTTGATTGCTTCTTCCACCGAAAGCTCCGCATCTTCCTTTAAGCGTTCATTAAAAGTCTTTTCCTTTGTTTCCTGTGCCGGCACCTCGGCGTCTTTCTTATCCTGCGGAAGATCATAAATCCCCGTAAGCTCCTGGTACATTTTAATGTATTTTCCTGCGCTTACATTCCACGAATAATCCATCGCCATGCCGTTTGCAATCAGCTTTTTCCATTGATCCTTATGGTTATAATAAACATCCATTGCATAATGGATGATATTTAGCATTTCATCCGCGTTATAATTTGCAAACGAGAAGCCCGTACCCTCACCCGTATATTCATTATACGGGATGACGGTATCCTTTAAGCCGCCCGTTTCCCGAACAATCGGAATCGTTCCGTAGCGCAGACTGATCAATTGTGAAAGTCCGCACGGCTCAAATTTTGACGGCATCAAGAACGCGTCACTTGCTGCATAGATTTTATGGGACATCTCATTTGAGAAATAAATCTGTGCACTAAACGTTTCCGGATACTTCCATGCATAATGCTTAAAGAGTCCCTCATATTTTTCATCGCCCGTACCCAAAACAACAATCTGCGCACCGCCGTCGGAACAAAGCTCCTCTAATTTATAGGCTACCAAATCAAAACCCTTTTGATCGGTCAGCCGCGATACGATACCGATCATCATTTTATTTGCGTCAACCGGCAATCCCAGATCCGCTTGCAAGCGAAGCTTGTTTTCTACCTTGCGCTTGTTGACTGTCCTTGCCGTATAGGTCTGATAAATCATGGAATCGGTATGCGGATTCCAATCTGTATATGAAATACCGTTCACGATACCGATCAAATCGTTTCTTCTTGCCGAAAGCAGCTCATTCAATCCCTCGCCATATTCCGGCGTGGTAATTTCCTGTGCATAGGTATCCGACACGGTACTGATTTTATTGGCATAAACCATGCCGCCCTTGAGCAGATTCGCATCCTTATAATACTCCAGTTTATCGGAGGTGAAATAATAGTCGCTGATTCCCATCGCGTCCTTGATGCCCTGGAAATCCCATCTTCCCTGGAAATTCAGATTATGAATCGTCATGACGGTCTTGATTCCGCGGAAGAACGGATTATCCTGGAACGTATCCAAAAATACCGGAATTGCCCCGGTCTGCCAGTCATTGCAGTGAATTACATCCGGTCTGAAACCGATTGTCGGCAAAAGAGAAAGCACTGCCTTTGAGAAGAAGATAAATTTTTCACAGTCCAAATGAATAAAACTATAGAGATTATCTCCGTTAAAATAAAACTCGTTATCAATAAAATAGTATGTGCAGCCGTTATGCTCCAATTCAAAAATCCCGGCATATTGATGCCGCCATGCCATATCAATATAAATATGATCCAGATACTGCATCTGATCCTTGTATTGCTGTGGAATACACTTATAAAGCGGCATGATTACTCTGGCGTCTACGCCCTTTTCCTTGAGCGCCACCGGCAAAGAACCCGCAACATCACCTAACCCCCCTGTTTTTGCAAAGGGAGCTGCTTCGGAAGTAGCAAACAAAATTTTCATATCATTCTCCATTCTGCCGCCTCGGATGGCGGCTGACCCTAACGATGGCGCTGTGCGCCTGATTTCAAAACCTCTTTACTAACTCATGATTATATTACTCCAATCTAACCATTTTGTCAATTTTCAGCGATAAAAAATGTGTTTTTCACCATAAAAAATGCGTTCTCGCCTTGATTTCTTATATAAAATTTCATGTTTAGAAATTTTTTCCGTTTCAAGATTTTACAGTATTTTCATAAATATTACTTTATAAAACATCAGAGGTGCAAACGGGCAAATCGGCTCTTTTACACCTCTGCAATCTTTCTTATCAATCTGAAAATCCGAATCAGACGGAGCGTATTTTAGATCACAGTTCCCTTTGAAACTGCCAAAGGATAACTCTCCTGTCCGATCAGCTTTCTGCCCTTGGTAATAACAACCTCTTTATCGAATACCACATGATCCAGCTCTGCGCCTTCTTCAATCACGCTGTCCTGCATAATAATCGAATTTTTCACAACAGCGCCCTTTGCCACTTTAACGCCTCGTGAGAAAATACAGTTAATAACCGTTCCCTCAATCAAGCAGCCATCCGAAACAAAGCTGTTTTCAATTTCAGCCTCCGAGCCGTATTTGGTTGGGCTTTGATCCTTGGTTTTGGTATAAATCGGGCGCTCTGGATTGAATAATTCCTTTCGGAAATCTGCATCCAAAAACTGCATATTGCTTCTGTAATAGGATGCCATATTATCTATTTTATACACCACTCCGGTATATTCATACCCGTAAATTCTCATTCCGCTCATCTTTTTAACCAATGCGTCCTTGACAAAATCGCTATCGCCGCGTGCACTGCACTCGTCAATAATGCTTTCGAGCAATGCCTTTTCCATAATATAAATATCCATACCGGCATTCGTTGTCTTTGGATAAAACGGCTGTACCTCAATATCCGTCACCTTTTTATCCTCATCCAACTCCAACAGTGTAAATCTTGAAAGCTCTGATTCCGGCTTGCCCTTTACATCTTTATACAGGATGGTGATGTCGGACTGATTATTGATATGTTCCTCCACAACCTCTGCAAAATCAATGTTATAAATCTCATTTCCCAGTGACAGAATAACGTAAGTCTGACTGCTGCGCTGAATAAAGTCACGGATTCCGGCAAGCATATCAATGTTTCCTTTGTTCCGTCCACCGTTGTTTTTCTCCAAAGAGGGCGGCAAAATATTCAAGCCCGAATGTTTACGATCCAAATCCCACGGCTTTCCCGATTTAATATGATCCATCAGTGATGAATAATTAGATTCCGTCGCAACACCGATGTTGCTGATTCCGGCATTCGCCATATTGGATAAAACAAAATCTATAATTCTATATCTGCCTGCAATCGGAAGCGCGCTGTTTGCCCGAATATCGGTAATCGGCGGAATCTTATCCTCATTCGTTAAGATAATACCCATTGTATCGTGTCTTCTCATTATTCAAAAATACTCCTTTCCCATCGGCATTCCAATTATATCTCTACCATACTGCCCTTTGGAATTTCATCATTCATTCCAACCTCAGCGCCGCCTTCTACCAGTACAAGACCGTGTGTACACAGCTTCGAAGCATAGATATTATCTTCCTTTTCCGTCATTCCGATCCGCGCTCCGTCTCCGATAATTGCATTGGAGCCGATAACCGCCTTTTCCATCGTCACGTTCTTGCCGATCTTCGCACCCGGCATAACCACCGAATCCTTGATTACGCTGCCTTCGCCAACCTCAACACCGCCGAAAATAACGGAATGATTAATCGTGCCACAGATTGTACAACCCTCGGTAATCGTGGAATCCACAATCTTTGCACCTTTTCCTACATAATGCGGAGCCAGTGCCATGTTTCGGGAGTAAATAATCCATTTTCTATCGTTAATATTAAACTTCGGCGGATTGTCGATCAAATCCATATTGGCTTCCCACAGGGACTGAATCGTTCCGACATCCTTCCAATATCCCTCAAAACGATAGGATACCATCTTTTCGCCGTTTTTCAGCATCGTCGGAATAATATTCTTACCAAAATCATTGTCCGATTCAGGATTTCTCTCATCATCCGTCAGGTACTTTTTCAGCGCCTGATAATCGAATATGTAGATTCCCATAGACGCCAGATTTGATTTCGGCTCTGCCGGTTTTTCCTCAAATTCTACAATATTCCCCTCGTCATCAACATTCATAATACCGAAGCGGCTTGCTTCTTCCCACGGTACCGGCATAACAGCAATCGTTGCCGCTGCTCCCGTTGCCTTATGGCGGCGCAGCATCTCTCCGTAATGCATTTTATAGATATGGTCTCCCGAAAGAATCAGCACACTCTTGGGATTAAAACCCTCCAGAAAACTGATATTCTGATAAATGGCATTCGCCGTACCCTTATACCACTCTCCCGTTTTTGCGCTCTGATACGGCGGTAAAACATACGCACCGCCGCGGCTTCTGTCCAAATCCCACGGATTTCCGTTTCCGATATACGTATTCAACTCCAACGGCTGATACTGCGTCAAAACTCCCACCGTATCAATCCCGGAATGTACACAGTTGGATAACGGGAAATCAATAATTCTGTATTTACCGCCGAAAGGAACTGCCGGCTTTGCAACATTTTTTGTCAGCGCACCGAGTCTTGAGCCCTGTCCTCCTGCAAGGATCATGGCTACACATTCTTTTGATGCCATCAAAATCATCTCCTAATATTTTTCATTATTTCACAGACATACCCACGATTTTTCTACACATAAAACCGCATATCTGTTGTCTTATTTTCTTTTTAAAAACATAACCGAATTTGCGTCAAGGAACAGCTTAACAGAATACTGCTCACCGTTCATAGGCAGCTTTCTCGCCTTGTATGTTTTTTTACCGATTCTTCTTGAACCGCCGTAAATTGTCGAGTTGGAATGTAAAACCACCTCATAGTCCGCATATTCAGGGACTCCCATTTCATAAACCGGGATGTCCAGCGGTGAGAAATTTGCCACGACAATGACCTCATCCTTCTCTCCGCGCCGAATATACGAATAAACCGAGTTGTCCTTATCATCACCGTTAATCCATTCGAATCCGCGTCCATCCTGATCCCATTCCCAAAAAGCCTTGTTTTCAAGATAGAATTGATTCAAATCTTTCACATAGCGATGCAGCCTGCGGTGTTTTTCGTTTTCCAAAACATTCCACTCCAGCTGATCATCATACCTCCATTCCAGAAATTGTCCAAACTCTCCCCCCATGAACATCAGCTTTTTGCCGCACATACTCATATAATAACCGAGAAATGTCCTATACTCACTGAATTTCGCATTATATTCTCCAAACATTTTGTTGATTAAGGAAGCCTTTCCATGCACCACCTCGTCATGGGAAAGCGGAAGAATATAATTTTCGGAATATGCATACATCGTTACAAATGTAAGCAAGCTATGGCTGCCTGCCCGAAACAGCGGATCCATGGAAACATAGCGCAGAGAATCATTCATCCAACCCATATTCCATTTGAAATTAAAGCCCAGACCGCCATCCTCCGGAGGTGTCGTTACCATCGGCCATGCTGTGGATTCTTCGGCAATCATCAAAAATCCCGGAAACTCCGTCCCCATGATCCGATTCAGATTCTTAAAGAACTCCACTGCCTCCAGATTTCCGTCACCGCCGTATTTGTTCGGAATCCATTCGCCGTCCTTTCGGGAATAATTCCGATACAGCATGGATGAAACCGCATCTACGCGCAAGCCGTCAATATGATATTCCTTTGCCCAGAAATAAGCAGAGGAAATCAGAAAGGAAATGACCTCGTTTTTGGAATAGTCAAAAACCATCGTTCCCCAATCCTTATGCTCGCCCATGCGCGGATCGGCATATTCATAATTCGGTGTTCCGTCAAACATCCGCAATCCATGCGCGTCACGCGGAAAATGCGCCGGAACCCAATCCATAATCACTCCGATTCCCGCCTTATGGCATTGATTGATGAAATACTTCAATTCCTCCGGAGTCCCGTATCGCGACGTTGCCGCAAAATATCCGGTTACCTGATATCCCCAGGATCCGTCAAACGGATACTCCATTAATGGCATCAGCTCCAAATGGGTATAACCCATTTCCTGAACATACGGAATCAACTCGTCCGCCAATTCCTTATAAGTGTAAAAGCTTCCATCCTCATGGATTTTCCATGAGCCGACATGCACCTCATAAATATTCATCGGTCTTTGCAAGCTGTTTGAACGCTCACGCGCGTTCATATGCCGCTTGTCTGACCACTTATATTCCTTCTCTTTCCAAACAACAGACGCCGTTCCCGGTCGCAGCTCGCACATCCTCGCATAAGGATCGGAGCGCATATAAACCTGACCGTCCGGAGCCGTAATTGCATACTTATACAACGCTCCTTCTTTGATATCGTCAAAAACGCCGTACCAAACGCCCGTTGTTCCGATTTTTTGCAATTCTTTACCGTTTCCCGTCCAGTCATTAAAATCGCCCGCTACACATACCGAAAGCGCATTGGGCGCCCAGACAGAAAAACGCCAGTATTTTTTATTCTCTATCTCAACCCTGCTTACTCCCAGCATCTCATACGCCTGAAAGTTTTCTCCTGTGTTAAAGAGATACGTCTGAAAGCTGCTGATGTCAGCCCAGGTTTGTTCATCAACCATAAGCATATGCTCCTCTCTCTTTCTGTAAAATCATACTCCCTTTCCTGCTGTTTTAAAACAGTAAAAAAACAAATATAATTTCATTATGATACTATTATATCATACTTTCTTTTGGTAGTAAAGTATATATACTAAATAAATTTTCTCTTTTTTTTTATGCATATTGACATTTTTTTCTCAAAGTCCTGTTTTTTCGGCAAATACTGTCTTTTTTTGCCGATGCAGCCGTTTTTTGCACCGGTTCGCCGTCCGAAAAATCAATCGTAAAACAGGAAAGGCACCTATCGGAAATTCCCCCCGATAGGTGCCTTTTAAATTATTGTTTCTCAACGCCGAGCGTAACATGCTCTCCGTTGATATTCCATTCCTTTGTAAATCCGGAAGCTTCCCCGGTCTTGATTTTCTCAGCCAAAACCTCATCCTTAATTTCAGCTTCATTCTTGCGGAGAATTTCCGCAACCTTATCGCTGCCATCAGCATACAGGCAAATATGATCCATAACCTCAAAGCCTGCATCTTTTCTCATGGTTTGCACCTTAGAAATAATCTCTCTGACAAAGCCTTCTTCAATCAGCTCCGGTGTCAGACGCTTATCCAAAACAACGGTAATTCCGTTATCGGTAACCGACTCAAAATGCTCCGACTGTGCCGCCTCAACCAACAAATCTTCCTCCGTCAGCTTTTCTTCCGTGCCGTCCACGGTAATCGTAATAAATCCGTTTGCTTTCAAATCCGCATAAGCCGCCGCACCGTCCAGGTTCGCCAGAATTTCCTTAACGGCATTGATATTCTTTCCGAACCGTCTGCCGAGAGTTCTGAGCTGCGGCTTGAAATTATAAGAAGCAAATTTCGAAACATCATCGGTAAATTCTACCTGTTTCACGTTCAGCTCATCCCGAATAATCTCGGCATAAATACCATCCAAAGCCTTTTCGGCATGGACATACATCGTACCGATCGGCTGACGGTTTTTGATATTCGCGCTGTTACGGCAGGAACGTCCCAATACAACGATTTCCAGGATTTCCTCCATCTTATCCTCTAACTCCTTGTTAATCAAGGATTCATCCGCTTCGGGATAGAAGCACAAATGAATGGACTCCGGTGCATTCTTGTCCACGCTCCGTACCAGATTCTGATAAATATCCTCTGTCATGAACGGAATCATCGGTGCAGAAAGCTTGCATACCGTTACCAATGCCGTATAAAGCGTCATGTAAGCATTAATCTTATCCTGTGGCATATCTTTTACCCAGAAACGTGTTCTGGAACGTCTGACATACCAGTTGGAAAGCTCATCTACAAAATCCTCAAGCGCTCTTGCCGCTTCGGTAATCTTATAATTGTTCAAATCGTCATCCACCGTTTGAATCATCGAATTTAATTTGGACAGCAGCCACTGATCCATAACGGAAAGGCTGTCGCGATCCAATGTATACTTTGTCGGGTCAAACTGATCAATATTGGCATACAGCACGAAGAATGCATACGTATTCCAAAGCGTACCCATGAACTTTCTCTGCCCTTCAACAACCGCTCCGGCATGGAACTTATTCGGCAGCCACGGCGCACTGTTCTCATAGAAGTACCAACGGATTGCGTCCGCGCCATAGGTTTGCAGCGCTTCAAACGGATCAACCGCATTTCCCTTGGATTTTGACATTTTCTGACCGTTCTCATCCTGAACCAAGCCCAGAACGATAACGTTCTTATACGGCGCTTTGTTGAAGATCAGCGTTGAAATTGCCAATAGCGAATAGAACCAACCTCTTGTTTGATCCACCGCCTCGGAAATGAAATCCGCCGGGAAGTTTTCTTCAAATTTGTCTTGGTTCTCGAACGGATAATGCCACTGTGCAAACGGCATGGAACCCGAATCAAACCAGCAGTCGATAACCTCCGGAACGCGGTGCATTTCCTTGCCGCAGTGCGGACAGTGAATCGTTACCGCGTCAATATACGGTCTGTGCAGCTCAATATCATCGGGGCAATTATCCGACATTTCCTTTAATTCTTCAATCGAACCGATTGCATGACGATGACCGCACTCACATTCCCAGATGTTCAGCGGGGTTCCCCAGTAACGATTTCGGCTCAAGCCCCAGTCCTGAACATTATTCAGCCATTCGCCGAAACGTCCCTTTCCGATACTTTCCGGAATCCAGTTAATCGTATTATTATTCCGAATCAAATCCTCTTTGACATCCGTCATTTTGATAAACCAGGTGTCGCGCGCATAATAAATCAGCGGTGTATCGCATCTCCAGCAGAACGGATAGCTATGCTCGAATTTCGGAGCATTAAACAGCAATCCTCTTTCCTCCAGATTTTTTAGAATCTCTTTATCGACATCCTTACAGAATACACCCGGCCAATCGGTTTCCGCGGTCATTTCACCTTTTCCGTCTACCAGCTGCACAAAAGGCAAGCCGTACTTTCTACCCACATTCGCGTCATCCTCACCGAATGCCGGCGCAATGTGAACGATTCCCGTACCGTCTGTCAGCGTAACATACGTATCACAGGTTACATACCAGCACTTTTCTTTCGGTGAAACAAACGAATACAACGGCGTATATTCCTTATATTCCAGATCTTTGCCCTTATATCTTTCAACAACCTCGTATTCTGTTTCGGGGAAGTTGGCAGCTACCAATGCCTCCGCCAGAATATAGAATACGCCATCCGCTTTGATTTTTACATAATCCTCATCCGGATTCACGCACAATGCTACGTTTGAGGGAAGCGTCCACGGCGTGGTTGTCCATGCAAGGAAGTATGTGTTTTCCTCGCCCTTAATCGCAAATTTTGCCGTTGCGGAGCGTTCCTTAACATCCTTATATCCCTGCGCCACCTCATGCGATGAAAGCGGAGTTCCGCAGCGCGGGCAATAAGGAACGATTTTATGACCCTTATAAAGGAGTCCCTTTTCCCAAATTTTCTTTAATGCCCACCATTCCGACTCAATAAAATTATTGTCATAAGTGACATACGGATCCTCCATATCCGCCCAGAAACCGACCGTGCCGGAGAAATCCTCCCACATGCCCTTGTATTTCCAGACGCTTTCCTTACATTTCTTAATAAACGGCTCTAATCCGTATTCCTCAATCTGCTCCTTGCCGTCCAGACCGAGCATCTTTTCCACTTCCAACTCCACCGGTAAGCCATGCGTATCCCAACCGGCTTTTCTGGGAACCTTGCTGCCCTTCATCGTATGATAACGCGGAATCATATCCTTGATAACACGCGTTAAAACATGTCCGATGTGCGGCTTTCCGTTTGCTGTGGGGGGGCCGTCATAAAACGTATACACATCCGAGCCTTCCCGTTGCTCAATACTCTTTTCGAAAATCTTGTTTTCTTTCCAGAACTCTTCGATTTTCTTTTCTCTGTCTACAAAATTCAGATTTGTTGAAACCTTTTTGTACATGCCAGTTCCTCCTGTATGAAATCATAAAAAAACTTCGCCCCGAATGCCGAGACGAAGTTGATTCTTCGTTTATACCACTCAAGCATCCATCAATGCCGCTCCCTTAACGCAGGAATTACGTCACAGCTTACTTCCGATTTTCAGCCGCGCTGCTCCTAAGTGATTTTCATCCGAAGCTACTCGCCGCTATGCTCACACCGCCCATAGCTCGCTCTGCGCTTTCCTCATCGGATTACTGTCTTATTCAACGCATTTCTCTTACTTCTATTATAGTATAATCCTTACCAAAAGTCAAGTATTTTTTACCGATTTTGCAAAGATATTAAAATCGTCCCATTCACCCGACGGTTTATTTTGAACATTCAATGCCCAAAAACGGTTTACAAATTAAAGTGCTTTTGATTTATCAATGCAAGCCTTCATTGCCTGCATAACGGAGCTGCGGAAACCCTCTTTCTCCAAAACCGCCACCGCGTCAATCGTTGTTCCTGCCGGTGAGCATACCATATCCTTTAATTCGCCGGGGTGCTTTCCGGTTTCCAGAACCATTTTTGCACTTCCCAAAACCGCCTGTGCCGCAAAGGTATATGCCTTTGCTCTCGGCAATCCACCCTGAACCGCCGCGTCCGCCATTGCTTCAATCAGCATAAACACATACGCCGGAGATGAACCGCTGACAGCAGTTACCGCGTCCATCATGGATTCGCTGATAATCTCGCCTTTGCCCAGACTATTGAATATTTTAAGGGCAATTTCCGCCTCTTGGCTGCTGACCGATTCACTCAGCGCAATCCCGGACATCGCCTCACCTACCAATGCCGGCGTATTCGGCATAACGCGTATCAGCTTCATTTTTTTCCCGAATGCAGCCGTCAGCTTCTCGATACTCTGCCCTGCCACAATGGAAATGACCAGCGTATTCTCCGAAACGACCTCCCGAATTTCCTCAATAACGGCATAAACTACATTTGGCTTCACTGCCAAAAATAAAATATCCGATTGCGCCGCGGTGATTTTATTGTCAGAATTTGTATGCACCCCGTATTGATCGCGCGCTTGCAGCAATCCGGCTTCATTAATATCCGATACCGTCACATCCCCCGGCATAACCAAGCCATGACCGATGATACCGCCCAAAATTGCGCCGCCCATATTTCCGTTTCCTATAAATCCAATTTTCATTTACTATCTTGCACTCCTTTCGCGAAACTCATACATTCTTTTTTCTTATTGTGTCAATAATCCCTCGCCTTTCAGCATATGGAGGATTTCCTCCGCATGCTCCGCGGCGTTTTTTTCATTATTAACACGAATCTGATAATCGCAATTATTATAAAAAACTCTTCTTTCATTAAAAAGCTTTTCAATTTCGTCAATGCTTTTCCCGTTCATCAGCGGTCGCGTTGCAGCAGCATCCCGAATCCGGTCAGTAATCACCGAAAAGTCGGGTGCCAGATTCAAAATGACCCCTGTAGAACGCAGCAAATCAATATTCTCGCGCCGAAGCACCACTCCACCGCCTGTAGAAATGACCGTTCGGTCGGATTGGGCAATTTCCCGAATAATCTCGGTTTCCAAATCTCTGAAATATTGCTCGCCATACTGCGCAAAAATATCGCGAATCGGCATCTGCATTTTTTTCTCAATCTGCTCATCCGTATCCACCCAGGCATATCCGAGCGCTTGCGCCAGACACCGGCTGATTTCCGTTTTTCCCGATGCCATGAAGCCGGTTAATACAAAGTTCATCTGAATACCTCTTTTCTGATTTGATCGTAGATATCATCCTCCAGCTTTGCGCCGGTAAACAGCTCGTATGCAATAATGCCTTGATAGATCAACATTCCCAGACCGTTCATCGTTTTTGCGCCGCGCTTTTTTGCTTCCTTTAAAAACAGCGTTTCCTCCGGATTATAAATCATATCCACCGCCGCCGTATTCCCGTCAATGTACTCCAACCCGCGAAGCTCCGCGATGGAGTCGGTCGGCAATACATCGGTCTGCGGCGACATTCCTGCCGAGGTTGTATTGATAATCACATCGAATTTGGGGTTTTCAAGCTCTGTTTCAATCGTAAATCCCGTTTTCCGATAAACGCTTTCCCGTAAATCATACACCTTTTCTTTCGTGCGGTTTGCAACTGTAATCGACTTTGGCTGCTCCATCGAAAACCGAATGACCGTCGGTTCCACCACGCCGCCTGCGCCGATAATCAATACTCTTTTATCGCGGACTTCAATTCCGTTTCGTAAAAGTGACGCATAAAAACCGTCCGCGTCGGTATTGTATCCCTTTAAATGCCCGTCTGTATTGACAACCGTATTCACCGATCCCAGCAGCCGCGCTTTTTCATCAATTTCATCCAGATACTGCATAACCGTTTTTTTATGCGGAGCGGTGACATTGATTCCGCGAATCCCTAAGGCACGCACGCCCCGAATCGCATTTTCCACATCCTCGACTTTCCACGCCGAATAAACGTAATTTCTCCCCGTAAGCTCCGAAATAAAATTATGCATCTGCGGTGAAAAGCTATGCCCGACCGGATTCCCGATAATGCCGAGCTGCTTTGTGTGTCCATCCACCTTTAGCATAGAATCTCTCTCCTTTAATAATTCTGTGTCCGGAAAATTCATCTGTTTTTCGTTCTATTCCGGCTCAGACATCCGCTACGTTGCGCGGAACTCGCCTCCATAAAACGAAAAACAGATGAATTTTCATTTAAAAAAATCGTACCATTACCTTTTTATCGGTACACCAATGTATCGTCGAACCGATGACTGCTTTTCAGTCTATGAAGGCGAGTTCTACTCCGCGCAGCGTAGCGGATGTTTGAGCCGCAATAGACTGAAAAGCAGTCATCGGTTCCATCCCGAATCACAGAATCAGCTTCTGTAATCGCCGTTGATTTTTACATAATCATAAGTCAGATCACAGCCCCAGGCTTTTGCCGCAGCAGTCCCCTGATTCAGTTCAATATTGATAAAAATTTCTTCCTCTTTTAAAATCTTTGCAGCTTCTTCCTCAGAAAACGGAACACCTGCTCCCCCTCTGCAAACCGCAACGCTCCCTGCCGCCGAAGCAATATCCACATCAACACGATGAATATCAAATTCCGCATCGGCATATCCGACAGCGCATAAAATCCGTCCCCAATTGGCATCCTCACCAAAGACCGCACATTTAAACAGCGGTGAACGAATAACGCTTTTTGCCACCGTAATCGCCGTATCCAAATCCGGTGCTGATGAACAGGTGCACTCAATCAGCTTTGTTGCGCCCTCGCCATCCTTTGCCAGCATCTTCGTCATTTCACTCATGACAATATATAATGCCGTGCGAAATACCGCAAAATCACGATCGTCCTCTGTGATTTCCGGGTTTTCCGCTAAACCGTTTGCCAGGATAATCACCATATCGTTCGTGGATGTATCCCCGTCCACGCTCAGACAATTATACGTAATCTTGGTAATTTCCAATAAAGCTTTGTGAATCCGCTCTGCGCTGATCGCCACATCGGTTGTAATGAAATTCAGCGTTGTTGCCATGTTCGGATGAATCATTCCGCTGCCCTTTGCCATTCCGCCCAAATGGCAGGTCTTTCCTCCCAATGTAAACTCGACCGCTACCTCTTTTTTGACAGTATCTGTTGTCATAATCGCCGTTGCGGCTTTCTCATTGCCATCATAGGAAAGTCCTTGCGCTAATTCTTGAATATGATCTTCAATCGGCTGAATCGGCAGCGGCTGACCGATGACTCCGGTTGATGCTACAAGAACCAGATCCTCATCAATTCCCAATTGCTCCGCCGCCAAACGGCACATTGCTGCTGCCTTTTCCTCACCATCGGCATTACAAGTATTCGCATTTTTGGAATTGGCAATCACCGCCATTGCCTTTCCACCGTTTCCGATCAGCTTGTCCCGCGTTACCGTAACCGGTGCGCCTTTCACCTTATTCTGTGTATAAACTCCGGCTGCATTGCACACAACATCACTTGCAAATAAGCATAAATCGTTCTTTTCGGGATTGCTGTTTAAGCCGCAGTTCAGACCGTTCGCCCGAAAACCCTTTGCCGCGCATACGCCGCCGTCAATATATCGGTATCCTTCATATGTATTCACTCTCATGACTCCCTTCAAAAAGTCCATTTTAATTAAGTAGAATTATATCACCGTTCCATAGGAATGTCAATAATATCTTTCATTCTGCCATCCATTTGTTTGGATATTGACTGATTTCTTCCAAACCAAACCTCTTATTTTTTGCACTTTGCACACAGACAAAGCAGCCTGCCATAAAACGCCTCGGTTATGGCAGGCCACTTCATAATCACCTGTTTTGAGTTTTCACAAAAGATATATCAATAATTTTCGAGTCATTCCGCTTATAATGCCCCGATTGGATGACCCATTCCGCGTCCTTTAAATCAGCCGTCGTTCTGCCGTCCAGCTGAACAATATTCAAAATCGTCTGCAAAATCTTCACGCTGTCGCGCCCGTTCTTGGCATAATCCGCAATATACTCCGTCACCCCCG
Source organism: uncultured Clostridia bacterium (assembly GCA_959602045.1). Classification (GTDB taxonomy): domain Bacteria; phylum Bacillota; class Clostridia; order UBA1381; family UBA1381; genus Ornithomonoglobus_A. The sequence continues at coordinate 9,227 of CAUGRT010000009.1, read as the reverse complement.
GCTCCATCACCAAATGAATCCGTTCCGCGGCATGGTTTATAATCGTTATAATATCCTCCCGTTTTAATTCGGAAAAGAACACCTCTACGCATCGTGAACGAATTGCCTCCGGAATTTCCTCCGGCTTTCTTGTCGTTGCTCCGACCAGCCGAAAATCTGCCGGCAGACCGTTTTGAAACACATCGTGAATATAGGTCGGGATTTTCTTGCTGCGCTCCGAATAATATGCGCTTTCAAAATAAACGCACCGATCCTCCAAAACCTTCAGCAGCCGATTCATCTGTCCCGACGGAAGTTCTCCGATTTCATCCACAAACAACACGCCGCCATGTGCTTTGGAAACCGCCCCCTCTTTGGGCTGCGGGATCCCGGCATCCCCATAAGCGCCTGCTCCCTGATAAATCGGATCATGTACCGAACCAATTAACGGATCGGCAATACTCCGTTCATCAAACCGCATAATCGTTGCGTCCGCTTCAATAAATTTTGCATTCTTCAAAAACGGCGTCCCATTGCTTTTTTTCGCTTCATCCAAAGCCAGCCGTGCCGCCGCAGTTTTCCCGACCCCCGGCGGTCCGTAAATCAAAACATGCTGCGGATTCTTTCCGCATAATGCCGCCTTGAGCGCACGAACCCCATCCTCCTGTCCGATAATTCCGCTCATTTCCGTAGGTCTTGCCGCCTCCGTCAGTGGCTCTGTCAGCGAGATATGCCGCATTTGATTGATCCGCTCCGCCTCTCGTTTTCCATCCTCCGCAGCCGCCTTGCCATCTCCGCTTTCACTTCTGAGCCGCAGTAAAAAATACATTCCTATAATAATCGTAAAAAACAGCTGTATTGCTGCCGTAAATCCTGTCATAATGATAATATTGCCCCTTTCTGTTATTTCTTACTACTATTTTTACGCGCTTTTGATTTCTTATGCGAAAATAAAAAATTTCCAAGAAAAAGCGAAAATATGTTTGACAAACATCTGTTTGTGTGTTATAATACAAAATGAAGAAGGTGATCTGATGGAAATCCAAGAAAAGCTGAGAATCTTATCGGATGCAGCAAAATATGATGCGTCCTGCTCCTCCTCCGGCTCACAGTGCAAAAATACGCCCGGCGGAATCGGCACCAGCTCCAATGCCGGCATTTGCCATAGCTTCAGTGCCGACGGCAGATGTATTTCCTTATTAAAGGTATTATTGTCGAACTGCTGTATCTATGACTGCCAATACTGTGTGAACCGCAGCTCCAACGATGTGGAACGCGCATCGTTCACGCCGCGCGAGATTGCAAAGCTGACAATCGAATTTTATAAGAGAAATTATATTGAAGGCTTATTTTTAAGCAGTGCCGTGATCCGAAATCCCGATTATACAATGGAGCAAATCATCCGTACCATTGAGCTGCTGCGCCATGAATACCGCTTTAACGGCTACATTCACGCCAAAGCCATCCCCGGCGCATCTCCCGATTTAGTTTCCCGACTCGGATTTTTGGTTGATCGAATGAGCGTGAATATTGAACTGCCCTCCCGAGAATCGCTGCGGCTTCTTGCACCGCAAAAGAATAAGGAAAATATTCTGACGCCCATGAAGCAGATTAAAAACAACATTTCGGAATCCCGTCAGGAATTGACCTTATATAAACATGCGCCAAAATTTGCCCCCTCCGGTCAAAGCACACAGATGATTGTCGGCGCTACAGGCGAAAGCGATAAGGCTATCATGACGCTTTCACAGGGGCTTTATCAAAAAATGAATCTGAAACGGGTCTTTTATTCCGCCTATGTGCCGATCGGGACGAACCCCCTGCTCCCGACCACTGCACCGCCACTGCTGCGTGAGCATCGGCTGTATCAGGCGGACTGGCTGCTGCGGTATTACGGCTTTACAACCGAGGAACTGTTAAGCGATAAAAACCCCTATTTCAGCAACATCGTTGACCCGAAATGCCAATGGGCGCTTGCACATTTGGGGCAATTCCCGGTCGATATTAATACCGCGCCGTATGAAATGATTCTCCGCGTGCCGGGAATCGGCGTGCGCAATGCATTGAAAATCGTCAAGGCGCGGCGATATACAAGGCTGACCTTTGAAGATCTGAAAAAAATGCGCATTTCTTTAAAACGCGCCAAATATTTCATCACAATCAATGGGAAAGCCTATCAAAATTTATGGCTTCGGCAGGAGCTGATCACGCCGATGCTGCTATCCGAAAAAAACGTCCCCGGATTCGGGCAGGTCAGCTTATTGGACGACGAAACCACAAGGGAGGATTGCATAAAATGCTTAACCGGAGAGATGTGATTTATACGTATGACGGAAGCTTTGAGGGATTGATGAGCGTGGTTTTTGATTGCTACAGCCATCACGAATACCCCTTTGATATTTGTCCCGATGAAAACATGCAGACCGTCCTTTTCTGCGACTCCGTCTATTCGGCGACCGACCCGGTCAAATCCGACCGCGTGATTCGGTCGATAATCAAAAAAATCTCGCCTGCCGCATTCTATCATCTATACTGCGCCTATCTTTCCGAAAGTGCCGGCAAGGAAATGAAAATTTTCGATTTTATCGCAGACGGCTACCGATACGGCGCGTCCATTATCAATCGCCTGAACCTCGACAGTGCGCGGAATCTGATGCAGATTGCGAAAGCTACCGCCTCCGAAGCGTATTTATACCTCGGCTTTATTCGCTTTCAAAAGCTGCAAAATAACGTCTACTATGGAGAAATCGAACCGAAAGGGCATGTTTTGCCGCTTGTGGCGCACCATTTCCGGGAGCGCTTTTCCTCCATGCCATTCATTATTAACGATCTTACCCATCGGGAATGTTTGATTTATAACGGAAAAAATACTGAGATGCGATATACCGACGCGCCGCCGGAGCTTGCGCATGCCGAGGATGAAGCGGAAATTCAAGCATTATGGCGCGAATTTTACGATACTATCGCCATTAAAGAACGCCGCAACGAAAAATGCCGTATGACGATGATGCCGAAACGCTATTGGCGGTGCATGACCGAGTTTCAGCAAAATCTTCATTCAGCTGCCAACAGCCCAAAGCCGACCCGAAAAGAGAACAAAAAAATTTATCTGGATTGAAGCTTTTTCATTTTTTCCAGTTGGAGCAAGCCTTTCACTTCAATCGTTTCATTGCGGATAAAGTGATTCGGATTTTCATGCAAATCCGGATAATACTGCGATGCGCCGATGCGCTGCGCATAATAATTTCGTCTGCCGCGCTTATGAATCGTGATAAAATGAAGCTCCTCCAAACGACGCAAAATTTTATAGACTTTGTTTTTCGAGAACCCGGACTGCCATATTTTAGCGCATATGTCATCAATGGTCGCCCAGCCCATCGTCTCCCACACCGCCCTCATCACGACAGCAACATCCGGAGAGAGAATTGTATTCAGATCTTCCATCGCTTTCTCCCCATTCTCTCTTAAAATTCAATACACAACAAATGTACTGTCTTATTGTACTACAAAAAAATCCGTTTTGCAACCGTTTTTAGCAGAAAACAAAAACTGCGGCGGAGGAAATTTCCGATAAGCTTGACTTTTTCCCCGATATGGTGTACAATAGCTTTAAACAGGAATCCATGCAATGAAAGGAAGAGAACCGAAAATGAACAGAAGGCTTTTCACCTCCGAATCGGTTACGGAGGGGCATCCCGATAAAATCTGCGATCAGATTTCAGATGCAATTTTAGATGAAATTTTAAAAAATGATCCAACCGCAAGAGTTGCTTGCGAAACTACCTGCACGACAGGCATTATATCCATCATGGGCGAAATCACCACCAAATGCTATGTGGATTTCCCGAAAATAGCAAGAGATGTGGTATTGGATATCGGATATGACCGCGCAAAATATGGTTTTGACGGAACGACATGCGCTGTTGTGACCGCGATTGACGAGCAATCTCCCGATATTGCGCAAGGCGTTAATTCCGGCTATGAAAATCGCGAGCAGGGAGAGAATGACGATGAAAATTCCACCGGTGCCGGAGATCAGGGCATGATGTTCGGTTATGCCTGCGATGAAACGCCGGAGCTGATGCCGATGCCGATTTCATTGGCACATAAGATGGCAATGAAGCTGACCGAAGTCAGAAAAGAGGGCGTTTTGGACTATCTGCGCCCCGATGGAAAAACACAAGTTACTGTTGAATACGATAACGGCATCCCCACGCGCGTGGATACGGTTGTAGTTTCCAGCCAACATTCGCCGGATGTGGATATTAACAAACTGCGCGAGGATATTAAACGCGAGGTCATTTTAAAGACGGTTCCGAAAAATCTGATTGACGAAAATACCAAGTTTTTCATCAATCCTACCGGACGTTTTGTTGTCGGCGGTCCGCATGGTGACAGCGGTCTGACCGGAAGAAAAATTATCGTGGACACCTACGGCGGTTATGCAAAACATGGCGGCGGAGCTTTTTCGGGAAAAGACCCGACAAAGGTTGACCGAAGCGCAGCCTATGCCGCAAGATGGGTTGCCAAAAATATTGTAGCCGCCGGTCTGGCAAAACGCTGCGAGATTCAGCTTGCTTATGCAATCGGTGTTGCACATCCTGTTTCTGTCATGGTCGATACGTTCGGCAGCAGCACAGTTCCGGAGGAGAAAATCGAACAGGCAGTCAAAGAGGTATTTGATTTAAGACCCTACGCCATCATCAATCGTTTGGATTTAAGAAAGCCAATCTACCGCCGCCTTGCCGCATACGGGCATATGGGGCGCGAAGATCTGGATGTTTCCTGGGAGAAAACAGATATGGCAGAGGCATTGAAAAAGGCGGTTGAATCCCTGTGAAGTCCTGCTGTGAATTTTGCATGTTCTATGAATATGACGAGGAATACGAAGAAATGTTATGCTCAGTAAACCTGGACGAGGACGAATTGGTTCGATACATGACCGGTCGTGAAAGCTCCTGTCCGTACTTCCGTTTCGGGGATGAGTATACAATTGTAAGAAAACAAAATTAAGGTTGTAAAAACATATCGGAAAGCTTGCGCCCTTGCAGAGGGCACAAGCTTTCTAATGAATTTTTTACAGCCTTATTTTTTTCTGAAACATTTTTGACATTCAACAATTGCCAATGGCGCGGCGGATAACAGGGCAACAATCCCCCATTGCAGTGTATTCAAAGGAACCACTCCGAAAATTCCCGATAAAATCGGAACACTGATCACGCCTACCTCCAGAATCAGCCCGGCAAACAGAGAAAGTACGAGGTATTTATTTTTAAAAATACCGGCTTTAAAAACCGAACCTTCGCTGCGCATGTTAAAAGAATGCACCAGCTGCGATATGGACAAAACGGCAAATGCCATCGTCTGACCGGTCAGCAAATTCCCGAAAAGATTCTTCCCGATAGAAAAAGCAAGCAATGCCAGGGCGCCGATCATCATGCCCTCTATCACAATCTCGCCCCAAAGTCCGCCGTCAAACAGCTTTTTTGCACTTGCCTTAGACGGCTTTTCCATAATATCATCCTCGGTGGGATCCAGTCCCAATGCAATTGCCGGTAAAGAATCCGTTACCAGATTCACCCACAACAGCTCGATTGCCGAAAGCGGAGAAGCGCCGGATAGAATGATGCCGCAAAATACCGTCAGAATCTCGCCGATATTACTGGACAGCAGAAATTTTACCGCTTTTTTAATATTGTCAAAAATTCCGCGGCCTACCTTGACTGCGCTGACAATCGTTGCGAAATTATCATCGGTCAGAATAATATCGGAAGCGTTTTTCGCAACTTCGGTTCCGCTCTTTCCCATACTGCACCCAATATCGGCGCCGGATAGTGCCGGCGCATCGTTCACGCCGTCGCCGGTCATAGCGACAACATGCCCCCTCGTCTGCCAAGCCTTAACAATCCGAACCTTATGCGCCGGGGTAACACGGGCAAAAACGCGATAATCCTCAATTTGAGCGGATAACTCCGAATCGCTGAAGCTATCAATCTCCGCCCCGGTCATCACCTTTTCATTTTCCAAAATCCCGATACGCTTTGCAATGGAAATTGCCGTGCCGATATGGTCGCCGGTAATCATAACCGGAATAATTCCGGCTCTTTTACACGTTTCCACAGCCGCCTTTGCCTCGCGGCGCGGAGGGTCTTCGATTCCCAAAAGTCCGGCAAAAATCAAGTTTTCCTCGCGCAGCTGATTGGAATCGGTATCCACATAAGCCACCGCAATCACACGCAATGCGGAATCCGTCATTTTTTTATTCTCGTTAAGAATTTTGACTTTTTCGGATTTGGAAAGCGCAATCGTTCCGGCGGTGCTTTTCAACTGCGTACACAGCGGTAAAACATATTCCACCGCTCCCTTTACGATGATCCGTCCGCCGCGTGCCGATTTACGCAGAACGCTGATTCGTTTTCGCTGTGAGGAAAAAGGGATTTCATCAATCCGCCGATATTTTTCCTCCAACGCATTCAAATCAATTTTTTCATCCAACGCCTTTTTCTGAACGGCAACATCGGTGGGATTGGGATTTTCATCACAGCAAAGTGCCGCAAGGCGCAGCGTTAGTGTCGAGTCTTTCGAATAAACGGAGGTAACGCGCATTTTGTTCTGCGTCAGCGTTCCGGTTTTGTCGGAACAAATGACCGTCGCACTGCCGAGCGTTTCCACAGACGGCAGATGCCGCACGATGGCATTTTCGCGCGACATTTTCATAACGCCGATTGCCAGCATAATCGTCACGATTGCCGGAAGCCCCTCCGGAATCGCTGCAACCGCAAGAGAAACAGCAGTCATAAACATATCCAATGGATCGAGATGTGAAAACAGACCGATCATGAATACGGCAAAACAAATCATTAATGCGGCAATTCCAAGTGTTTTTCCGGTATCTGCAAGCTTTTTCTGCAATGGCGTCTGAGGAGTATCATCCTCTAACAGCAGCGCGGCAATTTCGCCCACCTCCGTATTCATTCCCGTTTTCACAACAATTCCGGCGCCCTTGCCGCCCAGCACGGCGGTAGAGGAAAACACCATATTTCGCCGATCCGCAAGCGGCGTCATCTCAGAAAAAACCCGTTCACAATCCTTTTCAACCGGAAGCGACTCTCCGGTTAGTGCCGATTCATCAATCAGCAGATTGTTGGAGGAAATTAAGCGGCAATCCGCACTGATAATATCTCCCGAAGAAAAGTGAATAATATCGCCCACACAAAGCTCTCGGCTGTCAATGTTCATCTCATTTCCGTCACGGATCACACGTGAATGAGGGGTGGAAAGCTTTTTCAGCGCGTCTAAGCTTTTCTGCGCGCGGCTCTCCTGAATAATGCCCAGCAATGCATTCAGCACCACAATCGCCAGAATAATAATCGGTTCCCATAAATCGCCATCCCCCTCCAGTAAGGAGGTGAAATAAGATACCGCCGCCGCGACCAGCAGCAGAATAATCATAAAATCATTGAATTGTGCCAAAAACCGCAGAATTAGCGGCTTACGCCTTTTTTCCTCCAATATGTTTTTTCCGTACTTTGAAAGACGTTTTTTCACTTCGTCCCGTGTAAGTCCGTTTCGAAGATTGGTTTGTGCCTCATGCTCCGCCTCTTGAATTGTAAGACTGCAAAAGTTTTTCATCAAATGCCGCTCCTTTCGTGCAGGGATTCCGGCTTGCTGATCAAACCGACTCTCCGCTGATGTTTGTCTTATTTATTCCTATTACAAAATTATTCATTCTATAACAGAATTGCGGCAAAATATTGATTTTTTTACCCATTCAAGGAGGTTTCGTGCTGAGTGGATGATTAAATTCTCTTCTTGTATCCGCAGTCGCAGTATGGTCCGCCGGTGGCAAGCGTATATTCACGCACAAATACGGATGCTTCGCCGGCTTCGCTCATTGTATAGTCAAGGTGGCAAAGCGCCGGTGTGAGATCGTAAATTCCCAGCTCTTTCATCAGCACGCAGATTCCGCATTTCGTAAAACGCGCCTCATAGCCGCTGCCGTCCGCATATTCGTAATAATTCATATTCCACGAATATGGATTACGGTCAGCGTATTTTTTTGCGGCAGCTTCTTTCATCGCCTGTTTATCCTGTTCACTGAATTTATTCTTTCCGTTCTGCCGACAAAACCATTCCATCGGCTTTGTCATCATCGCTTTTGCATAATAATCAGTCAGTTCATCAACATTCGGGCGCTTCGGCATGGAAAGAATAAAAGCAGCCAGCATTGCACAGCCTATAATATTGATCTGAAAACGGTCATCTTTTTCGAACTTCGGCAAGCTCTGTATAATATCCTTATACTTTGATCTTGCATTGCGAGATATCGATTTTGCGGTCTTTTGGTCGTAACCGAGAACAGCCTCAAGCTGTTCCCGAAAAGATTTTTCAAACAGCACCCACATCCCCAGCGGCATTCCTATGTATTTCATCGTACCCCTCCGTTATTGCTCATTTTCTTTAACAGAACCAGCCCCAACACCAGCACCAATGCATGACCGGCCGATTCAGAACCGACATCCAACTGATTCATCGGCCACGGCAAAAGCGTCATAAGATTGCCGACAATACCGGCGCAGGCGATCGGATTACAAAGCGTGGCAAAAATACGCGCACCTATACTTTTTAACGGAATTATACGCTTCCATACCATCACGATCATAACGGTCGAGAGTATTCCGTCGCCAATGATAAAAGCGGCAAGCATCGGTGCGGCATTACAATAGAATACTTTGTTGGCAATATCCGCCGCCGCTTGTATATCGCCGTATTTTTCAAAGACAAACTTAAAAATCAGCGCGGTATTCATAAACATAGAATGAACGTACCCCCAACAAACCGTACCGGTGAGATAGGCAATGCGAAAGCCTTTGACCCATTTTTGCTCTTTCGGCTCGCAAATATAAATCTTTAAAAGCTGATACATCTCCTGAAATCCCACATAATAAAGCACCGTGCCGACAATGCCGCAAATGATGCTTGCCGCCATGCGCCATACGCTCATATCAAGATAGGCGACCCTAATCATAATTCCGATCGTTTCACTGCTCTGCTTTGAATCAACAGCAGCATAGAGGAAGTCGCCGATTACAAACAAAACGCAGCCTATTATGCCAACGATCAATGCATTTTTTTGTTTTACTGTATTGATTTCACTCATTGATTTCACTCCCTTATTTTCAAACAAAAATCACATAAGGTAACCTCTAAAAATTCATAAAAAAGTGTTGAAAAAATCGTCAGATTAT
>CAUGRT010000008.1 GCA_959602045.1 uncultured Clostridia bacterium | reverse complement strand
GGGGTTGGAGACCCTCTCTTAGGAGAAGAGAGGGTAGGGAGAGTTGTGACCGAGAAAAAGCAAAAAAATAAAACCAAACAAAAAAACCAACCGAAACATCAAGACAAGAAAAAAAGAAAATAATAAAACCAAAAACAACAATGAAAGGATATGAACCAAATGAGTAAATCACCTATGGCCTTAATCATCATGGATGGTTTTGGCTTGAATCAAACAACAGAGGGCAATGCAATTGCCGCGGCAAAAAAGCCGAATCTGGATAAATTTTTTGCAGAATGCCCCCATTCACAGCTTTCGGCAAGCGGACTGGATGTCGGTCTGCCGGACGGTCAAATGGGAAACAGCGAGGTCGGACATACCAATATCGGCGCAGGTCGAATCGTGTATCAGATGCTCGTTAAAATTTCAAAGGATATTCAAGACGGAGTGTTCTTTGAAAATAAAACATTGCTCAATGCAATGGAACAGTGTAAGCAAAACCATTCCGCGCTGCACTTGATCGGTCTGCTTTCAAACGGCGGCGTGCACTCCCATAACGAGCACCTCTACGGATTGCTTCAGATGGCAAAGAAAGAGGGACTGGATAAGGTTTATGTGCATTGCTTTATGGACGGACGTGACGTTCCGCCGACTTCCGGCGTTGAGTTCATGCAGGAGCTGGTTGACGAGATGAAAAAAATCGGCGTCGGCAGCGTTGCTACAGTGATGGGACGTTTCTATGCGATGGATAGAGATAACGCGTGGGATCGAGTAGAAAAAGCCTATGACGCAATGGTTCTGGGCGAGGGCGTGCAGGAAACAGATGCAGTGCAGGCAATGAAAAATTCCTATGCGAATGACGTGACTGATGAATTTGTTGTTCCTGCTGTTGTTGATAAAAACGGTATGATTCATGAGGGTGATAGCGTAATCTGCTTTAATTTCCGCCCCGACCGCGCAAGACAAATCACAAGAACGTTTGTAGATCCGGAGTTTAAAGGCTTCGAGAGAAAGAGCGGCTATCAGAAACTGAATTATGTGTGCATGGCACAGTATGACGCGGAAATGCCGAATGTTACGGTGGCTTATCCGCCCGAACAGCTGCATATGACTTTTGGTGAGTATATTTCTAAGAAGGGCATGACCCAGCTGAGAATTGCCGAAACCCAAAAATATGCGCATGTTACGTTCTTCTTTAACGGCGGCGAGGAAAAACAGTTCCCCGGCGAGGAAAGAATTTTGATTAAGTCACCGGATGTGGAAACATTTGATATGAAGCCTGAAATGAGCGCTTATGAAGTAACGGACGCGGTTGTGGACGCGATTGATTCGGATAAATTCGATGTGATTATTTTGAACTATGCAAACTGCGATATGGTAGGTCATACCGGCGTGTTTGACGCGGCTGTGAAGGCGGTTGAAGCGGTTGATGAATGTGTGGGACGGATGGTAAAAGAGATTCTTGCCAAAGGCGGCAAAGCTATTATTACGGCTGACCACGGAAATGCCGACCGCATGTTTGACCCGGGAACAAAAGCCGTATTCACCGCACATACCACGAATCCCGTTCCGATGATTGTTGTCGGTGCCGGAGATATTAAGGTACGCGACGGAAGATTGTGTGATCTTTGCCCCACGATGCTGGATTTGATGGGATTGGAAAAGCCTGCTGAGATGACAGGCGAAAGCTTGATTGTAAAATAAAATAGAGATTGTAAAAATCCCCCGATGATTCAATCGGGGGATTTTTTTGCGAATAAAGCAAACCCCCTCAGAATCGGATTTCTGAGGGGGTAAAGGTTTATTTGTCCTGTGCTATAATCACTCGGATTCTTCCGCCATCTGATTCGGCTTTGTCATAATAAGCTGTCAGTTGGTAGTTTCCGTTAATCGCATCATCTAATGTAATCTGAAGAATGTTCAATGAACGATCTTTTTTGTATACAAGAACTTTATCGCTTAATGTATAGTTTTGGTTATTAATCTGCGCTGTTGTATGAGTCAGCGAGGATATTCTTCCCGAATAAGCTTTTAGCTCTTGAATTTGGTTTACAGTATTGTTGCTGATAAAGGCATAAATCGGCGTTCCTTTTGCAATCTTCCGAATTAAGTTATAGGATAGCTTTGTGCCGCCGAAATCCAATGTATAACTTTCACCGGTTACTTCTTGTGTTGTTTTGGTACTATCAGTTTCATCTTTATGACTAATAATGTTAGAACTCTTATCATACACAATTCCGTAAGGATATGCGTCCCCGGTTACATCGTTCAAAATCAGATCCGTAATTTCTCCGGCTGCATTCTTTTCGCAATACAAAACCTTAGAGGACTTTATATCAATACCATTGAGTCTTTGCGGATATATTCTTTGATACGATGATACTTCATATGTTTTAGAAATCACGGTATCAATGATACGAGCATTTTCCGATAGGGGTGTGGATCCGATTTTATAACCGGAAACTACGCCGCTCACATTAGCTGAACCGCTCGTTCCATTTAGAGTGGCTTTTCCGTCTTTAAACGTTACTTTGCACACTCTGCCCAGATAGCTGCTACTGCCGCTGTTTGATACCTCATATTCACTTTCCACACCGTCCGTTCCTGCAAGGCGTACATAATAGCCGGTGTATTCCTGACCGAGGTTATTGGTAAAGGTCTTTGTTCCGTATCCGGTGACATAGCCGACTTTGTTGGTCGCGGCTGTTTCGGATGCCGTAACCACGCCTGCGATTTCGCCGCTGCGGCCGAGCAGAACGGTAATGGTATCACCGATCTTAAAGCTTCCGCTGGAGGAAAGTGCGTTAAAGGCTTCAACGCTTTCAATCTTATATTCCTTGCCGGATAGCTTGATGCTTGTCGGCGCGTCCTTAGTCGGGGATGCGGACTCATAAATGCCCGTTACCTTGTCGGTGTAAGCCAGAATCATGTTCAAATCCTTGCTGAAGTATACAATATCGTTCGTCAGAATGGATGAGGAGGAAACCTTATTTCCATCACGCATAACCTGTGTGGAGGCGTTGGTTGCAAACTGCGACATCCAGGACGAGGACGTTACCTTTACCGGACCTTCCATCGTGCCTTTTTCGTAGCTTACATAATCCACCGTATCACCGTTCATTTTAACATACAGAATATCGCCCATTTCCATGTCGGACTTCACCGCGCCGTAGGTACTCTGCATAGTGTCCTTATAGCAGGTTGTGGTATCTTTTACGTCAATCTGACGGAATCCGCCGTCCTTATAGCATACAACCGCATTTTGGAGCAGTGAATAAATCACATAGCGATCCAGATTGTTGACGCCGGTACTGCCGGACTGATTGGGAATCAGCACAATACAATCCACAGATCCGCCGGAGCTTTTTACGATTTTTACGGAATCGCCCTTGTTTGCCTTTGCCGCAATGGTATCATAGGTCATACTCTGCGATTTATAGTAGGCGGTGGTGTTTTCGTTAATATCGTAAATCTGTCCGTCCAGAACAAGATCCTTGCCGATGATATTTGTGACGGTGTGTGTTTCCTCGCTTTGATCGCGCGGCGTAAACGCTACAAAATCATCATCGTTCTTTGTCACAATAGCGCCTTGACGTCCGACAAAATCGCTGTTAAAGTTATCGTTTGTTTCCAGGATTCCAATGGAAGTATAAATTTTGTCTGGCCCCAACGAGGAATCCTCGTTATGCGAGGCGATAATCGTGACGCCCTCGGTAATTTTACAATCAAAAATTGCAATCAGCTTGGAAACGCTGTTTTTTTGCTTGGTATTGAGCGTATTATAAACCAATCGTGCGACCTGTCCGCGCGTCAGCGGTTCACCCATGGATGAGTTGACATTCTTGGTAATTTCAAGACTTTGCGCCATACCGATTTGCCCATAGGGCCACGAAACACCGAAATCATCATCGGTGTAGCCCAATGCTTTGAGCAGCATTGTGAGCGCTTCTTCATAGCTTACGGTATCGTTCGGATGGAACGTTCCGTCAATATAGCCTTTGCATAAGCCGCCGCTGACTGCTGCCTGTACATACGGCGCAAACCAGTCGGTATATTTTACATCCCGGAACGGCGAAATCAAAAGCCCCGTTGCCACTGTGTCTTTTGCCGCAGAAGCCGCAACAACCACTTTTGCAAACTCTGCACGGGATACGGAATCCTCCAGGCGATAATCGCCGTTGCCATCCCCTTGCATAATTTTAAGTCCGTTCAAAAGCGAAAGCACGTTTTCGTCCGTATCCCACGCCGCAAACGCAGACAGGGAAAAGGTCATTGCCGCCGCAAGAATACCGGAAATTAATCTCTTTTTCATGCATATAAATCCTTTCTGAAATCTTTTGAGGTAATTATAATTACCCGGAAAATTTTTGTTTAATCATATCTCAGCGCGTCAATCGGGTTCAGCTTCGCTGCTTTCTTTGCCGGCAGGAATCCGAATGCGACACCGATTCCGGCGGAGATGGTGAAGGATATGATAATCGCTCCGACCGATGGAGAGGCGTTAATATCCAGAAGCTTTCCGCCGACTGCCGAAAAGGCAACCCCTAAAATAATTCCGATAATTCCGCCGATACAGCTGATCGTTCCGGCTTCAATGACGAACTGTGTCATAATATGAATCTGGCGCGCGCCGAGGGATTTTCGAATGCCGATTTCTCGCGTACGCTCCGTTACCGATACCAACATGATATTCATAATTCCGATACCGCCGACCAGCAGGGAGATTCCTGCGATTGCCACCAGTACCGATTTCATCGTATCCATCATATCCGTCATGCTGTCGATCATGGAAAGCATGTCGATAACCTTATAATAATCATCGTCTCCGATTTTTTTCTGCAATAAATTTTCGAGCAGTGTAGACGCGGTCGGAACGCTGTCCTCATCCACTGCCGTAAATAAATAGCTGCCGATCACGTCTGAGCCGTTTAATTTTTTTGCCGCGGTGGTATAGGGAATATAAATACAGTCGTCTGCCGAACCGGAGGTGGAGTCTTCCTTTTCCTCCAAAACGCCGACTACCTTAAACAGCTGACCGTTGATTTTCAGCTGCTGCCCGACTGCCGCGCCGCCGAATAGATCATTTGCTTCATATGTACCGATTACACAGACGCGCTGTTGGCGGTCTACGTCCACATATTGCAAAAAACGTCCCTGTTCGACAACCAGTTGCTTCATATCCGCATAGGTTTCCGCAACGCCGATTGCACTGGAGGCGGTCGTTGTATCGTCCGAACCGTTGACCTTTAATTCTGCATTGAAATTCACGGTCGGTGAAACGCTTGCAATATACTGGCTGTTTTCCTCAGCGAAAGCGAATGCGTCCTCGGGATCTAATCGCTTAGTAGTCGCTCGGGACATAATCGAAACGTTAATACTGGTCGTACCCATCTCTTGGAAGGTGTCCGTCACCTGACCGGTCAGACCGTTCATCAGGCTGACCAGGACAATAACTGCCATAATACCGATGATAATGCCCAGCATGGTGAGGAATGACCGCATTTTGGAACTGGTGATACTGGCAAGCGCCATAGAAAAGCATTTTCCGATACCCATTATGTTTCCTCCTCCCCGGCGCGATCCTGCATCGCAACAATTTTGTCGCCCTCTGCCGGGCCATCATAAACAATCCGTCCGTCCGTGATTCGCACGATGCGCTTTGCCTGAGCCGCAATGGAGTTATCGTGCGTAATCAGAACGATGGTATTGCCTTCTTTATGGAGGTTTCTCAAAAACGTCATAACCTCACGGCCGGTTCGGGAATCCAAAGCACCGGTCGGCTCATCCGCAAGAATCACAGAGGGATCGCCTGCCAATGCGCGTGCGATGGAAACTCTTTGCTGCTGACCGCCGGAAAGCTGCGTCGGCAGGTTCTTGGCTTTGGCGTCCAGTCCGACCTTTTTCAATGCCGCGATTGCCCGGCGCTTTTGCTCTTTATCGCTATAGCCGCCGTACAGCAGCGGCAGTGCAACGTTTTCTTCGACCGTCAGCTTGGGGAGCAGATTGTATTGCTGAAAGATAAAGCCCAGCATTTTGTTCCGCACTCCGGCAAGCTCATCATCTGAATATTTACTGATGTCTTTGCCGTTTAAACGATAGGTTCCTTTTGAGGGGACATCCAGACAGCCGATAATGTTCATGCAGGTGGATTTTCCGCTTCCCGACTGTCCGACAATCGCCACAAACTCGCCCTTGTTAATCGTAAGGGAGATTCCGTCCAGGGCGTGAATCTCGGTATCTCCCATATGATATATTTTATAGATATTTTTCAGTTCTACCAAAGGAGGCATTTTTCTCAACCTCCTATCTCGGACCGCCGCCGCCACCGCCGGGGCCGCCACCGGGACCTCCTCCGCCGGGAGCGCCGCCACCGCCGCCGCCCGGAGGACCTCCGCCCATGTCACCCATGCCGCCTTGCATCATCTGCTGCATGCCATCGGTTTGCTGGATTTCGATTCCTTTTAGTTCCTGACCCTCGGTCAAACCGGACTTGATTTCGATATAATCCTCATCATTAATACCGGTTACAACCTTTACGGATTTATAACCGTCCGGCGCGTTATCGCTCTTGTCCTCTTTTTCACCCTTTACATAAACAACATCGCCTCTTTGCAGGCTGCTTACCGGGATGGCAAGGACATTTTTCACTTCCTGAACAACGATTTCCGCCGTGACGTTCATGCCCGGCAGAAGTTCGCCGTAATCGGTAATTTCCACATCAATCGGATAGGTGGTAACGCCGTTGGAGGACGTACCGTCAATTCCGACTTTTGTAACCGTTCCGGTAAAGGTTTTATCCTCCAGAGCATCGGCTGTGATTGATACGGATTGACCGACTGCAACCTGCTTTACCTCAGTTTCGTCTACATCCAATTGCAGCTTTAGACTGGATAAGTCATAAATGACCGCCATGGCACTGCTGTTTCCGGATGAGGAAGATGCTGCTGCCGAACCGCTTTCCAATTTATCGCCTTTTTTCTTATTCTTTGTAACAACCGTACCGTCAATCGGTGCTTTAATCGTATAATCCTCCAGATTTTTCTTCGCTTTTTCAACGGAAAGCTTTGAATCCTCGATCGAAAGCTTTGCGTCATTTAAAGCAATCTGTACGCTTAACACTGCGGAATTATCGGAGGAACCGTCAGAGGAACGAATGGTTTTTTCCAAAGCCACTTGTGCGTCCTCCACGGCGTCTAAGGCATTGTTTAATGTAGTATCCATGCTGTCGGATTCCAGTACCGCCACAACCTGACCGTTATACACGCTGTCCTTTGCGGTGATTCCCAATTGAGAAACCGTTCCGGAGGCTTTTGCGGTGATCGTTGCGGTGTTGATGTATTCAAAAGTGCCGACATCATTGGAAGCAACTCCGTTGACAACTGCCGTTGCTTTATCACTTGTCGTTAATGCGCCGGGGTTTTCCAGTTCGATTGTCACATAGCGTACAACCGCGTGACTGTCTGTTGCGACATTTGCGGAAGCCACCGCCGTAACCGAACCCCAGATTTCATCGCCCGTTCCGGCGACGGTTACCGTTGCGCCTGCACCGACGGTGACTTTGGCGGCGTCGTCCTCATTGAACGGCACTTGCAGCTTCATATATTTATCGGAATATACCGAGGCGATTTTTGAACCGTTCTGGACAGTATCGCCCTCTTTAACGAAAACCTCGCTGACCGTTCCCGACAGGGTACTCGTTACGCTGAGATCGTTATAATTGGTGAGAGAGTCGTTGTAGCTGCGCTGTGCCTTATCCAGGGCATTTTTTGCCGTTGCGATACTTCCGCTGTTGTTAGCAGAGTTATCGCCTTTGGATTTGAGCGCATCTTGATAGGATTGCTGTGCCTTTACCAATGCGTTTTGAGATTTCACCAATGCATTTTGCGCTGTCTGCACCGATTGCTGTACTGTTTCAGAATCAATTTGGTATAGAATATCGTTTTTCTTAACGACATCGCCCTCGCTGAACGTATCGGCTGTGATTTCGCCGGTAACCATTGCCGTAACGTTGTACGAATCCTTCGGCTGAATTACGGAAGAACCGGAAACGGTATTTTTAATATCCTTTCGTTCAACCGTAACTTGAATTTCATTTGCGGCGTTTTTCTTTGCTGATTGTTTTTTATGTATAATAACAAAAGTACCGGCAACGACAATGGCGATGATAATGAGAATCACAATCACCTTTTTCTTCTTCAGCTTTTCCCAAAGCCGCTTTAGTGAAAATTTCTTATCGTTTCCGGTATCTTCTTCCTCTGTAGTCAATGCGGTTTCCTCCGCCTGTGTGCTTTCCTCGGATGAGTCATCGGAAAGCATCAATTCTTCGGTGTTTTGGGTATCTTCCATATAGAAACCTCCTAATAAAAAATGTAATAGGGAATTGTAAAATCGGGGGTGGGAAATTGCATCTGCTTATCATTCTGTTCCGGCTCAGACATCCGCTACGCTGCGCGGAACTCGCCTACACAGACTGAAAAGCAGATGCAATTTCTTTCTGCAAGATTGCTGTTTTTAGCCCGAAAATATCTTTTACAATTCGAGTAATGAAGAATGATTCTTCATTATGAACAAAACGAACGCTATCCCGATGAATAGCGTTTATAAAAGTATGTGTATAAAGCTTTAAAAACCCACTGACCGACAGCATTATTGTCATTCGATCAATGATATTTTAGCACCTTTTTTTTTGCGTGTCAACATGCTTTAAATGAATTTACACTTTATTCACAAAACCGTAATCATGCGGAAAAGGGGAGATTAATCCCCTTTTTCGCGTGGTTGAAAATTACTGTTTGCGACCAAAGCTGTTTTGTGTCCCGATCACGGTTTTTGCACCGGAAATCTGAGCTTCGCCCACAAGCGTACCGCCGCTGTAGGAGCATTGCTCAAATAATCCGTCCTGCTGATCTCCGGTTGCATTTCCACCGACATAGACCCGATAGGTTTTTCCGGTTTCAAGCTTGGAACTGGATACAACCGCATGACTGAATGCCTTTGCCGGGCTATAAGTCAAAACCTCGTTTCCGTCCGAATCCTCAACACGAATTAGTGTCCCTGCCGCTTGTGTTTCGCCGAAATAAATGCTCAGAGAATTTTGAGCGGAGGAGGAATTGGGAACCTCTGCCATGCCGGCACTGCCGACCGCAATAACCGTTCCGCCGCCGCACATCAATGCACCGTCTGAATCCAATGCACTGTCCCCATTGCTTTCGGAACCGTCAACAATTACTGTCCCTCCGTCGATAAACAGAGAACCGTTGGAGTCGATGCCATCGCCTTTTGCATTAATATACAGATAGCCGCCGTTAATCTGAATGTGATGCTCGCTGCTCTTTTCGGTGCTTTCGGAATTGCCGAACATTCCGCCGGGGCCTGCCGGCATGTTTCCGTTATCCGGTCTTTCGGGCGGTGTCATGTCGTTTTCCTGCCCCTGTGCATTTTCGGGAGGAGTCATATTCGAGGGATCGCCTTGCGGCTTCTCCGGAGGAGTCATATCGTTTTCCTGTCCCTCCGGTTTTTTGGGTGGCGTCATATTATTTTCTTGTCCCTGCATAAAATCGGGAGGGGTTTGATTGTCTTGGTTTTCCTGTCCCTGCGGAGGCGTCATTCCGCCTGGACCGCGATGACCACCGGGACGCATATTATTTTGTGTCCCCTGGCTGTTTTCGCCGTTTGGCTGCTGATCGCCGCGTGTGAAATTGCCGCCGTTGGGCATCATCATTTTATCGCCTTGACCGCCGGCATTCAAACCGTCATCAGTGGCGTTAATATGAATTTCACCATCATTAATCGTGAGAATTTTTTTACTTTCGATTCCCTCTGTAGATTGGGTAATATCAATTTTGCCGCCGTCAATCGTAACATTTCCCTCACCCTTAATTCCTTTTTTTACAGAGGAATTTAAGGTTAGCGTACCGCCGGAAATATTGATGTCACTGGAGCATTTCAGCGCGTGATCGGTAGAGGAAACTTGAATCGTACCGCCCGAAATATCCATCAGCCAGTCGGCTTTGATTCCTTTGGAGGAAACCTCGTCTTCGGAGGTGGTTTCCGTTTGCTCGGTCTGCTGACCGGGGCGTTTCATGAAATCATTTTCCGACGCGGTTACTTCGCCGGTGGTGGTAATATTGATTGTGCCGCCGGAAATATCCACAATGCTGTCCGAAGCAATTCCATCCTGGGCGGTGGTGATGTTGAGTGTTCCGTCGCTCATGGAGAAGGTATCATTCACGCTGATTCCGTCTTTTGCGGATTGCAGAGTGATTATGCCGCCTTCAATATTCAGACTGTCGGAGGCTTTGATTCCGCGATGAGCGGAGGACTGAATCGTTAGTTCACCGCTGCCTTTGATTTCAAGCGTATCCTTTGAAACAATACAACCGTTTAAATCCGCGTAATCACCGGAATATTCCGCGCCGTCTGTCAGCGTATTCACCGTGTCCTTGGATATCGTGATATAGGCTTTATCGGCTTTTTCGATATAAATCGCCGGGCCGGAGAGATTTGTGATATTCGCACCCGAAAGGCGAAGCTTGACCTTATCCTTCGTGTTTACATGAATACAACCGTCCGAAAGAGTGCCGGTGATCGTAAAATCTCCGCCCTCGGTAATGGTGACAACGCCATTCTTCATGGATATACCGCTGCCGGAAACGGTTCCGCTGCTTAAATCAACAGTTCCCGTATTGTCTTTCCAGGAATCGTCGCTTGTCGAGGTGTCGGTAATTTCCGCTGTTTTCTCCTCTTGGTTCCAGTCGACGTCCAGATTTAAAAGCTCGCTGACCGCACGCAGCGGAATTAACGTTCGGTTATTCACCACGCAGGGGGCGGTATCACAGGTGACGGTTTCAATTGTGCCATCGCTTTTGGTCAATGTGATTTCCCTATCGCCAATCGTCATGGTGATGGTTTTGGCATTTTTTCGTGCGGTAATGGTTTGCGTATCCTGATCCCATTTTACCTTTGATCCGAAAATTTCAAATATTTTTCGCATCGGCACCATGATTCGATTCTCAATAATCTGTGCCGGGACATCGAAATTTACGGTTTCTCCGTCATATTTTACCGTGATTTCTTCCGCCTGAACGATTTGGCGCTGTATGCCGACTCCGGACAGCAGAATAGCTGCTGTCAGAATTGATAAAATCCGTGTTCTCATTCTTACATTCATTTGATAGATCTCCTTTCGTAAAAAATTAGGTCATTGTAGAATCTGTAATTTGAATATCCTTGTGAGAGATGAAATCTCGTTCCCTAATAGTACATTCTGCCAATAGGGTAACAATAACCTTGATTCTGTTTCCATTATAAACCGCAAAGCTTAAATAAAGCTTAAAAAATCTTATATAAATCGGAAAACGGAATCTATTTAAAATTTGTTCACATTTTGTTTTATTTTTCTTGATTATTGCGCCGCGAGATGATATAATGATATTGTAAAAATATGCTTGCATCAAAAGGGTGAAAGGATGATATGATTATGAAAAAAAGATTAACTGCGCTTTTGACCGCCGTATTCCTATCCATGGGGATTTGTGCCTTTGCGGAACCGGACTCGGAACCGACCGCGGCTCCCGAAACGGTTGCAGCCGAAAGTATTTTAGAGAGTACCGCCGAGCCAACTGCCGATCCGGAAACAGAGGCAACGGCTGAACCGGCTGAGCCGACCGCAGCACCCGAAGCTCCGGTACAAGCATCTTCGGGGCTTACGGCAAACTCTGTGAATCTGATACTATATATGCAAAAGCATCCGTTGGTACAGGATTCCTTTGCAACGGTTGAGTTATATTCTGTAGATGATGTACTGCTGGATACCCAAAGAGAATGGGTGGGCGGCATTACCGATCGTTTGGAGATGCATTTTAATGTTCCGCAGTATACGTTGGGACAGTCCTTTAAGGTAAAGTTGGTTGAGGGACTGAATTCCTTACAATATTATGACACCGTATATTATCGGGGGGATGTTTTCTATATTGAAACGTACCATTACATAGATGATAACGGCGAGTCGGTTTGCGGAAATTCATTTATTATGACCGGCGACCCGATATACAAAAAAGCGGTTGTTTTATATAATCAGTATGGAATGTTACAGTTTTCTCCGGCGGCGCGGCTGATTGATGGGGTGACGTATGTTCCTGTCCGGCAGGCTGCGGAAAATCTGGGGCTGAGCGTTCGGTATGACGGCAAGTATAACAGTGTTGCGGTAAATATCGGCAACAAGGAGGTCGCTTACAACATCGGTTCTTCCGTAACGAATTTCTTTGGCAAGGACAAGGAAATGAACGGCAGCACACGCTCCATTGACGGTTATGTCTTTGTTCCGGTCAGAAGCCTTGCGGACGCTTTTGAAACCGGTCTGGAGGTTAAGGATTTCGGCGATCATCTGGATGTGATTATGGGAAAATCCCAAGTGGTGGCAGATTATTATAATTCGTTTTATGTAAACCAAAAAGGGATTGGCTCGAAAACCAATTATTTGATTTGGGTATCCAAATCCGAATACAAGGTACGGGCATACAAGGGGCAGCAGCATACATGGGTTCCGATCGGTGAGTTCACCTGTGCAATCGGTGCGCCCGATACGCCGACCGTGACGGGGCAGTTTGATTATTTCAGCCGTGAAACCTCATGGGATTATGACGGCTACTATGTTGGGCCGATTATGCGGTTCTATAACGGCTATGCGCTTCACTCCACGCTGCTTTACTATGGCGGCGGCGAGTATGACGGACGCGTTGGTGTACAGATTTCCCACGGCTGTGTGAGATTACACCCCCAGGACATTAACTGGCTGGTGGAGAATATCCCGCTCTATTCCAGAGTGTGGGTAACAGATTGATTTTAAGAAAGATGATTGATTATGAATATTAGACGTATGGAACAGTCGGAGACTTATGAAATCCTGGATTTATGGATGCGGTCACTGACGCACGGCAATTCCTTTATTGAAAATAATTTTTGGCAGAAGCATTATGACATTGCCAAGGAAACGTATCTGAACGAAAAGGACAATTTTGTTTACACGGATGATACCGGGAAAATTGTCGGTTTTATCAGCGTGGACAGCGCAAATTCGATTCGGGGGATTTTTGTGGATCCCAATTATGAAAATCGCGGAATCGGTACGGCGCTGATGAATTTTGTAAAGGACAGCTACACGCTGCTGCATATGAACGTCTATATGAAAAACAGGCGGACGTTGGAATTTGCCGGGTATCATGGGTTTTTAATTGATGGGGCAATCCGCGATCCGATTAACGGCGAGATTCAATACACAATGATTTGGACACAATGACTCTGCATGGGGGCGGCTTGGCTGCCCCCATTTATTTTTTACATCTGCTTTTTCAGCTCGTCAAACAGCATTTTCAAGCAGCGTTTTTCAATTCTGGAAACATAACTTCGGCTGATTCCCAAAATATCCGCAACTTCTTTTTGCGTTTTTCGTGCGGAATTGCCCAGTCCGTAGCGCCAGACCAAAATGTTTTTTTCCTCCTCGGAGAGTACGCGATCCATTGCGCGATATAGGATTCCGGCGTCGATATGCGACTGTACGGCGTCATGCACGTCATACCCCTCCGGAATCAGCACATCCGCCCATGTCATACTGTTTCCCTCTTTATCAATGCCGATGCTATCTTCAATTGATACTTCGCGGTTCAGTTTCTGGGAGGAACGAAGGTGCATCAGAACTTCATTTTCGATGCAGCGCGCGATGTAGGAAGAAAGGCGCGCATTTTTGTCGGGGTTAAAGGTATTCACGCCCTTAATCAAGCCGATTGTGCCGATGGAGATCAAATCTTCCGGATTTTTTTCGCCATTGTATTTTTTTGCGATATGCGCAACAAGCCGCAGATTTCGTTCGATCAGAATGTTTTTTGCGTTTTCATCCCCATTTTTGAACTTTTCGAGATATTCCTTTTCTTCTTCCGCAGTCAGCGGTTTCGGAAAGGTTGCCGAACCGGAAACATATCCGGCGAGAATCAGCAGAGTGCGAATATAGTCGAAAAACACTGTGAACATAAAACCACCTCCATGCCGCCGCGAGAGCAGCATCAATTGAACAATCATAAAGTCGTTTTTTTTCCTATTATCAGCATATGCGCGCAGATGGGTAAAATGCAATTTCTTTATCGGAGGGGTAGTATCGGGGTGTGGGGAGCGGCATAGCATGTGTTTTTGATTCGGTTCCGGCTCAGACATCCGCTACGCTGCGCGGAGTAGAACTCGCCTGCACAGAATAAAAAACACATGCTATGCCGGGCAAGGCTGAATGCACGAAAAAAAAGATTGCGAAAAACCGTGGGATTGCAATCTTTTTATGAATTATCGGATTTCGAATTTTTTTATCGTTTTAATATTTTCACGTAACATTTCCAGCTGTTTGGGACTCATTCCGCGAATTTCATCGAGAATTAAATATAAATTACTCTCATCGCTGCTGTTATCATAATCGGCAATTAAGCGGTCAACCGGAATTTCTAAGGCTTTTGCAATGGAGACAACCATATCAAGGGATAGTCGATGTTTCCCGGCTTCTACTGTTGACAAATATTTTTGAGAGGAATCAATCAGTTCGGCTAAATTCTCTTGTGTCATATTTTTTTCTAATCGGTATTTTTGGATTCGGATACCAACCCGGCGAAAATCAATGCTATTATCCATAATTATTCATCCTATCATTTTTATGTTTTATCTTTGTCGAAATAGTTCAATAAATTGCAAATAATATTAATTTCTTCTTCGTTTAATCCGTCCAATGAAAGCATGCGCTTATTTTCTACTTCCAATAAATAATCGGTAGAAACGCGAAATAGCTTAGCCAGTGCAATGATATGTTTCATTGCCGGGACGGATGTTTGATTCTCCCACGCTAAAACACTGGTTCTTGCAATATGCAGCTTTTCAGCCAAGTCCGATTGACTATAGTTGTACTGCTCTCTGAGCATTTTTATTTTATCGCTAATCATGTAATCACCCCATATACTGATATTTTAAACTATTTCTTTGTCAATATACATAACTATATATGTCGTGTATATTGACAAAGAAGGAATTATGTGTTAAAATAGTAAAAAAGATAAGGAAGTTTAAGACGATGAAACAAATATCTTCTATATTAATATCAATTTGCATAGTATTCACATTATCCGCATGTACTGGAAAGACCGAACCGGAAACGGTGGTTACGGTGCAGCCGACTGCCATGCCGGTGCAGACAACCGCTGTGCCGGAGGCAACCGCAACCCCGGCGGCGGAGAAGGTTGAGTATATCGGCAATAAACGGTCGGGCAAATTCCACCGTCCGTATTGCGCGACTCTTCCGAAAGAGGAAAACCGCGTGGAGCTGCCTTCCCGTGAAGCGGCAATCGACAGCGGATTTGTTCCTTGTAAAAGGTGTAATCCTTGATTGAGCATTTTATACAAAAGACAAACTTTTAAATTTGGCAATATGACGAGAATTTCTTTCCAAAACAATTATTTTACATAAAAAATACACGAAAGAATAAAATTTTATACCTTTTAAATAAGAAAATCAATTTTCTTTTTGTGCATAACGTACTATAATGGTATCAACGACAGCAAAGAAAAAAGAACGTCGAAAAAATTATAAAATTACAACGTTGCGAGAAACTGCGGACGAGAGAGCGGTTTTTCGAAGTGCCGGCGGCACAGAAAGGAAAGGGAAAGAAACATGAAAAAGTTATTGGCAATCGTTTTAACACTTACAATGGCTTTGGGACTGACGGCATGCGGCGGAACAGGCGGCAGCGGCGGCGGAAGCGGAGAAATTGCGGTGTTCTATTACACCTACAGCGATACGTACATTTCAAGCGTGCGTTCGGCAATGGATAAGCTTTTGACCGAAAAGGGCGTGAAGTTCCAGAACTATGACGCAAACGGAAACCAGACAACACAGACCGAGCAGGTTACAACCGCAATCGCAAAGGGTTCAAAGCTGCTTGTAGTGAATGTGGTGGACACCGGTTCAAACGATGCGGCGCAGAACATTATCAATCAGGCGCAGGCACAGGACATCCCGGTAATCTTCTTCAACCGTTCGGTTGATGAATCCGTTGTCAGCAGCTATGACAAGTGCGTATTTGTCGGAACGGATTATGAGATGGCAGGTCATATGCAGGGCGAAATGATCGGACAGTATCTGGTAGATAATTATGATAAGGTAGATTTGAACGGCGACGGCAAAATCAGCTATGTAATGTTCAAGGGTCAAGAGGGTAACATGGAAGCTATCGCTCGTACACAGTACGGTGTTGAGGATGCGAACAAGGTTTTGACAGCAGCCGGCAAGCCGGAGCTACAATTCTATGATTCCTCCAACAGCAACAAATACCTGGTAGACCAAAACGGTCAGTGGTCCTCCGCAGCGGCAACAGATTATATGAGCACAATTCTTGCGCAGTACAGTATAGCAAACAACAATATGGTAGAGCTGGTTATCGCAAACAATGACGAAATGGCTCTCGGTGCGGTTTCCGCATTGCAGACCGCAGGCTATAATAACGGCAGCGGCAAGACCATCCCGGTATTCGGCGTTGACGCAACCGACGCGGCAAAAGAGGCAATCTCAAAGGGCAGCATGATCGGTACAATCAAGCAGGACGCAGACGGTATGGCATCCGCAATCACACAGATTGCACAGAACTTCTTTGACAGCAAGGATGCATTGGACGGCTTGAATCAGGAAGATTTGGTAGGAACATGGAGAGTGAACATTCCTTACGCAACCTATATGGGTCAGTAAGAAGTCAAATCATAGGGGCGATACACAGATCGCCCCGCCCACCTTTCAGGTGGCAAGCATTGATGTAACAAAATAAGCAGGCGTTAAGCGATACTTCGGCGTGGGGTATCAGCGAAAGCTGCGCCGAACCGAAAGGGAATGACTGCTTATTTTTTACATACCACGAATACCGCTCAACAGCGGACAGGGACTTTGATAAGAAACGGGGTACAGGCTGATATGAACAAGAACAGTAATATTCAGGAAAATCAAGATAAACCGGTTCTTTTGAGAATGGAGAACATCGAAAAGGCTTTCCCCGGCGTGAAGGCGCTGGACAAGGTTAATCTTACCGTGAAGGCAGGAACGGTGCATGCGCTGATGGGCGAGAACGGCGCCGGGAAATCTACCTTGATGAAGTGTCTTTTTGGCGTTTATAACAAGGATTCCGGAAATATTTATCTTGACGGGAAAGAAGTTAATTTTAAAAATTCCAAGGACGCACTGGAAAACGGCGTTGCCATGGTGCACCAGGAATTGAACCAGGCTTTGAAGCGGAATGTTATGGACAATATGTGGCTGGGACGATTCCCGACAATTGCTCCGGGGATTCCGATTACGAGCGAAAAGAAAATGTATCAGGCGACAAAAGAAATTTTTGAAAAGCTTGAATTGAATGTCGATCCGAAAACGGTCATGAGTGCGATGCCGGTATCGCAGCGGCAGATGGTGGAAATCGCAAAGGCGGTTTCATATAATGCAAAGGTTATCGTATTTGATGAGCCGACCTCATCACTTACCGAGGAGGAGGTTGAGCATCTTTTCCGGATCATCAACATGCTTCGCGATCAGGGGTGTGCGATCATCTATATTTCGCATAAGATGGCGGAAATCCTGCGGATCTCCGATGATGTGACCATCATGCGTGACGGAAAATGGATTGCAACGCGTGAGGCAAAGAATCTGACGATGGATGAAATTATCAAGCTGATGGTAGGACGTGAGCTGACGAATATTTATCCGCCGAAGGATAATGAAATCGGCGCTCCGCTGCTGGAGGTCAAGGGGCTTTCGGCAGAGTATTCCAAGCTTCGGGACGTATCGTTTACGGCGCGGCGTGGTGAGATTCTCGGTGTTGCCGGACTGGACGGTTCGGGACGGACGGAGCTTTTGGAAAACATTTTCGGTATTGCGACAAGGCGGAGCGGAACAATGACGCTGGACGGCAAGCCGATCCGAAACCGAAACGCAGGTGAATCCATCAAAAACGGCTTTGCGCTGCTGACGGAGGAACGCCGTGCAACGGGAATTTTCGGGATTTTGAATATCAGGGAGAACACAACAATCTCCAGCTTGAATAAATGTAAGGTCGGGCCGTTTTTGAGCAAGGCAAAGCTGAAGAAGAACACCGATTGGTGTATCAAGGCGATGCGCGTTAAGACGCCGAACCAGGAAACGAAAATCCGAACTCTTTCGGGAGGAAATCAGCAGAAGGTTATTTTGGGGCGCTGGCTTTTGACAGAGCCGACGGTGCTGCTTTTGGATGAGCCGACGCGTGGAATTGATGTCGGGGCGAAGTATGAGATTTATCAGCTGATTATTGACCTTGCCAAGAAAGGGAAAACGGTTATTATGGTATCTTCGGAGATGCCGGAGCTGCTGGGAGTTTGCGACCGGATTTTAGTTATGTCGGGAGGCAAGCTTGCCGGAGAAGTAGACGCGGCGACGGCCTCGCAGGAGGAAATCATGACGCTTGCCGCAAAATATGTATGATTCTAAAGAATTGGAGGAAAGACAGATGTCAGACGCAATGGAAAAAAGCCGCCTGTCTGCATGGCTGGACACATTCAAGGAGAAATCCCCGGCAGATAAGCGCAGAGTAATTACAGATTTACTCTTTAACAATGCAATGTATATTATCATTTTAATCGCTGTTATTTATATCGCGATCCGTGTACCGGCATTCCTTTCGATGTCCTCGATCGTGAATATCATTTCACTGACCGCGGCGAAGTTACCCATTGCTTTGGGTATTGCCGGAGCGATTGTACTAACCGGTACCGATATTTCAGCCGGACGATGCGTAGGCTTAACCGCCTGTATCGCGGCATCACTTTTGCAGATGGTTGGTTATGCCAACAAGATTTTCCCGAACATGGGCGTTATGCCGCTGTGGGTTGTTTTACTGCTCGTGATTGCAGTCGGCGCGGCAATCGGCTTTGTAAACGGTTTCTTTGTAGCAAAATTCAAGCTGCACCCGTTTATCGTAACCTTATCAACACAGCTGATCGTATTCGGTTTGGTGCTGATGTATTTGATGCTCGGCGGTAACAACGGTCAGACGCTTTCCGGTCTGGACGCGTCCTATACCGATTTTGTCCGCGGTACGCTCTTTAAAATCGGGAATGTCGCCATTCCGAAATATGTGCTGTATTCGATTATACTGACGGCGATTATGTGGGTTATCTGGAATAAAACAAAGTTCGGTAAGAACATGTTTGCGGTAGGTTCCAATGAAGAAGCGGCGAACGTTTCGGGCGTAAACGTATTCTGGACAATCGTTATGGTATTTGTGCTTGCCGGCGCAATGTACGGTATTACCGGATTTATCGAGGGTGCGCGTATTGCTTCCTGTTCGGCTAACACCGGTCTGAACTATGAATCTGACGCGATTGCAGCCTGCGTTATCGGCGGTGTATCGTTTGTCGGCGGTACCGGTAAAATCAGCGGTATCGTAATCGGCGTGTTCCTGTTACAGATCATTTTCGTAGGCTTGAATTTCTTATCCGTAGACGCGAACATGCTTTATGTTATCAAGGGTTTGATTATCCTGGTTGCTTGTGCAATTGATATGCGGAAGTATCTGGCACGGAAATAAGGAATTGAATGGAGGTTATCATGATGACGGAAACAAATCATACAACGGCAGAGGCGCCGGTGCGCCGCACGGGCGGATTATATGCAAAGGTGAATATGTCGGTCAAGGCCGCGAATATCATGGTAACTTCCCTGATTGCGGTATTGATTGCAGCCGGAATCTTTATTGTCAGCAATAACGGATTTACGGTCAAATTCGATACGGATGGCGGTTCTTATATTGAGCCGGTCAAGGCGATGTATTCCGAAACCGTTGCGCCGGAGGATCCGGTCAAGGAGGGATGGCAGTTTACCGGTTGGTACACCGATCGGGACTGCACCCAAAAATGGGACGCGGAGAATGATCCGGTGACGGGCAGCATGACGCTTTATGCCGGATGGCAGAAATAAAGAATCTCAAAACAAACCCTGTTTCCAGCTTATCGTTGGCGCGGAGGACGGCATGATAGTATGAGTTTTCGAAATGGGACGGACTGTACAACGGTTCGGACACCCGTTTCTCTCCTTTCTCTGACTCAAGCCCCCGAAGCGTGCCGAAATTGCGTTTTACGGTAGGCTGAAAACAGGGTTTGTTTTTTATGGCAGGAATTTTAATTCATGGCTGCGGAAAAAATGATTGATTTTTCAGACATTTGATGGTATACTGAAAATATATAGACGAATGATTGATTTTTTCGGCAAAAAACACGATTTATGCCGCCGGAGCATGGCGGCGGAATGGAGATTACAATGAATTATACCGTTCTTGTCGTAGAGGACGAGCATGACCAGCGGCGTGCGCTGATTGAGAGAGTCAATTGGGCGGCTGCCGGGTTTGAGGTCATCGGAGAAGCGGAAAACGGCGTTGAGGCACTGGATGTTGTGGAAAGTCTGGAGCCGGATTTGATTCTTACCGATATTAAGATGCCGATGATTTCCGGTCTGGAGCTTGCGGCGCGTGTGCGTGAGCTGCGGCCGGCAACGCAAATCGTAATTTTAAGCGGATACGATAGCTTTGAATATGCTCAGACAGCGATCAACTATAATATTATCAGCTACCTTCTGAAGCCGATTTCGTCGGCGGAAATGTCGGAGGAGCTTTTTGAAATACGCCGCCGGATGGATGAAAAACTCGGCAGCGTGATTGCCGCGCCGGACGCGGACTTGCAAAAACAGCTGCACAGGCTGTCGTTAGATCGGTTTTTGCTGCCGCTGATGCTGGGGAGCAATGAGGAACAGCCGGAGGAGGCGGAGCTGACGGCGCGTGCGGAGGAATTGGGTATTATCAAAAAGGGGACATCCCCTCGTTTTTGCGTGCTTGTTTCAAAATTTAAAAACAGTGACGGAGTTTCCTGCACCGGCAAGGAGCATGCGGATTTTATAGATACGGTTCTGTCGCATTACTTGTATTCGGTCAGCTTTATTGTTTACGGAAGAGCCGTGACGCTGGTGGTAACGCAGAATGAGGGCGAGATGTCGAATATTCTGGAGCTGCCGCTTCGTGAAACGGTGCAGACCGCGAAAAGAATGTTAAATCAAAGCTGTACGATTGGAATCAGCCGTGAATTTTCGGCATTATCCGGATGCGCGGGCGCTTATTTTCAAGCAGTCACTGCGAGAAGATATACTACTGACGGCGCCGGCGAGGTGCGTTTTATTAACGACCAGGAGCGTGACGGTGAATTTGAAATTGATCAGCTGGAAAAGACCATACTAAAACTGGAACAGCTTTTAAAGGTAGGGCAAAGCGGCGCAATTGACGCGTTTATCAGTGAGATTTTTACCAGTAATACGCCGGAGAATGCGGATTTATTGGTGATGCAGATTATTGCGACGGTTTATCGCGTAGTCAGCAATGTTACGGACGACAAAGCGGAGATTCTGGAGTTGTTTTCAGCAAATCCGATTTTTACGCGTGTAACATCATATAGCAGCCAGACGGGAATCAAAAACGAATTAATTGATTTTTGCGAAAATGCAAAGTCGTTTATTTCGAATTTGCAGCGGCGCGAATCCGAGGTGCTTTGCGATCGCGTTGTGCAGATTATTAATGAACGGTTCTCCGATGAGGAGCTTTCCCTGACCGGAGTCAGCAACGAATTGGCGGTCAGTCCCAATTATTTGAGTGCGCTGATTAAGAAAACGAAGAAAAAGAATTTTATCACGCTGCTGACCGAGCGGCGGATGAAAACCGCGTATGACCTGTTGGTATGCTCCACGATGAAAATTTTGGAGATTGCCGAGAAGTGCGGCTACAGTGATCAGCACTATTTCAGCTATTGCTTTAAGAAGTTTTACGGCGAATCGCCCAACAAGGTCAGAAGCACGAGCCGGAATGTGTGATTTTATGAGATTTGAGAAGCTTGTGAAAGGATGTTTATCGTTATGAGAAAGAGCCGCCGTTTTTCCGTCAGCTTATCTGCTATTACCGTGCTTTCCGTTACAGCCGCGGCAATTGCGGCGGTTTCGGTTTGTATTGCGGTTTTTGCGTCGGTCTACAGTCATGCGCTGATGCGCGACGCTTATCTAAGCTCCGAGCAGGCGGTGGGTCAGACGCAGATGTCGATCAATCATTATTTTGATTCGATGAAACAAAAGCTGACGCTGATTCATGGGGCAATCGGGAAAATGGAGAGTGCGGCGGAATTTGAGAATAAAATCTCTACGCTGACATCCATTCAAGAGGATATTTATGCGGTGACGGTATATGGCGAGAATGGGGAAATTATCGGTTGTACCGGCAGCGGCGAGGTGCGTAAGAGTGTGGTTTACCGCGATTTGTCCTTTGACAAAAAGCTGTTTGAGAGTGCGGAGGGGGTCGCGATTTCCGCGCCGCATGTGCAGACGCTTTTTGAGGGCGAATATCCCTGGGTGGTGACGGTTGCGGTCAAAGCAGAGCCGCCGGTTTTGGGAGCCGGCGCTTATATTGCTGTTGATTTTAACTTTTCCGAAATTGCAAAGAATATTGATCGCGTCAGTGTCGGCAGGCGAGGATATTGTTTTATTATTGATAAGGATGGCGGCATGGTTTACCATCCGCAGCAGCAGCTTCTGTTTTCGGGATTAAAAGAGGAAAATACGGAGTTTCTCTCCACACTTCCGGAGGGGAGCAGTTATGAGAAGAATGTTATTTATACGCTGAAATCCACGGAGGATCAGAGGTGGCGTATTGTGGGAGTCAGCTTTACGGATGAGCTGGCGGCAGAGCGCAGAACACAGATCATTATCAGTATTCTGATTGCTTTTTTCAGCTGCGCGATGATTGCGCTGCTTGTTCTTGCGATTTATTCGCGCATTGTCAATCGGCCGGTTCAGTCGCTGATTCGGGCGATGAAGCAGTTTGAAACTGACGCGGATCATTTCCGCTTTTTGGGCGGTACGGAAACGGTAACGGAATTAAGGGTTCTTTCCGTTTCATTTGAGCATATGTCGGGCAGAATCCAAAAGCTGATGGAGCGCGTCCGCAAGGAGGAAACGGAGCTTCGGAAAACAGAATTGAAGGCGCTTCAGGCGCAGATCAATCCGCATTTTCTGTATAACACGCTCGATTCCATCCAATGGATGTGCGAGCAGGGAAAGACTGAGGAAGCGTCAAAAATGGTCAGTGCACTGGCGCGGTTATTCCGAATCAGTATCAGCCGCGGTCATGAGCTGATTACGATCAAGGATGAAATGCGTCATGCGCAGAATTATCTGATCATACAAAGCTTTCGGTATCGGGATCAGTTTGTCTACAGTTTTGATATTGATCCTGCACTGGAGAAATATTTATGCAACAAAATTACGGTGCAGCCGCTGATCGAGAATGCGATTTATCATGGCATTGACCGATTGGTGGATGATGGCGAAATTAAAATTTCGGTTCAGCAGGCGCCGGATGATGAAAAGGATATTTTGATTACGGTGTCAGACAATGGCGTGGGAATGACGGAGGAGCAATGTCGGCGGATTTTACAAAAGGAGCGCAGTGATTCCAGTGGGATTGGCGTGAAAAATGTGAATGATCGGCTGAAAATTTACTTTGGCGATAAGTATGGCTTGACGATCCGGAGTGAATTGGATGTAGGGACTACCGTCATCGCGAGAATCCCGAAGATTACGGCGGAGCAAGAAAAAAACGGCTGAATTTCGGCGACCGAAAGGAGTATTGGAAATGAGAAAGAATAACATCTTATTATTGCTTTTATGCATGCTGCTGACGGCGGCGTTATGCTCCTGTGCCGGTGGGGAGAACGACAAGAAAGAGATTGCAGTGATTGTCAAGGCAGTTGACTCGGATTTTTGGCATACGGTAAAGAGCGGCGTGGAATCGGCGGCAACGGAGTACAATGTTTCGGTCAGCTTTGAGGGACCGGAAAACGAAGAGGATTACGTTGTTCAGAACGAGCTGATTGCAAAGGCGGTTCAAAACGGTGCGGACGCGATTGTGCTTTCGGCGATTGACTTCGAGAAATCCGCCGAAACCGTGGATGAAGCGGTGCGCAGCGGCGTCAAGGTTGTTACGATTGACAGCGATGTCGATTCCAAGCAGGTCAGTATGTTTATCGGAACGGATAATTTTACGGCAGGGCGTGTTGCCGGAGAGGCGGCTGTCAAGGGATTTGCACCGGAAAGCAACATTCGGATTGGACTGCTGAATTACTATGAAAGCACCGACAATGGCAGACAGCGCGAGGAGGGGTTTCGGGAGTATATCAAGGGGATTCCCAATGCTGAAATCGCGGCGGCGGTGAATGTTTCAAGCAATACGGAAAGTGCAACGGCAGGAGCGGTGTCGCTGCTGAAGAACAATCCGGAGATTAACGTATTGGTCGGATTTAATGAGTGGATGACGTTGGGAATCGGCAATGCGATTAAACAGCTTTCCTTAGCCGATAAGGTACAGGGAGTGGGATTTGATACCAATATAGCGTCTATTGAGATGCTCGAAACGGGGGAAATGGATACGCTGATTGTTCAGAATCCGTTTGCAATCGGGTATTTGGGCGTTGAAAAGGCGGCGGAGCTTGTTTCCGGTGAGGGTGATGGTGAAAAACAGATTCATACGGCTGTGACGAAAGTTACGCGAGAGAATTTGTTTGATCCGGGAATCCAGAAATTGATTTTTCGGTTTCATTGACGAATAAAAAAGAACACAATATGAAATAAAACTTTGGATAGAAAATTCAACTGTTTTTCAGTCTATAGAGGCGAGTTCTACTCCGCGCAGCGTAGCGGATGTTTGAGCCGGAATAGAGCGAAAAACGGTTGAATTTTCGTGCGGTACATTTAGATAGGAAAAGAGCAGCTTTGACCGCTTTGAATTTTATTCATCATTTTTTAGGCGCATATCAATTGCTTTTTTAATAAATCCATTTACGCTCTCATTTGAATTTTCTGCTGCCTTTTTTATATCAGCATATTTTTCTTTTGTCACATCTAAGGGGATTCTCTTTAGTTTGTTTTTTGCATACTCTATGTCATATAAAGTTTTTTTGCTTTTTTTATCATCAGGCATAAAAAAACACCTCTTTTCAACCTTAAATCTATCAAGACTTTATATTCTTTTTTATTATAATATATTAATTTGACTATGTACATAGTTAAATTATACAAATACATATGCGTAGTTTTGTTGTTTTTATTTCATTCAATAACTCAGTAACAAAACGATTTCATCTTCCGTACTATATAAATAGGAGATCATGGAATTTTTGCGTAATAAAAAGGAGGCGAGGAGGATGAGTGAGGTGGGCAAGGTGCTTGCGCTGGCAAAAAGCTATGTCGGCTATTTGGAGAAAGCAAGCAATTCCATGCTTGAAGATAAAACTGCCAATTCGGGCAGTGCGAATTATACGATTTTTGCAAAAAAATATGCGGAATACGGATTTGGAAATTATCAGGGGCAGCCGTGGTGTGCGGTCGCGGTAACGGTGATTTTTTACGATGCACTGGGATATGAAAAGGCGTCAAAAATTCTGACGCCGTATGCCTATTGCCCGTATGGCGTGAATGATTGGAAAAAGCGCGGACGCTGGCATGATCGGGCAGGGTATACGCCCCAACCCGGAGATATTATCTTTTTCTGGAACGGCTCTGTCAGTACGCATACAGGCATTGTTTATGCGTGCAGCGGCGGCAGGGTCTACACATACGAGGGAAATACCGCAGAGGGCAATATGGCGATTGCTAACGGTGGTGCGTTTTGCGCAAAGAGCTATTCGATGGGGTATTCAAGAATTTTAGGATATGGAAACCCCGACTGGGCGTTGATTGAAGAGGAGAAAATGGATATGGAGCAGTTTAATGCATTAAAAGCAAGGGTAGACGCGATTGATAAATCGCTTACCAATGCTTATGATATTATAAATCATCAATTGGAGCCGAGATTATACACCCTGGAGCATCCGATGATTTATAACTATGTCGATAAAAATATGCCGCAGTGGGCGCATGAAGCGGTGCAGTGGTGCGTGGAACGCGGTATTATCAAAGGCACGGGAGCGGGACTGAATTTGAATGATGAAAAGCTTTGGGTTTGCACAGTGATGTATCGCCTGGCAAAGATTCTGGAAACGACAGAATAAGGTGCTTTTGGGTTCGCATTATTGAAAAAAATTAAGGAGCCGATGTTTTTCGGCTCCTTAATTCTTATTGCAATATCGCCAAAAGACGATTGAGAATTACGGCGCAATCGCCGCGTGTTACGGATTTTCCGCCCTTGAAAGTATTGTCATCGTAAGGCAAGGCAAAGCCGTCCGCTACGGCAACACGGACAAAATCCTGCGCCCAGTCGCTGACGGAATCCGCAAAGGTTAATGCCAGATTCGGCATCAGTCCGCCGTGAGCGAGCCGATAACGCGCCGTCACGGCTGAAAGCTGTTCGTTCGTGATTGAGGCATTGGGATCAAAATTCCCGTTTTCAAAGCCGTTCATAATTCCGGCGGTACCGACCGCGGCAACATACGGATGATACCAGGCATCTGCCACAACATCCCCAAATTCCGCAGTACCGTTATTGAGTTGAAATGCGCGTGACAGCATGGCTGCCAGCTCTGCACGAGTGACATTATCGGAGGGGGCAAAGTGTTCGGTGCTTTTTCCGGTGATAATTCCTTTTTCGGAAAGCTTCGCGGCGGCGTTTTTCATCTCGGCAGGCATATCGTTCATATCCGAGAATTTGCAGCTGCCGGAATCCGCCTCATCATGATACACACGCTGCGGCTCAGGCGGCGTGCGCTTAAAACCAAAGTCATAGTCCAATGCACGCACCAAGTCGCCGTCGCGGTAAAATTCGGTGCGGAGATGATGGTTTCCCTCGGTCATGTTTGTGGTTTCATAGGGATACGGCGGATAGGAGGTTTCCTTAACCACCTCATCATCAATAATGTATCTTACCGTCATCCATTGATTTTTCGGCATGTATCCGTATGCCGAAATTTTGATTTTGTCGATAAAATCAATCCCGTCAAAGACCTCGGTATAAGAAATCGGAGCGTTATCGGGGTAATGAGTGATAAAAATCGGATCCTGTGCCAGATACTGCATATTCTCCAGCAGCGTGGGATTATTACCCATGTCATAACGATAGTAATCACCGTCCGCTACATAGTTGTTGAAAGACACAATGCACTTAAATTCGGGATAAACGCGAACCAACTCACCGTAGTATTTCCGCAGCTGCTGCACCGACCAGTCGGTATAATCCGTTCCATCCGGATCTACATAGCCAACGCCGCCCTCGGTGATAAATACCGGTTTTTGGATTCCGTATTCGGTCATAAAGCGATGAATCACCTTTGCGCGCATGACCGGATTGGCGTAATCGCCCATAATAAAGCACATATTGGCGCCGTCATCGGCATGCTTATTCCCGGTGAAATGGGGCATGGTGTATAGGCTGCAACCGATCCAATCGACATACTCGCTGCCGGGATAAAAATCAATCAGCTGCGTATCCAGACCGCCGGTGTCGTTGGGCGCCCAGACCATCGCGATGTTTTCCTTGGTATGGGCATAGTTTGCAACATAGCGGAAGCAATCAATAAACACTTGCTCATCCAGGAAATTATCGTCAATATTCATTTCTTTTCCGAATACCAGTAAAATATCCTTGCCCATTGCGGCGAGCCGATCAATATAATTTTTGATATAGTTTTCGTAGCGGTTCATGTCGATGGGTTTTTGCGAACTGAAATTCCAGTTCCATCCGATTAATTCAGTGTGATTGCTCGGAACTTCGGCGATTTCCTCGCGTGCCACCCGATCATTGGTGATTTCATCCGATGGAACAAACCAGTCATAGCAGGTGTTGATACCGTTGTTAATGCCTTCGAATTTGCAGTTTTCGGGCGTGCCAAGAATAACGCCGGAGCGCGGCTCGAACTTCGCGCCATAATAGACGGAACATTCCGGTGAGTTTTCCGTAAACACACGAAAGTCCTTTTCATAGAGCAGATCACGCATTTTATCAATATTGCCGTCTATCAGACTGTCGGATTTTGCAAAGGCGACAGAGGAAAAACAGACAGCTGCGGCGAGAATAGAGGAGATAAATTTTTTCATTATAGATTTTTTCCTTTCTGTGTAATTATACGATTTGTAATCGTAAGACCGGGAGATGAATCAGACGGATTCTCGAATAACAAAACAGCCGGAAACGTCTGCATAACAATCTATGCAAGGTGTTCCGGCTGTATTCATTAATCTTCGTTCTTTGCCGCTTCCTGCGCTGCGAGGTATTCCTCGAATGAGGCATACTGTGCTTTGTGCTGCTGCGGTTTGAAGTCCGCCTTATAGGTGGTTGTGTAGCTTCCTTTTTTCTCGGCGGTTACGGGTTCTTCGGATTTCTTTACGTTCTCTTTATAGTCCGATACCGTGCTCTTGTAGGATGCATGGCGTTCCGAAGTATCAAAATCATGCCGGGGTTTTCTGTTTTTGTGATAGCTGCCGTTCTTTTTAAATGCAGGCTTTGCATTCTTTGCGGCAATAACGACCTTTCTGTATGGCTCCTGACCGATGGAATAGGTAGTAACGGCAGGGTTGTCCTGAAGGTTGGAGTGGATAATCCGTCTTTCGTAAGGATTCATCGGCTCCAAAGTGAACTTTCTTCCTGTTTTCTCAACCTTTTCCGCCAAACGGTTGGATAATGCCAGTAAGGCTTCCGTTCTCTTTTCACGATAGTTTTCCGTATCAATGGATACTTTAATATAATCCTCCGAGCATTGGTTGACAACCAATGAAGTCAGATACTGAAGGCTGTCTAGCGTGTCACCTCTTTTGCCGATTACGATTCCCATGTTGTCACCGGCAAGCTCAATGATGATCGTGTCATCTTCGGTTCGGGTTGTAATCTGAACCTCCAGATCCATTGCCTTGAAAATGTCACCGAGGAATTTCTTTGCCGCTTCTTCCGGCGTTCCCATATCGGTTTTTACCACTCTCCGCGGTGCTTTTTTCGCAACGGGCTTTTTCTCAGTGATCGGTGCGGCTGCCTGCGGTTGCTGAACCTTCGGTGCAGCCGGTGCGCTCTCTTTCAGCGTTACGCGGATCACCGCGTCCTTTGCGCCCAAGCCTAAAAAGCCTTTGCTGCCTTCTTCGATGATTTCAATATTTACTTTGTCCTGTGTTACGTTCAATTCTTTTAACGCTTCTGCAATTGCTGTTTCAACGTTTTTTGCTCTTTTTTCCATGGAGCTGCTTCCTTTCCGGGGTTTTTATTTCAATGTCGTCCCCTTTACTATCAAAATATTTGTTTAAAGCAAGCTGCTGTACTAACTGCACCAAGGATGAGATGATCCAGTAAATTCCGATTCCGGAGGGGAGTGTGAAAGTAAAGACTCCCGTCATGATCGGCATCATCATCATCATTGACTTACTCATTTGGTTTGCGGTATTGGATGAATCATTGTCATTCGTCTGTCCGCTCTGTACCTGCGTCAGCTTGGTTGTAAGAAGCTGCGATACAATCGCGAGAATCGGAATTAACAATAATGCAATGATGCTCCAGTCCGAAAAGTCAAGGCGCATAATGTAATTTAATGCGGCTGACGGCGTGTTTGCCAGGTTCAATCCTAAGAAATTGAAGTTGATTACCCACGGATCGTTCGGACCGTTTACGATATTTGCCCATTGGGAAAGCTGTATCTGTGATGCTCTTGCCAGCATTTCTTCTGTCTGGGTTGCCAGATTTCCGATAGACGCCGCCATCGCATCACGGAGCATGTACACCTTGTCGATTACTGCTTGCTGCATCCAGTCTACGCCAATCAGATAGGAGAGCGGTTTTTGGATAACCTGATAAAGACCTACCAGAATTGGCATCTGAATGAGCATCGGCAGACAACCGCCGGTCATGGAGATGTTGTTCTCTTTATAGAGCTTCATCATTTCTTTTTGCAGCTTTTCCTGATCATTTGCATATTTTTTTTGTAATTCCTGTAAAACCGGTTGTATTTTTTGCTGCTTTCTCATTGCTTTCTGCGATTTTACATTCAGCGGAAGCAGTATTAGCTTAATGATGACAGTAAATATAATAATCGCAAAACCATAATTTGCCACAAGGCTGTAAATCTGTTCGATGATCCAGCCCAGGGGACGTGTAATCAGATATTCAAACATACGTCCTGTTTCCTCTCTGCTGCATTGTGTTATGGTACGGGATCATACCCGCCTTTATGAAAGGGGTGACATCGGAGAAGCCGTCTGACGGCGAGATATCCGCCCTTGCAGGCACCGTATTTTTCGATCGCTTCTTTAGCGTATTGTGAACAGGTCGGAATAAATCTGCAGCAAGCTCCGCCCTTATACGGTGAAATATGGTGTCTGTAAAAATCAATTAAAAATATGAGAATCCGTTTCATTATTTTATAACTTCTAATTTTTTAAGCACGTAGCTCAAATCCCGCTGAAGCTGATCCAGTGATTTCCCGACGGCTCTGCTCCTTGCCACGAAGATAAAATCATAGCCGGAGGGGAGCTTGTCCGAAACGCCGCGGTAACATTCGCGCAAAAGGCGTTTGGTTCTGCTGCGCACGGTAGCTTTGCCGACGGTTTTGCTGACGGTCAGACCAAGACGGTTTTGACCGAGCCGGTTTTTCATGACGTAGACCGCCGTATAGCCGCCAACGGCATTTTTTCCTCTGCGGTAAAGCCGACGAAAATCATTGTTTCGTTTCAGGCTTTCTGTATTCTCTGTAATTTTCATAATTTCGATTATAATATAAAAGGCAAAAAGCGCATAGCTTTTTGCCCGGTTATTAATCCGCTTACGCTGTCAAAGACTTTCTGCCTTTTTGTCTTCTTGAAGCCAAAATCTTTCTTCCCGATTTAGTAGCCATTCTTTTTCTGAAGCCGTGTTCTTTTGCTCTCTGACGCTTTTTCGGTTGAAATGTCATTTTCATATTATAGCACCTCCCTGTTCGATTCAACAATCCCGATTGATTGTCCTTATTCCAAAAAAATTAGACACCATAAATCATTATACAGGATTTATATGGGTTTGTCAAGATATTTTTTAAATATTTTTTTATTTTTTGAAATGCTGCCGCCGCTCTTTCGCGGATGGATTATAGGGTATGATAATAAGGAACAATATCCTCATAGGAACCGTCTTTCATGCGGAAGCCTTCGGGGATAACGCCCAGCGGTGTGAAACCGAGTTTTTCATACAAATGGCGTGCGCCGGCATTGGAACGAACTACGGCATTAAATTGAAGAATCCGGAATCCGTGATATGAGCCCTGCTTCATGCAATCGGTCACAAGTTTTTCACCGATATGCTTGCCGCGCAGCGCGGAGCGTACTGCATAACTGGCATTGGCAATATGGCCGCAGCGTCCGACATTATTCGGGTGCAGGATGTACAGACCGCAGATTTTTCCGTTTTCTTCCGCAACACCGCAATAGGTTTGCGCAGCGAAAAATTCCGCGCCGGATTGCTCGTCCAGACACTCCTCCTGCGGAAAGGCGATACCGTCTTCGACAATCTCATTCCAGATTTGAATCATTTGTGCGACATCTTCCGCATTATATTTTCTGATTTCCATTCTAATCTCTCCTTATAATTGCTGAATTTCGGGGATAGGAATATGCATCTGTTTTTCGTTCTATTGCGGCTCAGACATCCGCTACGCTGCGCGGAGTAGAACTCGCCTTCATAAAACGAAAAACAGATGCATATTCCTGCCGCTCTGTTCGGACGGCTGCATTTTACAAACCCCGGATGAAAACTCTTATTACTATATTCCACTATACAATGATTTTTTGTCGAAATCAATACACAAATATAAAAAAAGTGTTACAAAAAGATTTTAATTTGTTATCAGCTTATAGAAAAATCAAAGCGTTCTCTTGCTTTTTATTTTTGAATATAGTAAAATAACGTTAAATCGAAAAAGGTGCCGCCAGCAGCGGCAGAAAGGAAGGATCAATATGGCGCTTACATTCAAGGGCGGACTGCATATTTCGGATCATAAGCTTACGGCTAAGCTTCCGGTTGTGGATTTGCCGGGAACGAATCTGCATTATTTTCCGGTGAATCAGCATAAGGGCGCGCCCCTTTCTCCGATCGTCAAGGCAGGAGATTATGTTCGGGTCGGACAAAAGCTTGCGGATACGGAGGAATTTGTTGCCGCACCCGTACATAGCAGTGTTTCGGGAATGGTGAAGGAGGTCTGTCCTCATGTCAATTCTGTCGGCGTAAAGGTGGACACGGTTGTGGTGGAAAACGACGAAAAGTATGAGCTTTCCGAACAGATTCACCCGATTGAGGATGTCAGTGCGCTGACTACGCGCGAGATGCTGTGGGTCATTCGTGACGCCGGAATCATCGGTCTGGGCGGGGCGGGATTCCCGACGCATGTTAAGCTGAATCCGCCCAAGCAGGTCGAATTTTTGATTATCAACGGCGCGGAATGTGAGCCGTATATTACGGCGGATCATCGGAGGATGCTGGAGAACCCGGAGGAAATTCTTGAGGGTGCGGAGATTCTGATTCGGCTTTTGGGTGTGAAAAAGGCGCATATCGGCGTTGAAGCCAATAAGCGTGACGCGATTGATACTTTGAAGCGTGCGGCACGGTTTAAGGATCAGATTGAGATTGTAACGCTGAAAACGAAGTATCCGCAGGGTGCGGAGAAGCAGCTGATTCAGGCGATTACGGGACGGAGTGTTCCGACCGGAAAAATTCCGGCAGATGTCGGTGCGGTGGTTGTGAATGTCGATACGGTATACAACATCCGGCGCGCGTTTGTCAAGGGACTTCCGGTGATTGACCGAATCGTTACGGTATCGGGGGACGCAATCAAAAAACCGGCAAATTTCCGCGTTCCGCTCGGAGTTCCGATTTCCTATTTAATAGAGAAAGCCGGCGGCTTTACCGTTCCGCCGCAGAAAATTATTATCGGCGGCCCGATGATGGGATTTGCTCAATATACAACGGATGTACCGGTGGCAAAAACAACCTCGGCGGTTGTGGCATTGCAGGAGGCACCGGTGACGTATGACGCGGAAATGCCATGTATCCGATGCGGAAAGTGCGTGCAGAACTGCCCGATGCGGCTGATGCCGAATCATCTGAATGAAGCGGCATTAAAGCGCGATCTGGCTTCGGCGCAGCGGTATCAGATTCTGGATTGCATTGAATGTGGTCTTTGCTCTTATACCTGTCCTGCGAAGAAAAATATGCTTCAGAATATTTCGGCATTTAAGCCGGAGGTGATAAAAGCGGTAAGGAGGAATCAGAATGGAAAATAAATATATCGTATCCGCCGCGCCGCATGTCCATACGAAATCAACGGTTTCGGGCATTATGTGCGATGTGATTATCGCGCTGATGCCGTCCGCGGTTTTCGGCTGTGCGGTGTTTGGGTATAAGGCGGCAATTTTGATTATTACTTGTATTTTGTCTTGTATGCTTTCAGAATTTATCTTTGATAAGATTACCAAAAAGCATAATACGATCGATGATTTTTCGGCGGTTGTTACCGGCTTGCTGCTGGCACTGAATCTGCCGCCGGAGGTGCCGGTTTATATGGCGGTGATCGGATCGGTGTTTGCGATTGTGATTGTCAAGCAGGTTTTTGGCGGATTGGGGAAGAACTTCATGAATCCGGCTTTGGGTGCGCGGTGCTTTATGCTGATTGCGTGGACGTCGGCAATGACGACCTTTATCAATCCGATGGCGGGCTACGGCGCGGACGCGGTTTCTTCGGCAACACCGCTTGCGGCGATGAAAAACGGTGCAGAGGGCGTTCCGTCCCTGCTCAATGCCTTTTTGGGGTTTGTTCCGGGGACGATCGGCGAAACTTCGGTGTTAATGATTTTAATCGGATTGGCTTATCTGCTGATTCGTAAGGTCATTACTCTGCGGATTCCGCTGGCGTATGTGCTGACGTTTGCGGTTTTGACATTCTTTTTCGGCAGCCGCGGCGATATGAGCGCGGTTCAGTACACGCTGCTTCAGCTTTGTACCGGCGGCTTGATGTTCGGTGCGGTCTTTATGGCAACGGATTACACAACAACGCCGACAACCCCTGCCGGAATGACGATTTTCGGAATCGGCTGCGGTGTGCTGACGTTTGTAATCCGAAAATTCGGCGGCTATCCAGAGGGGGTATCATTCTCGATTATTCTGATGAATATTGCCGCTCCGCTGATTGAACGGGCAACCGTTCCGAAGTCCTTCGGGCAGAGGGGAGGAAAAACGGCATGAGCAAGGGAAAAGAAATTTTGAAAATATCCGTAACGCTGTTTTTGATTACGGCGATTGCGGCGCTGCTGCTGGCGGTGGTGAACAACAAAACGGCACCGCTGATTGCGGCAAATGATGAAAAGAAGATTCAGGATGCGCTGAAGCTGGTGATGCCGGCGGCGGACAGCTTTGATAAAACTGAGCCGGATGCTGCGGCACAGGCGGCGGAATCAAAGTATGAAAGCGATATTGTGGAGCTGTATACCGCGAAGAAAGACGGTTCGGCGGTAGGTATTTGCGCTATCGTGGAAACCAAAGGCTATTCGACCGGACTGCGTTCTGCTGTCGGCGTGGGAAAAGACGGTGTGACCGGAGTGGAGATTATCTCGCATCAGGAAACGCCGGGATTGGGCGCGAATGCGGAGAAAGAGGAGTTCCGCTCCCAATATATCGGTAAAAGCGGCGAGATCAGCGTTGTGAAAACCGGTGCGGATGAGCATGAAATCAATGCAATTTCCGGTGCGACCATGACTTCGCGTGGCGTAACGCGCGCGGTGGATACCGTAACGGCAATTGCGGAAACCATGTTGAAATAGGAAAGGATGCGATTGAATGGAAAAGAAAAGCAGCCTGAAGATTTTTTTGAACGGCTTAATCAAAGAAAACCCAACGTTTGTGCAGCTGTTGGGAATGTGTCCGACGCTTGCCGTTACGACAAGTCTGAAAAACGGAATTGGCATGGGGTTGAGTGCAACGGCGGTGCTGATCGCCTCCAACTTCATTATCTCTCTTTTAAGAAAGCTGATTCCGCAAAAGGTGCGGATTGCGGCATATATCGTTATCATTGCGGCGTTTGTTACGATGATTCAGATGTGTCTGAATGCGTTTTTGCCGGAGCTTTCCAGTTCGTTGGGGATTTTTATTCCGCTGATTGTGGTAAACTGTATTATCCTGGCGCGTGCCGAAGCGTTTGCTTCAAAAAACGGCGTATGGCACAGCGCGATGGACGGACTCGGAATGGGACTGGGATTCACTGCGGCGCTATCGCTGATCAGTGCGGTTCGTGAATTTTTCGGCGCAGGTACGATTTTTGATATTACAGTCTACGGAAAGACGATTCAGCCGATGTCGGTTATCACGCTCGCGCCGGGCGGTTTTATTGTTCTTGGGATTCTTGTGGCAACGGTAAATTATATCTTGCGCAAAAAGGGGGAACGGAAGGATGGTTAAGGAAATTATTGCGATATTATTGAGCGCTTTGCTGACCGAAAACTTCGTCATGGTGAAGTTTTACGGAATCTGTCCGTTTTTGGGCGTATCCAAAAAGACCGATACGGCATTGGGCATGGGAATGGCGGTAACGTTTGTTATGGGAATTGCATCGCTGTTTACCTATCTGGCAAATACATATTTATTGGTACCGTTTCATC
This sequence comes from uncultured Clostridia bacterium, assembly GCA_959602045.1. Taxonomy (GTDB): domain Bacteria; phylum Bacillota; class Clostridia; order UBA1381; family UBA1381; genus Ornithomonoglobus_A. The sequence continues at coordinate 34,674 of CAUGRT010000008.1, read as the reverse complement.
TGGAGTATCTTCAGACGATTTTGTTTATTTTGATTATTGCCGGGTTGGTGCAGCTGGTAGAGATGTTTATCAAAAAATCCATGCCGCCGCTGTATAATGCGCTGGGGATTTATCTGCCACTGATTACAACTAACTGTGCGGTCTTGAGCGCGTCGCTGCTGAATGTACAGAATGGCTACAACCTGCTCTATTCCGTATTGTTCGGCGTGTTTGCCGGATTGGGATTCACCCTGGCAATTGTGCTGATGTCGGGAATCCGCGAAACCATTGATGAGGGGGCTGTGCCGGAGTCATTCCGCGGCTTTCCGATTGCGCTGATTACGGCAGGATTGATGGCGATTGGATTTATGGGATTCTCGGGATTTTCGATATAGGCTTTTGCGGATGATTGTAAACCTCCGGGGGGATAGCGTGTATATTTCTATGGATTCCGGCTCAGACATCCGCTACGCTGCGCGGAGTAGAACTCGCCTCCATCCATAGAAACATACACGCGCTATCCCATACCGATTTATTCGGGATCGTAAGAGTAAAAAAACGGAAATGCGGTTGGAAAATTCGTGTATTTTTATTCGGCTGCGGCTCAAACATCCGCTACGCTGCGCGGAACTCGCCTACGCAGAATAAAAACACACGAATTTTCGGCAAGGTATGTGTTATTTGGAAAATTTACAATCGTTCGGGTCAAGCGATGAAAGGAGTCAATGATTAAACGATGACAGGAATACTATTAGCGGTTGCGGTAGTTGGCGGAACAGGGTTGCTGTTCGGCGTTTTGCTTGCCGCGGCATCCTTTGTATTTGAGGTAAAAACCGATGAACGGGCAGAAAAGATTTTAACGGTACTGCCCGGAGCAAACTGCGGTGCATGCGGATATGCCGGATGCAGTGCCTATGCGGATGCGATTGTCAACGCCGGAGCACCGGTGAACTGCTGTAGCGTCGGCAAAGCGCCTGTGGCACAGAAGATTTCGGAAATCATGGGCGTAGACGCCGGTGAGGTGGTCGAGATGGTGGCAAGGGTTGCTTGCGGCGGCGACTGCAACAGTGTGGTTTATAAATATGAGTATGAGGGTGTTCGGGAATGTACTGCCGAGGCGCGCCTGGGCGGCGGTGCAAAGGAATGTCCGAGCGGCTGTCTGGGATTGGGCAGTTGTACGCGCGTCTGTAAATTCGGTGCGATTTCCGTTCAGAACGGTGTTGCGGTGGTGGATGAGGATAAATGTACCGCATGCGGTCAGTGCCTGAAACGCTGCCCCAAGGGGATTATCCATTTTGTGCCGAAAAAATTTAAGCAGTGGGTGGTTTGTCAGAATCCCGAAACAGGAAAGCAAGTCAATCAATATTGCAAGGCAGGATGTATCGGGTGCAAAATTTGTGAAAAGAATTGTCCGTTCGACGCAATCCATGTCGAGGATCACTATGCTGTAATTGATTACAATAAATGCAAAAATTGCGGACTTTGCGCAAAAAAATGTCCGCGGCATGCGATTTACAGGAAAGAATAATATCCGGAAAAAGAAACAGGAGATGCCATGAAAATCTCCTGTTTTTTTATATGGCTTAAATTTTTACAAAATTTTCTCTGAAATTTGTATAACTTTTTTTCTAAAAACTATAGCAATTTTTTTGATTTTAATATATAATAGTAAGATAAAATGACCTTTTGTGTGTATAATTCTGAAAAGAAGTCCGGAAAAGAAAGGAATGGGCAGAAAATGGATGATATTTTGAGGATTCTGGATAAGGAAAAGAACGGCGTTGTACGAGCGAAGATTGCCCAGATGCTGGGATTGGATGAGGAACAGGTAGAGCAGGAGATTAAAAATCTTGAAAAGAACAACGTTATTGTAGGCTACAAGACTTTGATTAACTGGGATAAAACCGATTGCGAAGTGGTTACGGCACTGATTGAACTGCGCGTAACACCGCAGCGCGGCGAGGGCTTTGATAAGATTGCAGAGCGGATTTATAAGTATCCGCAGGTAGAATCGTTGTATTTGATGAGCGGCGCATATGATTTGGCGGTGACGATTAAGGGAAAGACCATGAAAGAGGTCGCGTTGTTCGTGGCGCAGAAGCTGGCGCCGATGGACGCGATTTTATCAACGGCAACGCATTTTGTGCTGAAAAAATACAAGGAGGAAGGCATTGTATTCGAGGATGATGAAAAGGATACAAGACAGGTAATAACATTATGATAGATTTGGATAAGCTTGTAAATCGTACGGTAGACGGACTTCCGCCATCGGGAATCCGAAAGTTTTTTGATATTGTGGCAGAGATGGACGATGCTATCTCACTGGGCGTGGGTGAACCGGATTTCGCTACGCCGTGGACAATTCGTGAGGCTGGTATTTATTCGCTGGAAAAGGCGCAGACGCACTATACCGCCAATGCCGGTCTGATCGAGCTGCGTGAGGCGATTTGTGAGTATAATAAAAGAAAATTTCATGTTGACTATGATCCCAAGGGCGAGGTACTGGTTACGGTCGGCGGCTCCGAGGCGATTGACGCAATGATTCGCAGTGTGATTAATCCCGGAGATGAGGTGCTGATTGTAGAGCCGAGTTTTGTCTGCTATAAGCCGTTGACGGCGATGGCAGGCGGTGTGCCGGTTCCGATTGAAACGAAGGAAGAAGATGATTTCCGGTTGCTTCCGGAGCAGCTGCGTGCGAAGATTACCGATAAAACCAAGCTGCTGATTCTGCCTTATCCGAATAATCCGACGGGCGGCGTTATGTCCAGAGCGGATTTTGAAGCGATTGCGGAGGTGCTGCGCGGAACGGATATTTTAGTGCTTTCGGACGAGATTTACGGCGAATTGCGATATGGCGATGAACCGCATACTCCGTTTTCGGCAATTGACGGAATGCGCGAGCGGACAGTGGTTGTAAACGGCTTTTCAAAGGCATTTGCCATGACGGGCTGGAGATTGGGTTATGCATTGGGGCCGCAGCGGCTGATCAAGCTCATGACAAAGGTGCATCAGTTTGGGATTATGTCCGCGCCGACAACGGCACAGTATGCGGCGATTGAAGCATTGAAGAATTGTGACCGCGATGTGGAGGATATGCGATGTGAATACAATTATCGCCGCCGCTACATAGTAGACGGTTTTCGGGCGATGGGGCTTTCCTGCTTTGAGCCGCTGGGTGCGTTTTATGTATTCCCCTGCATCAAGTCTACGGGGATGAACAGTCAGGAATTTTGTGAGCGGCTGCTGCGTGAAGAAAAGGTTGCGGTTGTTCCGGGAACGGCATTCGGCGAAAGCGGAGAAGGTTTTATCCGATGCTCGTATGCATATTCTATTGAAAATATTCAGGAAGCGTTAAAGAGAATAGAGAAATTTGTGAATCGCTATAAGAAGTGATGCACCGTGATTACAGAAAGGAAAAAATATCAATGGCTACGAAATATATATTTGTAACAGGCGGAGTTGTATCAGGACTGGGCAAAGGCATTACGGCGGCATCCCTGGGACGGTTACTGAAGGCAAGAGGCTATAAGGTCACTATGCAGAAATTCGATCCGTATATCAATATCGACCCGGGAACGATGAGCCCTTATCAGCACGGCGAGGTGTTCGTAACGGATGACGGTGCAGAAACCGATTTGGATCTTGGACATTATGAGCGTTTTATTGATGAAAATCTGAGCATTAATTCCAATGTTACTACCGGCAAGATTTATTGGTCGGTGATCTCAAAGGAGCGCCGCGGCGATTACGAGGGGCGCACGGTTCAGGTTATTCCGCATATAACCAATGAAATTAAGGAACGGGTTTATCGTGTGGCACAGACCGAGGAAACCGATATTGTCATTACCGAAATCGGCGGAACGGTCGGAGATATTGAGTCTACGCCGTTTATCGAGGCGATCCGTCAGGTTGCTACAGAGGTCGGCAAGGAGAATTGCATGTACATCCATCTGACGCTGATTCCGTATATTTCAACGTCCGGTGAGCAGAAAACAAAGCCGACGCAGCACAGCGTTAAGGAGCTGTTAAGCTTCGGAATTCAGCCGGATGTACTGGTTTTAAGAACCGAAAAGGCTTTAGAAGAAGGCTTGCGGGAAAAAATCGGTCTGTTCTGTAATGTTCAGCCGGATTGCGTAATCGAAAATCTGGATTTGGAAACGCTGTATGAGGTTCCGCTGGCATTAGAGGAGCAGGGTTTTGCAAAGGTGGTATGCCGCCGTTTGGGTCTGGAGGATCGGGAGCCGGATTTGACGCAGTGGCGTGAAATGGTCGGCGTTGTCAAGGATTTAATGCAGGGGGACAAGGACGAGGTGACGATTTCCTTGGTCGGAAAGTATGTTTCACTGCATGACGCATATATCTCAATCGTCGAGGCATTAAAGCATGGCGGAATCGAAAATTATGCCAATGTGAATATTCAGTGGATTAACAGTGAAGAAGTTACGCCCGAAACGGTGGACGATATGCTGAAAAACAGTGATGGAATTTTGGTACCGGGCGGCTTTGGCGATCGGGGAATTGATGGAAAAATTCTTGCGGCACAGTATGCGCGCGAGAATAATATTCCGTACTTCGGAATCTGCTTAGGAATGCAGATTGCCGTGATCGAATATGCAAGAAATGTTTTGGGTTATCAGGACGCTCATTCATCGGAGCTGAACCCGAATACAACACATCCGGTTATTGATCTGATGCCGGAGCAGAAGGATGTTGAAAATCTCGGCGGTACGATGCGTCTGGGCATTTATCCGTGCAAGATTAAGGCGGATACCTTAGCTTATGAGGTTTATGACAGTGATTTGATTTATGAGCGGCACAGACACCGTTATGAATTTAATAACTATTATCGCAGAGAAATTGAAGAAAACGGAATGGTTTTGAGCGGTCAGTCACCGAATGAAAAGCTGGTGGAGATGGTGGAAATTCCGGAGCATCCGTGGTTCTTGGCGGTACAATTCCATCCGGAATTTAAGTCGCGGCCGAATCATGCGCATCCGTTATTCCGTTCCTTTATCGGTGCGGCGCTGAAGAAAAAGAAATCGCTTTGATTGAGAAAGCCCCTATCGGGGAAATATAAACGTAAAATTTCTTAATTAAGTAGGGATTGCATGGGATTTTTATTCTATGGAGGCGAGTTCTACTCCGCGCAGCGTAGCGGATGTCTGAGCCGCAATAGAATAAAAATCCCATGCAATCCCGGCGAGCAACCATGTTTTTCGGATTTAAGCATTCAAGATCCGAAAATGAAAGAAATCTTATTTTGTAAGAAAAAGATATGCGGCGATTGCAAAATGTCTATCAGACTTGTATTTACTGCCATTCAAGCAAATAAATATGATCTGCAAAGAGTAACGCAGCTGTGGGATTTTTGGGTTATGCAATCGCCTAAATAAAGATACTGAAAGGATATGATGGATTGAGGCATTACTGGAAATATATAAAACCGTATCTCCCGTTTTTCATATTCGGACCGTTGCTGATGCTGACGGAGGTTCTGGGAGAGATTGTGCTGCCGAAGATTATGTCGGGCATGATTAATGTCGGAATCCCCAATGCGGATACGGCGTATATTCTGGAACGGGCAGGGATGATGCTGGGATTCATTGCGCTGATGATTTTCGGCGGTGTCGGGGGACATTATCTGTCTATTCGCGCGTCGGTGTATTTTTCGGTGGATTTGCGAAAGGATTTGTTTGAAAAGGTTCAGCGGTTTTCGTTTAAGAATATTGATGATTTTTCAACAGGGTCACTGGTTACACGGCTGACAAACGATATTACGCAGATGCAGAATCTGATTCGTATGAGTTTGATTATGGCAATGCGTGCGCCGGGAATGTTGATCGGCGGATTGATTATGGCGATCAGCATTAATATTGAGTTGGCAAAGATTTTGATTTATATTATCCCGTGTCTGTTGGTTGCGATTATTATTGTGCTTCGGGTCGGATTTCCGCGGTTTGGAAAAATGCAGAGGAAACTGGACGCGCTCAATTCCGGTATTCAGGAAAATATCACGAATGTGCGCGTAGTAAAATCCTTTGTGCGTGAGAAGTTTGAAATTGAGAAGTTTACCAAATCCAATACGGATTTGATGGATACGACGTTAAGCGCATTGGGCGTTGTGGTATTTGCGATGCCGATCATGATGCTGGCGATGAACCTGACGACGTTACTGGTGGTATGGAACGGCGGAAAACTGGTCATTAACGGCGGCATGCAGGTCGGAGATCTGACGGCGTTTACCACCTACATTGTGCAGATATTGATGTCCTTAATGATGCTTTCGATGATTATTATGCAGTCCTCGCGTGCGATGGCATCCTCACGGCGAATTACAGAGGTACTGGATACAACGGTAGATTTGACGGATGATGCTGCAAAGCGCAAGGACGCGGTGATTGAAAAAGGCGGCATTGAATTTCGGAATGTGTATTTTAAATATTATCCGAATCGGGAGGAAAATATTCTGGAAAATATCTCGTTTAAGATTGAGCCGGGCGAAACGGTCGGCATTATCGGAACAACGGGAAGCGGCAAGACGACATTGGTTCAGCTCATTCCGCGTCTGTATGACGTGACGGAGGGAGCCGTGCTGATTGACGGTGTGGATGTACGGGATTACGGACTGGAGCATCTGCGGACGGCGGTCGGAATGGTTTTGCAAAAGAATGTTTTGTTCTCCGGGACGATTCGCGAAAATCTGAAATGGGGCGATGAGCAGGCGGAGGATGAGGAAATCTATGCGGCTGCCGAAAGCGCCCAGGCAAATGATTTTGTCCGGAGCTTTACCGAGGGGTATGAAACCGAACTGGGACAGGGCGGCGTGAATGTTTCGGGCGGTCAGAAGCAACGCTTGTGTATTGCGCGTGCGTTGCTGAAAAAGCCGAAGATTCTGATTCTGGATGACAGCACCAGTGCGGTAGATACGGCAACGGAGGCTAAAATCCGGGAGGCGTTCCGAACCTCTTTGAAGGATTCGACAAAAATTATTATTTCACAGCGGATTAATTCGGTGATTGACGCGGATAAGATCCTGGTGCTTGAGGACGGAAAAATTTCCGGCATGGGCACGCATGAGGAGCTGCTCCGCAGTAACGAGGAATATCGGGAAATTTATTCGTCACAGACGGATATAAAGGAGGTGTCCTGATATGCCGCCATTAAGAGGACCGGGAGGAAGAAATCAAGGACCGGTCAAGAAACCGAAAAATACAAAAGCGACGCTTAAACGGCTGGCAAGTTACCTGCGAGGAGATTGGGCAAAACTGGGATTTGCGTTTTTCTGCGTACTGCTCAGCGCCGCATCAAACCTTGCCGGATCTTACTTACTGCGGCCGATTATCAATAATTATATTGCACCACCAGGAGGAGCGCCTGGAAATACGTTAGGATTGCTGCATGGCTTAGTGCTGATGGCAGCGGTTTATCTGGTGGGGGTTTTGGCAACTTATTTTCAAACCCGAACCATGATTGGCATTTCGCAGCGCGCGTTATCAAAGATTCGTTCCGAGCTGTTTACCAAAATGCAAAAGCTTCCGGTACGGTTTTTCGATACCAATCCGACCGGTGATATAATGAGCCGATACACGAACGACGTGGACACGATCGGCGAGATGCTCAATAATACGATCGTTCAGATTGTTTCCGGCGTTATCAGCATTGTCGGAACACTGACATTGATGCTGTATACGAATGTATGGCTGACGATTGTTACGCTGGTGATGGCGCCGATTATGGCGAAGGTCGGTACAACGATTGCTGCGAGATCCAGAAAACATTTCGGCAAGCAGCAGGCAGCGCTCGGCGCAGTGAACGGATATATCGAGGAAAGCGTGACCGGACAGAAGGTTATTAAGGTATTCTGTCACGAGGATCAGACGGTCGAAGAATTTTCAAAGCTGAATGATGCATTGCGTAATGCGCAGGTTAAGGCGCAGTTTGCCGGTGGAATTATGGGACCGGTAATGAACGCGATGGGACAGGTGAATTACACGCTGACCGCAGGTGTTGGCGCTGTTTTATGCGTGTTAAAGGGCTTTGATGTGGGCGGTCTGGCGGTGTTCGTGAACTTTTCAAGACAGTTTTCGCGCCCGATTAATGAATTTGCACAGCAGCTGACAACGGTGATGTCGGCGCTTGCCGGTGCGGAGCGTGTTTTTGAGGTCATGGACTTGGAGCCGGAAACAGTCGGCACAAATGAAAAGCCGATGGAGCATATCAAGGGCGATGTCATTATTGATCATGTGACTTTCGGCTATAATCCGGATAAAACGATTTTAAAGGATGTGTCGATTTACGCACATCCCGGACAGAAGATTGCTTTGGTGGGTTCGACCGGAGCCGGAAAAACAACGATTACAAATTTGATTACACGATTTTATGAGATTAACAAAGGAAAAATAACGATTGATGGTGTTGATATTGAAAATATCACGCGCGACAGCCTTCGCGAGAATATTGCGGTAGTCTTGCAGGATACGCATTTGTTTACCGGTACGGTGATGGAAAATATCCGTTACGGACGTTTGGACGCAACGGACGATGAGGTTCGTGCGGCGGCGGTTACAGCCAGCGCGCACAGCTTTATTCGCCATCTGCCGCAGGGGTATCAGACCGTATTGGAGGGCGATGGCGCGAATTTATCCCAGGGACAGCGGCAGCTTCTCAATATTGCAAGAGCGGCTTTATCAAAGGCACCGATTCTGGTGCTGGATGAGGCGACCAGTTCGGTCGATACCATGACGGAGAAGCATATTAACGAGGGCATGGATGCGCTGATGGAAAACCGTACAACCTTTGTGATTGCGCATCGGCTTTCGACGATTCGGAATGCGGACGCGATTATGGTACTGGAACACGGGGAGATTATCGAACGCGGCAGCCATCAGGAACTGTTGGAGCAAAAGGGGCGGTATTACGAGTTATATACCGGCTTAAAGGAATTGGATTAAATAATTTGTTGGGAACAGAAATTTCCTGTGTTTTTCATTCTGTGGAGGTGAGTTCCGCGCAGCACAGCGGATGTTTGAGCCGCAATAGAATGAAAAATGCATGAAATTTCATCAGAGTATCATTAAAATGGTTTATTAATCAAAGCCGTTTGAAAGCGGATTCGGCTTTCGGGAACGGCTAAAAATAAAAAGGAAGGAGAGGCATTTCATGAAGGTATATCAAATGATATATACATCCGTGCAGCATAGCTTATCAGATCCGGAACTGGGACTGAGCAATCAGGCAGGGCTGCGGGTGTATTCCTGTTCGCAGGGGCTGGAGCGTGAGGACTTGGACGAGGTGGCGAGATTCTCAAGCTACAGATTGCCGAAGAATAATCAGCAGACTTATTCTTCAGTGGTGGGGGATCCCGGCGTTCCGGAATTATTTCCCAAGACCTTCAGAACATTAAAGCTGGCTGATGGCAAGTATGCTGCAATTCAGTCGGTTTTTGCGGGGGTAGACTATCAAGGACATGAGGGGAATTTCTTTTCCCATGCACTGATATTTGACAATGTGGAGCCGGACTTTTTTCCGGAGCAGTATTGCCGGAGCAAGACGTTCAGAACGCATCTGACCGAAAAGGAGGCGTCCGCTGAGCTGGTGCATTATCTGCCGATTTTGGAAGCGGCGGAACGGGATTTGGATTTTGAAAAGGAAATTTACGATTTTATCGGTTCGCATAAAAAGGAGCTGTCTTATTTACTGAACAGTGTAATCACACTGATGATGGGCAGCAATATTAAAAATATTTGTATTGCGACGCTTTCTTCGGAGGAAACGGAGAAGTATCTGGTAGCGCTGAAATATCTGCTGCCGAGGGATGTCAGTCCGGGCGCCGGAATTTCAACGTACAATGTGTATCTTCCGTCCGACAAGCAGGATAGCATTTGCATGCACGGAACGATTAAAGGGAAGAACAACATTACAAAAGAGGCGATTGAATCTAAAGGGGATTGCATGTATATTGATATGGATCGCGTGGATACATCCTCCTATGAGATTTCGCCGTTATTGGAAAAATGGACAGTTCAGGAGTTAAGAGAGGAATATGCGGCTCTGAAGATTCATTCGGTAGCAGGACTGTTGGATTGGGTAACGAGCTTTGACAATATGGATCAGCCGGGAATGGGCGGAAAATTGATTCGTCTGCGTTCATCGGCAGGAAATGCGGCATTTGAAAAGCGCGCTTCGGAGGTTTATCCGCTGATTCGAGAAAAGGAATATGAGGCGGTTCGGTTTGAGGTTACGAAGGTTATGTATGACAATATTGATCTTTTCCCCGATGAACTGGAGGAATTGACGGATTCCTATTTGACACAGACCATCACAAAGCTTTCCAAGGGCGAGCGTTATGATTTGGGCGCGGTATTTTCTTCTATGGAAAACGAAAAGAGCCAGGTTGCGGTGATGAAAAAGAAGATTCCCGAAATCATGGCAAAGTTAGGGGGTGCCGGGAGCAAGATCAGCGACAAAAACAAGTTTGTGCTTTTGGGATTTTTTGCACAGCTGAAGCATAAATACGGGGATGATAATTGGAAGGATTTCTTCGGCGGAAACCGAATGCATCTTACAACCTTTGTCGAGATGGCGGCAAGCGTGATTATTACCGGATATGGCGTAAAGCCGTTTTCACCGCCGTCCAATTGGGAAAAAGAGGATTTGGATGAGGTCATTGCCTTTTTTGAAAGCTCCACAGAGGATGATAAACTGAGAAATCTTTGTTTGAAATACATCTACTCCAATACAGATACAGATTGGAACACCTACGGGATTACGCTGACCAAGCATACCAAGACGCGCGGAGAGCAAATGGAGGATATGCGGAAGATTAAGGCGATTTTAACCAAGGTGGGATATGAGCCTTATCAGCGCGGCACGTATCTGAGCGTTAAGCCGGATGTTCGGGCGGATATTGAGGGCAGTATGTCACCGCTGCTTTTGACGCGGCTGCTGGATACCTATTATCGCTGGCAGAGAACCTACGGGAATCAGGCGCAGGCAAAAAAATATGCAAAGAAATTCCGCGCACAGCTGCTTGAAATGAAGCGAACACAGCGTACCTGCTATAATTTTGTGATTCCGAAGCTGGCGTTGGAGATTATTGAAACGCCGGGGCATTACCATGAGATTATGATTAATATGGATACGATGTGTCCGTCCTTCTGGAATTGGTTCCTGATAGGGTATGGAAGATGTAAGCGTGACGATGAGAAAATGCTTACATATACCAGAGTATACGAAGCAAGTAAATCCAAGATGTCAAAGCTGCCGATCAGAAAAAAGCTGAGAGCGGTATTTGGAAATATAGAATAGGAGAGATCACGATGAAAGATTCAGTTAAGAAGATATTTTTAGTATTATGCGCGGCGTCTGTTATGCTGATTTCAACTACCGCGTTTGCAACACCGACCAGTGAGCCGACAAGAACAACCAAAACCATATCCGCTTCGGGCAGCTCCGTTTCAACGGATGAGAGTACATCCTCCGGAACAACGGACAGCAGTGATACAACCGATACTTCAACCGCATCGGGAGAGAGTGATACAAGCGACACAACCACAGCGGCGAGCGGAGTTGTTCAGGATTCGTCCAAGCCTGTTCCTACGGCAATTTCAACCGGACAGCAAAGTCAGCAAAATGTGGTTCAGAATACAGAGGCGCAGCGTGCGGCAGAAAAGAAGTACGCCTCCAAAGGTTCTCTGGCGGTATGGTTTATTCTGTCGATTTTGATTAATATCGTTGTCAGCTTTGTCATCGGCAATCGTTTTTACAGATTATCCAGAAAGGATAATCATGTCAATTCCGAGATTCGCGCATTGCGCCGGGATTTGGAAGAAAAGTTCGTTGATCATGTGGGCGGATTCAGTGAAATGGAAATGGACGTTACCAACACGAATGATAATTATTCCATGAATGGGTCGATTAAGATGCCGGAGAGAAAGAGTACGGATTTTGCGTCAGAGTCCGAGGACGTGTTTAAGCGTTGGGAGAGTCAAATGTCGCAAAGACGTGCGGCAAAGCGCGTTGTGGCAGAGCCGATTGAGGAGGACGAGCCGGAGGAGGAAGAAACAGAAGAAAGACATCCGAAAAGAAAATTCCAGCCGACCCGTGACAGAATGGCAGCTCATGAGGAGGACGAGCCGGATTATGAGGATTCGGAAGAGGAAGAAAGTTCTGTTGCAAAGACTGTAAAAAGTAAAGCCAGAAATCTTTTGGGAGATATTTTCCCCTTTAAAGAGGATTAAGATTCATAAGGGACGCCGAAAAATGGCGTCCTTTTCTATAAGAGTGCTGCCAATGGCGGCGGAATGGAGATTGTTATGAAGTTACCCGAAAAGTTTCTTGAGCGTATGAAAGAGCTGTTAGGAGAAGAATATGATGCCTTTGTTCGGTCATACGAGGATACCCCTTTATATACGGGATTGCGCGTGAATCCACTGAAACAGACGGAAAAAACGCGCGCTTTGATTCAAAATTCAGAGCCGATCCCGTGGTGTAAGGAGGGATATTACACCGATAAAGCGCTGATAACCGGAGCGCATCCGTATCATATCGGAGGAGCGTTTTATTTTCAGGAGCCGTCTGCAATGGCGGCAGCGGCGGCTTTACCGATTGAAGACGGGGATTATGTTCTGGATTTATGCGCGGCACCGGGCGGAAAGTCCACGCAGATCGGGGCGGCACTGAATCAAACCGGTTTATTGGTGGCAAATGAAATCGTTCGCCGACGTGCGGAAATTTTAACGGAGAATATTGAACGGTTTGGGCTGCGCAATGCTGTTGTCATGAATGAGCAGCCAAAGAATCTGGCGGAGAAGTATCCGGGATTTTTCGATAAAATCGTTGTGGACGCTCCGTGCAGCGGTGAGGGGATGTTTCGGAAAGAGCCGCAGGCGATTACGGAATGGAGTCCGGAGCATGTTATTTCCTGCGCGGTACGGCAGCGAAATATTCTGGATTGTGCGGTAAAAATGCTGAAACCGAATGGGCTGCTGATTTATTCGACCTGTACTTTTTCGAAGGAGGAAAATGAGGATAACGCACAGTATCTGACGGAGGAAAAAGGATTGACGCTGCTGCCGATTTCCTTGACGGGCGTATCGGAGGGGATTTCCATGCCGGAGGCGGTGCGGATTTTTCCGCATAAAAGCCGCGGTGAGGGGCATTTTGTCGCATTGTTCAAAAAAACGGACGGAGATTATAATGCCGTTCGGCAGAAACCGCAGCGCCATACAGATGCAGAAGCGGAAAAGCAATATCGGGAGTTTGAAAAAGCCGTCTTGAATCTTCGCTTACAAGGGACGTTTTGTTCCTTTGGGGGGCGGTTATATTTATTGCCGGTGGATTTGGATATTGACCGAATGAAGGTTTTGCGACCCGGATTGTATTTGGGAGAATGTAAGAAAAATCGGTTTGAGCCATCCCATGCCCTGGCTTTGGCGCTGAAACCGGAGGACTTTAAAAATACGCTATCCCTCACCTGCGAAGAGCCGCGTCTGGACGCTTATTTGCGAGGGGAGGTCATTTCTTGCGGAATAAGCGGCTATACGGCGGTGTTGGCGGACGGTCTGCCGATAGGCTGGGGGAAAGCGTCCGGCGGCATGCTGAAAAACCATTTCCCCAAATATCTGAGAAAAAAGTAAAGTTCATTTGATGGTAGACTTTTTTTGAGAGATATGGTATAATAGGAGAAATAGATTGACGGAGTGTGAAAGAGAGGGGAGAGTCTATGCGAACACTTTTAAAAAACGGTACCGTTATCAATGTTTTTACCGGGGAGCCGGAAAAAACCAACGTGCTGATAGAGGGTGACAGGATTATCGGCGTGGGGGATTATACGGACGATGAAGCGGATCAGACAGAGGATCTGACGGGAAAGGTGATCTGTCCGGGATTTATTGACGGGCATATCCATATTGAAAGTACAATGATGACGCCGACCGAGTTGGCGCGTGTTTCGTTGCTTCACGGAACGACTTCTATCATTGCCGATCCGCATGAAATTGCGAATGTCTGCGGCAGTACGGGGATTCAGTATATGCTGGAGGCGAGCAAGGGACTGCCCCTGAATGTTTATATCATGCTGCCGTCCTGCGTCCCGGCAACACCGTTTGATGAGTCGGGCGCGGTGCTGACTGCAGAGGATTTGGCGAGATTTTATACAGATGAACGGGTTCTGGGATTGGCGGAAATGATGAATTATCCCGGCGTAATTGCCGGAGATTCGGAAATTTTAAAGAAAATCCGGGGCGTGCGTTCACGTGGCTTGGTTGTGGACGGGCATGCGCCACTGCTTTCGGGCAAAGATTTGGATCGGTATCTTTCAGCAGGGATTCAGTCGGATCATGAATGTTCGTCCTTTAAAGAAGCGACGGAGAGAATCCGAAAAGGGCAGTGGGTAATGATTCGCCAGGGAACGGCGGCACGAAACTTAGAGGATTTGATTGAGCTTTTTGAGGAACCGTATTGTCAGCGGTGTTTATTGGTGACGGACGATAAGCATCCGGAGGATTTACTGCACGAGGGGCATATCGACAGCAGCGTTCGAAAAGCCATCCAAATGGGCAAGCATGCCATAACGGCGGTTCGGATGGTAACGCTGAATGCGGCACAATGTTTTGGCTTGCGGGATGTGGGAGCAATTGCGCCGGGTTATCGGGCAGATTTGCTGATTTTACGCGATTTGGAGTCGGTTGAGATTGAGAGCGTTTACGCGCAGGGGAAAAAAGTAGTTTCTGATAATACGGTTGCGCCGATTGAAGCGCCGCCGGTTAAGGATCAGATTTTGAAAGCGGTTAAAAATTCCTTCTATGTGCAGGAACTGACGGAACAGGATTTTAAAATAGAGGAAAAATCCGATCGGTGCAGAGTGATTAAAACAATTCCGCATCAGCTTTTAACCGAGGAATGGATTACCGATATTCATTGGCAGAATAACGGGATTGAGCCGGAACGGGATATTTTGAAGATTGCGGTCATTGAAAGGCATATGAACACGGGGCATATCGGCTTGGGGTTGATCTCCGGAATCGGGTTGAAGAAAGGGGCGATAGCCTCCTCTGTTTCGCATGACGCGCATAATATTGTCGTTATTGGCGCGAATGAGGCGGATATGGCTTTGGCGGCGAATCATATTATTCAAGTCGGCGGCGGAGCGGTCTGCGTCTGTGATGGAGAAGTACTTGCGGATGTGCCGCTGCCGATCGGCGGATTGATGTGCGAAGAACCGGCAGAAAGTATTGCGGAGAGGAATGCGAACTTGGCGGAGTCGATTGCGTCACTGGGAGCACCTGAGGACAGCGCGCCGCTGATGACAATGGCGTTCATGGGTCTGGCGGTGATTCCGAATCTGAAAATCACGACAAGAGGTTTGGTGGATGTCAACAAGCAGCAATTGGTTTCGCTGTATGTTGAAGATTGAAAATTACAGATACATATTGCAATCACAGGGAGTTTATGGTATAATTTGAATAACATAAAACGCCGGAGAGGGTGGCGTTTGAAAAGACAAAGGAGGTAAAACATATGAAGCACAAAAAACTGATTACACTGGCGTTGGCGGCTGCTATGACAGCGTCGGCATCCGGAGTTTTTGCCGACCAGTTGGTAACGAGCCGTACTGCTCCTGTACTAACCAATCCGTTTGCGGACGCGATAGGAAAGTGGTATGAGGACTCTGTAGCCTATTGCTACTCGATGGGGCTCTTGAAAGGGTTCGAGGATTCGCTTTTCCATCCCGATTCGGACATATCGGGAGCGCAGTTTGCGACAATTCTACACAGAATTTATTTGCAGACTGTCAATTCAGAGGAAAGTGAAGCTGCTGAAAATGACGTATGGTATGCGGCGGCAGAAGCATGGGCGCGTGCGAATAAGATCATTGACGGTTTCGGCAGCGATGACTTTTTCAGCGCCGGGGCGCCGTTAAAGAGAGAAGATGTCATGACGATGCTCTACAATTTGTATCAATTGAATCATGCAGACGAGGATGTTTCCGAGATTGCCTTAAATGAACTGACAGACAGCGACATGTTATCCGAATATGCGGTAACGGCTGCAAAATGGTGTTTAAAGAATGCGATTATTACCGGTGATGACAATAGTAAAATGAATCCGCAAAACAGCGTGACCCGTGCGGAGGTTTCGGCAATTCTTCAGCGGTATTTTAAGAACTGTCTTTTAACAGGTGAAAACGGAGAAAAGACGGAGTATGCGTCCCTGGAGGATGCTGAAAAGGCGGCAGGATACAGTCTGCCGGATATTTCGTTAGAGGGTCTGAAAGCCGAAAAATTCTTTGTTTTGAATTCGGCGGATTCTGCAAATTCTATTCTTGAAGTTACAGGTACCTACGAAACAAAGGACATCACAATCCGTATGGGAAAGGGGGACCGACCGATTTCGGGGATTCAGGTTTGGACTGCGCTGGAGAGCGGCTTGGAGGATCTGAGCGTAACGTATGGCCGCACTGAAACGGATACTGTTTTTGCGGAATGGTCAAAGACGGTGGATCAGGATATTTACTGCTACAGTGTTGTGATTCAAGACGGTACGGTTGCTGATCTGAATTGGTTTGTTGAATATTTTGGTGCTGAACCGTTGAAAAAGTAAGTCAAAGCATCAAGCTTTAACACAAGCGTCGGGAAAATGCCGGCGCTTGTGTTTTTGTGTGAAAAGATTGGTTTTTGAGGAGAATATTCAGTTTAAAAAAGTAAAATGAAAAATGAGTATAAGAGAGTATAAACGAGAAAAACAGAGAAAATAAGAGGTGGAAAAGAATTTATAAAATTTTTTTGAAAAAACTATTGACAATCGGGAGAAAACATAGTAAAATATTTCACGTTGAGCCAAAGAATTATGGCAGAATTTGATTTTTAACAGGAGGATTAACAACATGAATTCATCATATTTGCAGAAACCCAATGATGTGCAAAGAACATGGTACATTGTTGACGCGGCAGACAAACCCCTCGGCAGAGTTGCGGCAACGGTAGCAAGCATTTTAAGAGGAAAGCACCTTCCGACATTCACACCGAATGTAGATTGCGGCGATCATGTAATCGTTATCAATGCGGACAAGGCTGTTCTTACAGGAAACAAGCTGCATCAGAAGGTTCGTTATTATCACACAGGCTGGGTTGGCGGCATTAAAGAAATCCACTATGACAAGTTAATGGCAGAGAAGCCCGAGCAGGCTATGATGTATGCGGTAAAGGGTATGCTTCCGAACAACACATTAGGAAGAAAAGCATTAACAAGACTTCGCGTATATAAGGGCAGCGAGTATGAGCAGGTTGCTCAGAAACCGGTTCCCTGGACAGGCGAGATCAAATAAGATAAGGAGGATTTTTAATAATGGCTAAAGAGCAATACTATGGTACAGGCAGAAGAAAGTCATCTGTTGCAAGAGTATATCTTGTACCCGGAAATGGTCAAATCACGATCAACGGAAGATCAATTGATGAATATTTTGGATTAGATACATTAAAGCTGATCGTTCGTCAGCCGTTAGTTCTGACAAAGACAGCAGATAAATTCGACATTATTGCAAAGGTTGAAGGCGGCGGTTTCACAGGTCAGGCAGGTGCAATCCGTCACGGTATCTCCAGAGCACTTTTGGAAGTAGATACAGACGCATACAGAGCAGATCTGAAAGCAGCCGGTTTCCTTACAAGAGATTCCAGAATGAAGGAAAGAAAGAAGTACGGTCTCAAGGCAGCACGTCGTGCACCGCAGTTTAGTAAGAGATAAAATCTCGATTACAAACCCCGAAAAACCACGCAGTTATGCGGTTTTCGGGGTTTTTCTATGCCCTGATTTTTCTGTCGGCTTTGACCGAATTTAACGAAATTTGTGCTAATTTGTTCCATTTTATAGGGGATAAATCGGGGTGAAAATACCCTTTTAGGACCAAAAAGGGATAAATTCGGGGTGAAAATTCAGTTGATTTTCGGTCGTAATTTCCACTTTTTCAGGTTGAATTTTTTCTGTTTAGCGACTCTGAAACAGTTTGACTGAATTTGATAAAATTAAATTGATTTTATAGCATAAATCCACGGAGCTGATATTTTCAAAACTTGATAGCTACATTTCACAAGCGTGTTTACTTTGCTCATTGCGAGCTAATGTGGACACGCTTTTTTGTTGTCCAATTTCGGGACGGAGGTAAAGAAAATGTACGATAAAAATTATGAACTGCTTGCCGATGCAATTATTGTTCAAGCAGCAAAAGATTACAGGCGGTCAAAATCCGTATCGGTAAGAAACGAGATTAAATGTTTTTTTCTCTCGGAGTGGTTCGCTTGTTTAACAAATGCAGACGGTCATAAACTGTTTAGAAAATTAGAGCGGGAACGAGATGGAAAGAAAAAGCATCGAGAAAAGGAGGTTTACGATGTCAGTATTCAGAATTGAGAAAAATAAAAATTACACGGTTATGTCAAATCATCATCTGCGTAACAAGGATTTGTCCTTGAAAGCAAAAGGACTTTTGTCACAGATGTTATCCTTGCCTGACGATTGGGACTACACCCTAAAGGGGCTTGCTCGTATCAATAAGGAAAAGATTGATGCAATACGGACGGCAGTTTTGGAGCTTGAAGAAGCCGGATATATTACTCGCAAACAGGGGCGTGACGAGTTTGGCAAAATGGCAGCGATAGAATATACAATTTATGAGCAGCCGATATTGGAAAACCCGTGTTCGGAAAATCCAATATCGGATAACCCGATTGCGGATAACCCGACACCGGAAAACACAACGCAATTAAATATAGAAATAACAAATAAAGAAAAAATAAATACTGATTTAATTAAATATCCATCTATCAATCAAAGAGGGCAAGCTCAAGAAATTCGATGGATAGATAGATACAACAAAAACACAGAGCGTATTAAATATAATATTGAATACGATACTCTTGTTTACAGCTATGACAAGGCGGTTATTGATGAAATAGTTTCCGTAATGGCGGAGGTACTTACGATAGACACCCCGTACTATACCATAGAGAAAAAGCAGTATCCGACTGAGCTTGTACGGCAGAGATTTCTTGAAATTGATTACAGTAGGTTAGAGGCTTTTATGCTTGAATTTTCGCGGCGCAATGAAAAAATCAGCAATACAAAAGCCTATCTGATAACTTCGCTGTTCAATATACCCGCAACGGCGGAAACAAACCTGTCGAATATGGTGAGAAACGATTTATACGGCAACGGAGGGAGGCGGTAAGAATGATTGGAATAATTACTGCGTTTACAATAGGCGCTATAGTGGGAGCAATAACCGTATGCTGTTGTGTTGCTGCGGGACGCGCAGATAAAGCCGCAGGTAACATAAACAGTAAATTTCAATAAAAATAGGCTATATCTCAAGTGAAACGGAGGTGATATAAATGTCTACAAAGAAAAAACAGCTGGATTCCAATCAAGTTGTGGAAATAAAGCTGACAGAGTTGCATCCATTCAAAAATCATCCGTTTAAGGTATTAGATGATGAGCTTATGCAGCAGACAATAGACAGTATTTCACAAGTCGGAGTGCTATCCCCTGCCGTCGTTCGTCCTGATCCGAGCGGAGGTTATGAGATAATATCCGGGCATCGCAGACTGTACGCCTGTGAAGCAGCAGGACTTGAAACAATGCCCGTTATTGTAAAAGAACTCACGGACGATGAAGCGGTAATCTTTATGGTGGACAGCAATCTGCAAAGGGAAAATATACTGCCGAGTGAACGTGCGCTTGCGTACAAAATGAAAATGGAAGCCCTAAAACATCAAGGAAAACGAGACGATTTAACTTTCCGCCAAAATGGCGGAAAGTCGTGGACAGTTGAAAAACTATCACAAGATACAGGCGAAAGTGTCAGAAACATCGAAAGGTATATCCGTCTTGCAAGCCTCGAACCGGCACTCTTAGACAAGGTTGATAGCAAGGAAATCTCATTTACCCCTGCCGTGGAGCTTGCGAGCCTTTCGCAAGAAGAACAGCAGGGATTTTTAGATGCGATGGAATATTCGCAAAACGCACCGTCATTATCCCAAGCGCAGCGTATAAAAAAATTAAGCAAAAGCGGCAAATGCACTGTCGAAGCTATGCGGGAGATTATGTCGGAGGAGAAGAAAAGCGACTTTGATAAAATAACAATAGAACCTGACGAAATAAAAAAATATTTTCCGCGTTCATTTACACCAAGCCAAATGAAAAACACGATTTTGAAGCTTTTGGAAAATTGGTTAAAAAACAGAACAAAGAAAAGAAACACAGAGAGGAGTTAAACCGATGAACAAACAATTATGTCCCAAATGTAAAACAGGAGCGGAGAGCTATAAGCTTGATCCGAAAAGTGAGGTGTGCCCGTATTTACAATACCATAACGGTAAGAGCTGTCCATTCTTCTCTCCCATTGAAGAAAGTGAGGTGAATGACGATGAAGGAGTTTGAAGTAACAATTACCGAGACACTTCAAAAATCGGTAGTTGTAGAAGCTGATTCAAAAGATGATGCCATACAGATGGTTGAAGATATGTGGAAGGATGCCGATATTATCTTAGACAGTGAAAACTTTGTAGGCGTTGAATATGAATCCGATAACGGCAAAGAAATTGAAAAAACGAATGAATTGGAAGTCCTGCTTGTAGAACCCGGTCAATATGCAAAAATGACCACTATAGAAGCAGGACTTTCTTCTATGCAGAATATTGTAGGCGGTAACATTCAGGCAGCATATTTTTTTGAAGAGCCTGTTGCGATTGTATGCAATGAGGAAGGAAAAATTAACGGTTCAGAACTGAATCGGGCTGTAAAAGATGAAAACGGCAAAATGCTTGATATTATAGCTGGGACATTCTTTGTCTGCGGTTTGGGTGATGAGAATTTTGTTTCTTTACAACCTGAGCACAGAGCAAAGTTTGAGAAAATGTTTAAGAATCCCGAAGCATTTTTAAAAATGGGAAAAGGCATTATGGCTATACCCATTGAGCCGAAGAAAGATGATTTAAATAAAAAGACGGATACGAAAACACATGGACAGGAGCTGTGATTATGATAAAACATTATTTGATTTATAGGTACAAGCCGCCTTAGTGAGTTACCGGGACGAGAGTTTGGAAAAAGATAAGCGGCACATCTCGCACGTCCGCACTCACTTATGTACATTGAGTACACGGCGTTCGTGCAAACGCACAATCTGCTTGCTTCTCTTTTCCCAAACGGCATTGGTGAAAGAATTTCAGACTATAAATACGAAGAAAAATCCGGAGGTTAAAGAACATGAAAACAAAACATTCAATTAAATCCTTAATTTCGGGGATGTTGGCAGTTATTATGACAATCGGAGCAATCCCCTCGATGAGTGTATTTGCCGCACAGGTAAATGAATATATTGATCCGGCTGATGTTTGGATTACTTCAAACGGCAGGACAAATGAACTTGATTTCAATGCAACGATTACGCAGGAGACATTATGGTGTCCTGTGTGTAATAAAGATACTATCATGCTGACTTACAGAACGCCGGAATATACCAAGTCAGGCACTACCGCACTAAATCGTGGTGTTGCGTATTCTGACGGTACGATGACGGACGGAGTAACAAAAGGAAATATTGATGACGGAAGACCGGGAATTGATGCAACCTATACCACCTATCATTGGACGAAATCTATTTGTCAGGTATGCGGCACAATCAATTCGGCTGATGGCTTTGACTCATATTGCTTTAGCAGAAATGTATATAGCTTAAATAGCTGTGACCACGATTTTTTCCTTGACTTTGACAACACCACATACGAACCGTATAACGACACTTACCATACAACGGTTTTGAAAAGAGGTCAGTATTGCCAGTTTTGCAAAGGAACAAAGGCAAGAGCTACAGAAAAAAGAGAAGCCCATAACTTCATTGAGGTTATCGACGCTCAGCTTGGAAACAACCGTTTCTATGTTTCAGAGAGATGTGATGATTGCGGATATGAAACAAATGAATATATTACAGCAAAAAGTGTTGTAAGTTCATATTACGGAACGGTTGACGGTGCTCCTCATACCGTAAGTGTTTCAGACCTTTCCGAAGGCGATGTTCACACAAGTATTCGTTATGGCACAAGTGCAAATAGCTGCACATTAACATCGGCACCAAACTATACCGAAGCAGGATATTATCCCGTATATTATGAAATTGATTATAAATATGACGGAAAGAGCATGACGGAAAACGGTGTATCGTATGTATGGCTATTGGAAGATGAAAATGATACTATTATCATTCTTCCTCCGACAAACTCAAATGAAGAACACAGCCACGATTACAGATATGTTGAAACGATTAAACCGTCTTGTGAAAACTTGGGTTATGAACATTGGCAATGCGACGGCTGTGGAAGACTTGAGAAAAGGAACTATACGCAGGCAACAGGACATAACTACAAGCCAATTACTATCCGTGAAGCAACTTGTAAGCAGGGTGGATTAAAACTGTGGCTGTGTTCCGACTGCGGAGATTTCTATGAGGAAACCACTTCTCTTGCAGCGCACAGCTACAAGACAGTAAAGCACAATCCCACTTGCAGAATGACAGGCTATACGGAACATATCTGCGAGGTGTGCGGAGATAACTATATAACCGATATAACGCCGATTATATCCCACGCATACGAGCATATCACAAAAGAGCCGACTTGTACGGAAAAAGGTTACACCACACATACCTGTACAATGTGCGATTACCATTATGTAAGCGACTATACAGAACCGACCGATCATAAGTGGGACGAGGGACACACCGTTACCAACTCCACTTGCGATGCCGAGGGCGTTATGGAATATCACTGTATGAATTGCAACAAGAGTATGATTAAGGCTATATCGTCAAAGGGACACACATACGGAGATGATCCTACTTGTACGGAACCGCAGAGATGTACCGAGTGCGGAGTGATTTTGAGAATGCCCGCGGGACATCACTATACGGAAACTATTACGGAACCAACTTGTACTGCTATGGGATATACAACTTACACTTGTGAAGATTGTGGTGCTTCATATATCGGAGATTATACCAATAAGGAAATGCACAATTACACAAAGTCAGTTATTTACCCGACGTGTACGGAATTGGGTTATACGACATATACCTGTACAGAATGCGGCGATAGTTACAAGAGTGATTACAAGGATAAGAAGGAACACAACTATGACACTGTTATAACTTATCCGACTTGTATAACAATGGGATACACAACATATACTTGCACTAACTGCGGTGACAGCTATGTAGGCGATTATACCGATATGCTAGAGCATAACTATAACAAGGAAACCGTAGAGCCTACTTGTACCGAACACGGCTATGCCGTATATACTTGCCCTGATTGCGGGAAGTCATATATAGGTGATTATACGGACTGCAAGGAACATCATTATGTTGAAACGGTTATTGCCCCGACTTGCACCGAGATGGGATATTCCATATTCAAGTGCGATGACTGCGGTGATGAATACAAGGGCAATTATACTGATAAAGTACCGCACGATTATGAAAAGAATGTAACTGAACCTACTTGTACTTCAATCGGATATACAACTTATACTTGCAAAAACTGTAATGACAGGTATGTGTCTGATTATACTGATAAAGCGGCACACAGCTATGAGGAAACCGTTACAGAGCCTACCTGTCTTGAACTCGGATTCAGCACCTTTGTATGCTCTGTTTGCGGAGATACCTACAAGAGCAATTACAGAGAAGCTCTCGGACATCAGCCGACAGAATGGATTGTTGACACCGAAGCTACGATTGAACACAGCGGCGAAAAGCATATTGAATGTGAACGCTGCGGCGAGATTTTGCAGACAGCGGAAATTCCACAGCTTATCGACAAGGATAACTCTGACGAGGACGGCAACGCACAGGTGGGTAATTTCTCTATTATCTTGACCGATAAGGACGGAAAGCCTGTCTTTGACAGCGAAATCAGCATTGATGTAAACGACAATGTTACAATCAAGCTCCCCGAAGGCAGACTGCTTGACTTTGCAGACCGTACTATAATCACAGCCTTCTTTACGGATACACAGGAGCCGGCAGATGATTTGCGTATCTTTATTTATGATACCAACAACAATGCGGCAACAGGTGCAACGGACGAAAACGGACAGCTTGTTGTGCCGAACAATCAGAGCAGCACGGGCGATAACAACGGCACGATCGGAAACGAGGACGGAGATAAAAAGAATACCTTTGTTGTAACTGTTACCGATAAGACCAATGTTGTTATTCCAAACTGCGACATTCATATCGGAGAGAGCAATAATATTGTTGTTGATTTGCCGGACGGTATCAAACCGACAAGAGAAAATCCCGTAATCGTAACCGTAACCGACCACAACGGAGAGGCTCAAAAGGATATTACCGTAATTGCCATCGGTGACGCTGATTTTATGGAGAAAGGCAGCACCGATATGTACGGCAAGATTACACTGCCTACCGCTTCGGACGGATACACGGACGAGAAGGGAAAGGTTAATGTTGATAATATCAATGTAATCGTAAATGACGAAATCGGAGTAATTTCAAATGCGTATGTCATTCACAACGAGGACGGCACAATCAATGTAACGCTACCCGATGAAAAGACAATCAGCTATGCAAACCGCATTACCATAACTGTACTTGACTCTATCGGAAAGCCTGTTGCAGAGGTTAATGTAACAGTAAACGATATTGCAGAAAAATCATACACGGCAAATACCGATGAAAGCGGTACTATCGTTGTACCTCCTCTTTCCGAGGATATGACTGACAGTGAGGGTAAGGCTTTTGTAAACGGCTACAACATTCTTCTTTCTGACGAGCAGAAAGTAATCGAAAATGCTTTTGTGTATATCAAAGACAACAAAATCTATGTTGAACTTCCCGAAGGCGCAGTGTTTGATTACAACAACAGAATTACGGCAACTGTCACAGACAAGGACAATAATCCAGTCAAGGATATGAGCGTAACATTTACCGACAGCACAGAAAAGACAGAAACCAACCTCACCGATGAAAACGGCAGAGCAACTGTTCCGCCTGTTAATATTGATTATACCGATGTAAACGGATACTCGGAGGTGGACGGATATATCGTAACTGTTGTTAATGAAACGGGAGCGATTGAAAAAGCGTTTGTTACCCATACAGAGGATAACAAAATCACCGTAGAACTTCCCGACAATGTAAAATTCGATTATGCTAACCGTATTACCGTAACGGTTTATAACAAGGCTGATAAAACAGCGGTTAAGGATATGAATGTAACTGTATCTGAAAAATCTGTTGTTACAGAAGACACAGGAGAAGCTGCTGATGTGAAATCTTTAAACGGTGTTACAAACAATGATGGTAAAGCCGTGTTCCCTCCACTTTCAGAGGATGTAACCGATGATAATGGCAGCTCGAACATTACCGAGGAAAAGCCGGGCAAGGGCGAGGATACCGACGGTGACGGCGTTGAGGATAAGCCGGGTGAGATCGAAACCGTAACCTATAAGGTATCGGTCAATGACACAAAGGGTATTATCAATAATGCGTTTGTGGAAATCAAGGACGGCAAGGTTTATGTCACACTTCCCGACACGCATACGCTGACAACTTCAAATCAGACGACAGTAACCGTACTTGATAAAGACGGAAATGCTGTCAAGGGCGTATCTGTAACAATCAAGGACAAGACAACAGAAAAGACCGCAACAACAGACGCAAACGGCAAGGTAACTCTGCCTGTTAAAACTTCAAGCGGTGGCGGTTCCTCCTCAGGCGGCAGCTCCGGCGGTGGCGGTGGCAGCTATATAAGCGCGAATACCACAAATGTTAGGGTGACGGACAAGGACAGCAAAACTGTTAATGTTACCAAGACAACCGACAAGGATGGTAATGTTACTTTGACGCTCCCGACCGGAAAAACTCTCGACAGTGGTAACTTCTATACCGTTATCACAACCGACAAAACCGGCAAGGCAAAGGCTGATGTTAGTGTAACTCTAAAGGATAAGAGCGGAAAGGTAGCTAATGGCACGACCGATAAAAATGGTACACTTATTCTTCCTGCAATAAAGCACTCAGCATATATTGTAGGATATGATGACGGCACTTTCAAACCTGACAGCGATATGTCAAGAGCTGAAGCTGCCGCTATATTTGCAAGACTTATTGCTGAAGCAAAAGGCGAAACCGTAAGCGGTAAATCTTCATTTGCCGACGTGTCAAGTAAAGAATGGTATTCTTCATATATCGGTTATCTTGAAAAATACAATGTCATAAGCGGATACAATGATGGAACATTCAAACCCGACGCATCTGTTACAAGAGCTGAATTTGTTTCAATGGCTGTGAGATATTACGGCTTGTTTAACGAGGTTAAGACTGTGGCAAATACTACAAAATACACAGATGTTGACAGTAGCTATTGGGCTATTAAGGACATTTCCTATGCAAAATCAATCGGTTGGCTCAACGGTTATGCAGACGGAACCTTCAAGGGTGATAACAATATTACCCGTGCAGAGGTTGTAACGGTTGTAAACCGTGCAACAAACCGAACGGCTGATAAGGAGTATATAAACGCTAACCTCACAAAGCTCAATCAGTTCACAGACCTCAAAACCAACACACATTGGGCTTGGTATGACATTCTTGAAGCAGCAAATGAGCATCTTGGAATAGTACACGCTGACGGAGAAACTTGGGTGAAATAAATTGAATACAGTATAAATCGGAGCAATTGAAAAATATCGGTTGCTCCTTTTTATATTGTTGGCGGAGGCAAACAACTTGCTTGCAAGTTGTAGCATAGCAAAACTAAGTTTTGCGTAGCGTAGGAGGTGAAATCTATGCAGGAGGAAGTTGAAAACAGGACAGTTACATTATCAATCAATGCAACAAAAATGACAGGTAGAGTTTTGAAAGAAGCGTTGCGCAAGTATCTTGCATATCAAAAAGCCAAATCACAAGGAAAGGCATACAAGGATGTAAAGCCGACAGGCAAACAATCCGTAAAACAGCTTATAGGGCAAAATCAAGGTGTTACAAATGTGGAGATAGAAGACAAAAGTATCAAGGATTTTGAGAGAATAGCCCGAAAATACGGAGTAGATTATGCCGTAAAAAAGGATAAATCCTCAGAGATTCCAAAGTATCTTGTTTTCTTTAAGGCAAGAGACGGTGATGCGCTTAATGCCGCGATGAATGAATATGCAAACAAACAGCTCCAAAAGCAGAGCAAGCCGTCGTTGCTTAAAAAGCTCAAATCACTCGGAGAGCTTGTCAAGAACAGAGAGCCGAAGGTCAGAAACAAAAATAAGGAGTTGGATTTATGAAGCAAATAAACTACAAAAAGCTGATTTTAACCAATATTCCATATCTCGTCATAGCCCTGTTCGCCACAAAAATCGGACAGGGCTTTAGACTTTCTCCGGGTGCAGACTTGTCTAAGAAATTTCTTCACTTTAATATCGGATACGGCAATGCGTTCTCATCAATTCTGCCAAGTTTTAATCCGACAGATCTATTTTTAGGAATTGCGCTTGCTGCGATAATACGAATTGCGGTATATGTGAAAGGAAAAAACGCAAAAAAATTCCGTAAGAATGAGGAATACGGTTCGGCACGTTGGGGCACTCACGATGATATAGCACCATATATTGATCCCGTCTTTGAAAATAACATATTGCTCACTCAAACGGAACGGCTCACAATGAACAGCCGCCCGAAAGATCCGAAAACGGCAAGAAATAAAAATGTGCTTGTCATAGGTGGTTCGGGTTCGGGTAAAACAAGGTTTTTCATAAAGCCCAATCTTATGCAAATGCACTCAAGCTATGTAGTTACCGATCCGAAAGGCAGTATCCTTGTTGAGTGCGGAAAGCTCCTGCAAGAGAACGGCTACCGTATAAAGGTGTTTAACACTATCAACTTCAAAAAATCAATGCACTATAATCCTTTTGCATATATCCACAGCGAAAAGGATATTTTGAAGCTTGTAACAACACTGATTACCAATACCAAAGGCGAAGGTAAAGGCGGGGATGATTTTTGGGTGAAAGCCGAAACACTGCTGTATTGTGCCTTAATAGGATTAATATGGTACGAAGCTCCGCCCGAAGAGCAAAACCTTGCAACACTTGTTGCATTTATCAATGCTATGGAGGTTCGTGAGGATGATGAGAACTTCAAGAATAATGTTGACCTTGCATTTGAGGAATTGGAAGCAAGAGAACCGGAGCATTTTGCGGTAAGGCAATACAAGAAGTATAAGCTTGCTGCGGGTAAAACGGCTAAGTCCATAAATATTTCCTGCGGTGCGCGTCTTGCACCGTTCGATATTTCGGAGCTTAGAGAGATTACAATGTATGATGAATTGGAACTTGACACCCTCGGCGATAAGATATTTATCAACGAAAAGGACAAGAATGACAAGCGTTATCAAAAGACAGCATTGTTCCTCATAATGTCGGACACGGACACAACATTTAATTTCCTTATAGCTATGATTTATTCGCAGCTTTTTAATCTGTTATGCGAAAAAGCAGACGATGTTTACGGCGGCAGACTTCCCGTTCACGTCCGATGCCTTATAGACGAGTGTGCGAACATCGGTCAGATACCAAACCTTGAAAAGCTGATGGCGACTATTCGTTCAAGAGAAATATCGGCGTGTCTTGTGCTTCAGGCGCAAAGCCAGCTCAAAGCATTGTATAAAGAAAGCGCCGATACAATAATCGGCAACTGCGACACTTCCATATTCCTTGGCGGAAAAGAGCCTACAACGCTCAAAGAGCTGAATCAGTCGCTCGGTAAGGAAACGATAGACACCTACAACACAGGCGAAAGTCGCGGCAGAGAGGTTTCGCACAGTCTGAATTATCAAAAGCTTGGCAAAGACCTTGCTTCCGTTGACGAATTATCCGTTCTTGACGGCGGTAAATGTATCTTGCAGCTTCGAGGTGTACGCCCGTTTAAGTCTGATAAGTACGATATTACGAAACATCCGAAATATAAATATTTATCGGATGCAAACCCGAAAAATGCTTTTGACATAGGGAAATATCTAAAATGCAGATTAAAGGTTAAGGACGATGAGACTTATGAAACCTTTGAGGTCAGCGTCAGCTAAAATTCCAACCGTTTGAATTTTTTAATTCAGTGGTTGTTCACATAGATACGACACAAGACATAAGATATTTTTTGCAATACACAAATTAAACATTTTCGAATTTAAGGAGGAAAACGCATTATGGCATTTTTTAACTCAGCAGTAACTGTACTGCAAACACTTGTAATAGCTCTCGGAGCAGGACTTGGTATTTGGGGTGCTATTAACCTTATGGAAGGATATGGTAATGATAACCCCGGTGCAAAATCACAGGGCATGAAACAGCTTATGGCAGGCGGAGGCGTAGCACTTATCGGAATGACGTTAGTACCGCTTCTGTCAGGATTGTTCAACTAAAGAGCACGGACGGTAAAGCCCCTGCAATATCTGTTGTGGGGGCTTTTGAAAGGTGAACAACTTGCAAGGCAAGTTGTAGCGAGCAAATCCGCGAGGATTTGTGTTAGTGTAGAAAGGAGGAAAACTCGTTGGATTATATTTTTGATAAATTCACCGAATGGATAAAAAACCTTCTTGTCGATGGCATAATGAACAATTTGTCCGGGCTATTTGATAATGTCAATGCAAAGGTTTCAGAAATCAGTACGCAAATAGGTTCTACTCCACAGACTTGGAACGGCAACATTTTCAATATGATAAAAAACCTGTCGGATAATGTGATTTTGCCAATAGCAGGTGTAATACTTGCTTTGGTAATGACTTTAGAGCTGATACAGCTTA
The DNA here is from genome assembly GCA_959602045.1 of uncultured Clostridia bacterium. Classification (GTDB taxonomy): domain Bacteria; phylum Bacillota; class Clostridia; order UBA1381; family UBA1381; genus Ornithomonoglobus_A. The sequence goes on along the minus strand of CAUGRT010000008.1, from coordinate 4,837 downwards.
TCACCGACAGGAATAATCTACACGATGTTGATACTTGGATGTTTTTTAAATGGATATTCAAGACAGCCTGTGCGGTTCTTATTGTTTCCCATACTTGGGATTTGGTAATGGGAGTATTTGATGTAGCCCAAAATGTAATAAGCCGTTCATCCGGCATTATAAACGGTACATTGAATATTGATATTGCTTCACATTTTGCAGACCTTGAAACAAGACTGCAAGCAATGGGCATTGGAGAGCTGTTGGGACTTTGGCTGCAATCGTTCATTGTCGGTATTACGATGTGGGCATTATCAATTTGCATTTTTATCATAGCTTACGGACGAATGATTGAGATATATCTTGTAACTTCGGTTGCTCCTATTCCGATGTCCACAATGGTCAATCGCGAATGGGGACAGATGGGACAGAACTATTTAAGAAGTTTGTTTGCATTGGGTTTTCAGGGCTTTTTAATTATGATATGTATAGCGATTTATGCGGTGTTGGTTCAAAATATGATTGTGGACACCAATGTCAGCACGGCTATCTGGTCGTGTATGGGCTATACAGTTCTTTTGTGCTTTACCCTATTCAAAACCGGCTCGCTTGCAAAAAGCGTGTTTAATGCGCATTAAGGGAAGGAGGAATTTAGATGGCTTATGTACCTGTACCAAAGGACTTAACAAAGGTCAAAACAAAAGTAATGTTCAACCTTACAAAACGACAGCTTATATGCTTCGGCTTGGGCATTGTTATCGGCTTGCCTATATTCTTTCTTACAAAGAGTGCACTTGGTACAAGTGTTTCGGCAATGCTTATGATTATTGTGATGCTTCCTTGTTTTATGCTTGCACTATATGAAAAGCACGGACAGCCGCTTGAAAAGGTGCTGAAAAATATCATTGATGTATGCTTTCTTCGTCCTAAGGAGCGACCGTATATGACAAACAATTTTTATGATTGCTTACACAGACAGGAAGAACTTGAAAAGGAGGTTACAAACATTGTACACAAAAAATCTAAGCCGTGCGGACAAAAACGCCATTGATACGGCTATCCGTAAGGCAAAAAAAGAAGACAAGAAACAGATGTCGGCTCAAGCTAGTATTCCGTTTCAGCAGATGTTTCGTGACGGAATATGCAAGGTCAGCGACAACTATTACACAAAAACCATTCGCTTTCAGGATATTAACTATCAGCTTAATCAGAATGAGGATAAAACGGCTATTTTTGATGGGTGGAGCGATTTTTTAAACTACTTTGACAGCTCAGTAAATTTTGAACTGTCATTTATGAACCTGTCCGCAAAGGACGACAGCTTTTCCCGACAGCTTATTATCCCACCGCAGGGCGACGACTTTGATGAAATTCGTGAGGAATACACGGAAATGCTTCAGGACAGGCTTGCAAGGGGCAATAACGGACTTATCAAGACAAAGTATATTACTTTCGGCATAGAAGCCGATAATATCAAAGCAGCAAAGCCGCGCATAGAGCGTATCGAAACCGATATTCTCAATAACTTTAAGAAGCTCGGCGTAGCCGCTGCTCCGTTAAACGGTACAGAACGGCTGAAGGTAATGTACGATATGTTCCATCTTGACGCAACCGATCCGTTTCGCTTCTCATGGGATTGGCTTCCGAAAACAGGCTTGTCTGCCAAGGACTTTATAGCTCCTACTTCCTTTGAATTTAGGAACGGATATGCTTTTAAGGTTGGAAGCAAATTCGGAAGTGCATATTTCTTACAGATACTTGCACCGGAATTGTCGGACAGAATGCTTGCGGATTTTCTTGATATGCAAAGCTCCGTTATTGTTTCTATGCATATTCAGTCGGTAGATCAGGTGAAGGCTATTAAGACAATCAAACGTAAAATAACCGACCTTGATAAGATGAAAATCGAGGAACAGAAGAAAGCTGTTCGTGCAGGCTATGATATGGATATTATTCCGTCAGACCTTGCCACTTACGGCTCTGAGGCAAAAAAGCTCTTGCAGGACTTACAAAGCCGAAATGAGCGAATGTTTCTTATGACATTCATTGTCGTAAATCTCGGCGATACAAAGCGAAAGCTGGACAGTAATGTATTTCAGGCAAAATCCATTGCACAGAAATACAACTGTACTTTGGAACGACTTGATTTCAGGCAGGAAGAAGCGTTGATGTCTTCTCTTCCTCTCGGTAAAAACTTAATCGAAATACAGCGGGGCTTAACTACATCAAGCGTCGCTATTTTTATACCCTTTACCACACAAGAACTGTTCCAAACGGGAAAAGAAGCTCTGTATTGCGGTATTAACGCACTTTCAAATAACCTGATTATGGTTGACCGAAAACTTCTTAAAAATCCAAACGGGCTTATACTCGGCACACCGGGTTCCGGTAAATCTTTTTCGGCAAAGAGAGAAATTGCAAATGTTTTTCTCGTCACCGAGGACGATATTATCATCTGTGATCCTGAAGCAGAGTACGGTTCGCTTGTAGAAAGACTGCACGGACAGGTCATAAAAATCTCTCCGACTTCGGGGGATTTTATAAATCCGATGGATTTAAATTTAAACTATTCGGAGGAAGAAAATCCGCTGTCCTTGAAATCAGACTTCATACTCTCGCTTTGTGAACTGATTGTCGGAGGCAAAGAGGGCTTGCAGCCTGTTGAAAAGACGATTATTGACCGTTGCGTAAGGCTGATTTACAGAGATTATTTAAACGATCCGAAGCCTGAGAATATGCCTATTTTGGAGGACTTATACAATGAACTCCGTAAGCAGGACGAGAAAGAAGCACAGTATATAGCTACCGCACTTGAAATCTATGTAACAGGCTCACTTAATGTATTCAACCACAGGACAAACGTAAATATTCATAGCAGAGTTGTGAGTTACGATATTAAGGAGCTTGGCAAACAGCTTAAAAAGATAGGTATGCTTATCGTTCAGGATCAGGTATGGAACAGAGTAACCGTAAATCGTGAAGCACATAAATCCACACGTTACTATATTGATGAGATGCACTTGCTGTTAAAAGAAGAACAGACGGCGGCATACACAGTTGAAATTTGGAAGCGTTTCCGTAAATGGGGCGGTATTCCGACAGGTATTACGCAGAATGTCAAAGACCTGTTATCAAGCCGTGAGGTGGAGAACATCTTTGAAAACTCTGATTATGTATATATGCTAAATCAAGCACAGGGTGACAGACAAATTCTCGCAAAGCAATTAAATATCTCAAATCATCAGCTATCCTATGTTACTCATTCAAGTGAGGGCGAAGGCTTGCTGTTTTACGGCAGTACGATATTGCCGTTTGTTGACCGTTTCCCCAAGGATACAAAGCTCTACGGTATAATGACAACCAAGCCTCAAGAGCAGACTGAAAGGTCGTGATGAGATGGATTGTACAGATAACAAATTAGAGGTATTTACAAACAAGGATTTTATAAGGAGGATTACAATATGAACTACAACTACGAAACAATGCAGATTATTATGGAGAGTGCAGACCTTTTATACACTATGATTCAGGAGCTTAACGACGGTATCAGAAGCTTACCCGGATATAAAATGACCGCAAACCTTAAAAGGCTTTCGGCTAATATCGGAGCAACAAGCAACGGTATCTATCAGACTATGAGGAGTATCGGTATGGAAGCGGAAGTCCCGTGTGAGCAGTGTCCGGCAGATATGGATGAATACAACGGTGCCGATATTCCTTCCGGTTCTGATTTAAAAGAGTTTTTAGATAAGATTGCCGGAATACTGGTTTCGGATAAGCCTGTTTCAATCTCTGCTGATATTTATATTAACGAGGGACACTCAGAGAATGCGAGCAGCAATTACGATGATGAGGATGATGAATGATTATGAAAAACAAATTCAGACAAGGCGGTGGTAACAGGTGGCGAAAAGATCTCCAAAACTGCTGTTTACCGACGAAGAACGGAATACGCCCGAACTTAAAAGGGCTGTCAAGAAAGCAGATAAATCAATCGCAAAACTTGAGAAAGCCGAGGCGAACATTCCGAAGAAAAGGATAAAGAAAAAACAGTGGATTATCGATGAAAAAAGCGGTAAGGTCAAGACAAAGATTATGTTCGAGGAAGTCGATAAAAAGAAGCCGTCATCTCAATTGAAATCGGAAGTAAGGACAGCACCCGCACAATTTGCGGCGGGCGCTGCCGTAAACATACTTCGAGATAACGAGGACGACAGTGCGGCAACGAACATAACGCACAGTGTAGAGAAAACCGCTGATACAAGCATAAGAGCTGCACAATTTGCAAACCGTTCATCAAAGCTGAAACCCTATAAGAATGCGGAAAGAGCAGAGAAACAAGCGGATAAGGCTAATATTACTGCTCTTAACAAACAGGCTAAATATCAGTCGCGTGACAACTCCGGCTCTAATCCTCAATCCAAACGGCAGCAGAAAAAAGCCATCAAAAAGGAATATGCAAAAGCCAAAAAAAGTGGATCAACAACAAAGAAAGCGACAGAGATTACCAAAGAAGCGTCCAAAAAGACCGCGGATACTTCAAAAAAGATTGCTGAATTTGTGGGGCATCATAAAACGGCATTTGCGATTATCGGCGGTATTGCTGCCGTTATCGTTATAATTTGCTGTATCTGCTCCTCCTGCTCCGTTATGTTTCAAGGTGCAACATCGGCGATAGCAAGCTCTACATATCCGAGCGAGGACAGCGAAATGCTTGCAGCGGAAGAAAGGTATAAAGCAATGGAACAGGAATTGTCGGATAAAATCTCAAATTACGAAAGTACCCACAGTTATGATGAGTACATTTATGGTAACCTCTAAAAATTCATAAAAAAGTGTTGAAAAAATCGTCAGATTA
>CAUGRT010000007.1 GCA_959602045.1 uncultured Clostridia bacterium | reverse complement strand
TAAGGTTTAACGAAAGTTAAAATATATAAAATGGGGTGTCTGTTTGACACTACCTGATTTAGAAAGGATGATAAGAAAATGAAAACAAAATTAATGAAAGCAGCAGCGGCGGCAATGGCAATGGCGATGCTTTGCTCTTGCGGCGCTGAATCCAAAAAGGAAACAACGAACGAAACACCGACGATTACACTTTTTGCAAATTTTAATCCGGCGGACATCGGCGAGTCTGATGCGGCATTGATTAAAAGAGCCGAGGACGCGCTCGGAATCAAGGTGGAATTTGATATTCCGCCCTCAACCAGTTATAGCGAAAGAATGCAGCTGATGCTGGCATCGGGAGAATACCCGGACGCAATTCTTTTCCTTGATACTACGGATCAATCGTATCTGAATGCAATTGATCAGGATATTCTGGTACCGCTGAATGAGTACATAGATCAAGCCGAGAATATTCAAAAGTATTCCTACAAGGAATCCTGGGAGGCACTGAAGAGCAAGGGCGATGATAAGATTTACGGAATCCCGAGAAGCTCAATGGTGAGGAATGACGGTTATATTATCCGCGAGGACTGGCTTGAAAAGGTGGGACTGCAAATGCCTGCCGATCATGCAATGTCCGCAGACGAATTTGCCGAAATGCTAATGAGTGACGATGGCTGGCATGGAATCCTCTATGGAACAGAGGGCATCAACTATGATATGGTCGATGGGAAAATTGTGATGAGAGCTAATGTTGAAAGCCCGTGGAAAGGGTATTTCGTAAGAAGAGTGGCGGACTTTAACTTTTTTGCTCATTCGTCCACAATGACCGATGAGCAGAACGCAAGATTGAAGCCGATTGTTCAGATCGGAATCGACACCAATATCTTTTCACTGGATATGGGATATACGCCGCGGATTGCGTCACAGGTTTCATTTATCAATTCTCAGACCTCTATGGATGAGGCGGTCACAAAAATTGTAACCGGAGTAGAGCCTGTTTCCTCTTATGATTCAACGCTGGAACAATGGTACAAAAACGGCGGCGAAGAATATGTTAAGGATATGAATGAACATATTAAAAGCAATCAAAAATAAAATTGATACGGCAGCCGTTCGCAGGTCATCGGGACTTGCGGCGGCTGCGGTAAGTGAGGAGATGAATCTGTAAGCCAATGAAGGTCAAACAAACTCAGGTAACACAGCTAAAACGGGAAAGCTTTTGGAAATATGCAGTGAAAAATAAATGGCTGTATATCATGCTTTTGCCGGGACTGCTGTTTCTGTTCATATTCAACTATCTGCCGATGTTCGGTATCGTGATCGCATTTGAAAATCTGAATTTCGTCAAAGGAATTTTAGGAAGTCAATGGGTGGGACTGGCGAATTTCAAAGAACTTTTTATGAATTCACCAAGCTTTTGGAATGCACTGAAAAATACGCTTCTTTTGAGTCTGTATCTTATCCTGTTTTCGTTTCCTGCGCCGATCATTCTGGCGATGATGCTGAATGAGGTTGCGCATGAAAGATTTAAAAAGCTGATGCAGACGGTTTACTATCTGCCGTATTTTGTATCGTGGGTGGTTGTCTGCTCAATCATTATCAACTTTCTGTCACCGTCAACCGGTCTTGTAAACTATATCATAAAGCAGTTTGGCGGTGAGCCGATAGCCTTTTTGTAGGATCCGAAATACTTCCGTACTATTCTTGTTCTGTCGGATATATGGAAAGAGGCAGGATACGGAACGATCATTTATCTGGCGGCAATTACCGGTATTGATCAAAGTCTTTACGAAGCGGCGCATATCGATGGTGCGGGAAGATTTCAGAGCGTGTGGCATATTACCCTGCCCGGAATCATGAATACTGTTGTGGTTATGCTGATCCTGCGGATGGGCAGTATCATGTCAAGCGGATTTGACAGAGTATATCTTTTATACAGTCCGCTGACCTATAAAACAAGTGATGTTCTGGAAACGTTTACATACAGAATCGGTATAGAAAAGGGTATGTACAGCTTTTCGGCAGCAGCCGGTCTGTTCAGCTCGGTGGTAAGCTTTGTGCTTGTGCTGATCGCCAATACAACATCGAAAAAACTACGAGGATCATCCTTGTGGTAACAGCCCAAAACAATTTGATATGTAAAGCGGATACAGCAGGTTTATGCTGTATCTGTATTCCGGAGGAAATAACGTGAAAAATGTGCTGCGCATCTCACTTCATTTCAGGACTTGGAGTATATACATATGCCATCATCCCTCAAAAAGGTGACCTGCTTGCACATTTTCCGCGTTACGGTTCGTGCCGCCGTTCAACGGCGGAATGGAGGATTAATATGAAAAGAAAAATGCAGCTTTTTGATTATATCAATTATACGATACTTTTTTTAATCGGTATCTGTATGCTTTATCCTTTTGTGAATATCATTGCGGTTTCGTTCAGCTCCTATGAAGCCTTCATCGAAAATCCGCTGCGGATTATTCCGAAAGAATTTAATTTTAATGCTTATAAAGATATTCTGCGTCATGCAGGCTTTTACAAAAGCTATCTGAATACCATTATTGTTACGTTGGTCGGCACTGTAGCCAGTCTTTTTCTCTATTCGATCACGGCATATCCGCTGGCGCGAAAAGATCTGCGCGGAAGACGCGGAATTATGGTTTATGTACTGTTTACCATGCTTTTTAACGGTGGTCTGATCCCGAATTTTTATGTGGTAAAAGAGTTGGGACTATATGATACGCTGCTGATTCTGGTGATTAAGGGAATGTTTTCGGCTTATAATCTGATTTTGGTTAAGAGCTTTTTTGAGAACATTTCGGAAAGTCTGCTGGAAGCTGCGCGTGTGGATGGCGCGAATGAACCGACGATTCTGTTTAAGATTGTGATGCCGGTGTCGAAGCCGATTTTGGCAACCATTGGCTTGTTTACGGCGGTAGGCTATTGGAATAACTATTATAATGCGGTAGTGTACATAAAAAGTGCAAGTAAGTGGCCGCTGATGCTTTTCCTGCGTGAGATCATCATGGGCGCAAAGATGAGTGAAATGGCGACCGGAGGCAATCTTGCGGAAGCAAAAAATGTGATGGTAGACCAGGTTATGCTTCAATATTCGACGCTTTTGCTCGTCATATTGCCGATCTTGTGCGTATATCCGTTTTTGCAGCGATATTTTGTAAAAGGCATGATGCTCGGTTCGGTGAAAGAATAAATTTTTGATGGAGGTAAATGGATGAGGAGAATTTTAACGCTTGCGGCTCTTGCGGCGACGGTACTTTTTTCGGGAGTGAATCTTGCGGTATCGGCGGCGGACAATCTGCCCGTTACCGTGGACATTAACGGCGAAGCGGTGACATTCGACAGTCAGCCGCAGATCATGAACGACCGTGTGATGGTGCCGATGCGCGCTATATTTGAAAAGCTTGGTTGCTATGTATTCTGGGATAATGACAGCAAAACGGCAAAGGGCGTTCGGAACGGTCATGTTGCGAGCATCGTGGTCGGCGATAAAAATGCGTATGTCGATTCACAGAGAAAAGAGCTGGATCAGCCGGCGGTGATAACGGCAGAGGAGAGAATATTGGTACCGCTTCGGTTTGTGAGCGAGGCACTGGGCACTGAGGTAGAATGGAACGGCGATCAAAGAAACGTCAGCATAACGGCAGAATTTGGTATGGTCTATCGGACACCGACAGGGTTGGTAAGACCGCAGATCTGCGCACCGATTTTCGGAACGGATTCCTCAAGGTTTCAAGCAGGCGATACCTATGAATTTTCTTATAGAATCATCAATCAATTTGATACATGGTATAATACCTATAAGCATGTGGTACGGGATTTATATAATGTAAAGGATCTTCGTGCAAACTATTTTACTTCGCTGAACGAAGCTATCTATAATGCAACGGACTTGTGGCTGGACGATTATTACGGCGGATGGGATCCGAAAGCGATGTCCTATTATAACATGGAGGCAAGGGACGTTACAACCCAGTCGAATATGCTGGAAGCAATACAAAAGTATCTGATTACGGGCGAAGATGAAATACTGGATGAAAGAGCGGTTCCGACATTGGCATACTTGCTCAGCCGACCGAAAACGAGTTTTAAATATAATGAAACGATGGGCGGTTCGATGAGTTTGTACGTCAATGAAGGCTTGCCGAGCAAAATCGGATCGCCAACAAACTATGAAGCTTATGTGTTCGGGGGACTTTATGAAATGACTCAGGGCAGAATGCCGTTTCTTTTAGACTATGCGCTGAACAAGGCGAACGACACGACACTCATGAGCCAGAAATATCTGTACAAGTATACGGGGAACGAAATCTATAAAAAGAATGTGATTGCTAAGGCGGATGAGCTTTTAAAGGATAATATCAATACCGGCGAAAAGCATGAAGCAGAGCTGTGGGGATTTGTCATTTACGATTATACGCAAATGCTATCCACCTTTATCCCAGCGTATGAAATGACCGGAGAGCAGAAATATCTGGACGGTGCGGAAGAAGCAGGACGGCTTTTATGCACGGCACTGAGCGCGGTGGGTTATCAAAACGGATATGCGGAAAAGGATTATTATACCGACGCAGACGTGGTTGGCGACAGACCGGTTGTGCATCTGGATATTGATTTCTTCTGGAGGGACGATAAAAAGCTGCGTCCGGGCTTCAAGCTGGATGATAACGGAATCACCTTCAGCAAATTTGACAAGAGCCTTTTGTATAAGGGTACGGTTCCGGGCTGGGCTCCTGCCACAGTAGGTCTTGGCGTAGAGCATCCGTTTTCGGCAAAATTCGGAAGTCACATTACGGCAAATGCATGGGCAGGCAACTTTATGAAGCTTGCCGGTTATACCGGGGATGAAATGTTCGCAACGATGGCAAGAAATGCGATGATCGGCAGATTCGGAAATTATAACGGCTACAGTATAGAGCGTTATCAGGTCAACGGAATGTTGCCGGATTATCCGTATAAAGGGCCGGACTTCAACACCATCTATTATCATCATATTCCGGTATTTATGGCGATTGTGGACGACTATCTGATCAATTCGGTATGGTATGCGTCCGAGGGGAATATAAAATTCCCAAGTTTGTATCAAGGCGGATATGCCTATTTTGATACCAATCAATATGGCGCACAGCCCGGAAAATTCTACGATGAAGAGGATATGTGGCTGTGGAATACGCGCGGAATCCTGGAAACCGATTCGGTTAATGTGGATTATATTTGTGCAAGAAAGGACGGAAAGCTGGGAATTGCACTGCTGAATGAGGGCAACGACGAGATGACGACAACGGTCAAGCTCGGCGAGAAGATTCAGGACGGAAATAAGGTAAACACCAAAGCGGTTTTGTATGATGCCGAGGGCAAAAAGTCCGAGATTGAAATTACGAATGGCAGCTTTACGGTTACGATTCCGTCAAAGGGAATCCAATCTCTTGTTGTCGATATTCCGCAGATTACCGTTCCGGCATATTATAACAAGTTCACCTATTCGAATGAGATCGGTCAAACCGTCAGCGAGCATAAGCGCGGCAAGGGCTATGTGATTCAGCTGAGTAAGGACGTATATCATGCGTTTGTATACGTTACCGATACCTATAAGGAGATGTCAAGCCTTACGATAAACTACAAAATCGGTGATGAAAGCTATTCGCAGACGGTTCAGAGTTATCCTTATGAATTTTTGATTAAGGTGGAGGATCCGAGCAAGGAATTTGTTTATAATCTGACAGCAATTGATGTAAACGGCAAGCAGGAGGATCTCGGCGGCGGTACATTACGCCCGATTGATACCGATCAGACAAGCAAGCAGGGAATTACGCAAAAGCGTGTTCCGATTGATCGGCAGGTGCAATCCACGTCCAATCTGCTTCCGGCAAGTTCTTTGCCGAAAACGGAGGAATTTGACAAGACGGATTTGAAAATTGATTCTGTCGGTCAGGACAGCAATGCGAATTTCAGATTGGTAACGAATAAAAATGGACTTCCGGCAGGTGTGGATTGCGACAATATTAAAAATGCAACCGTAGAAATGAAATGGAGCAAAAATGACGGCAGCGGCGAATATACCGCATTCAGCTATGTCATGGATTGCGAGGATCGCGGCGGAAACGTCATTCTGGTAATACCCTCCACAAGAGATGTAAGAGCCGAAGCGTGGTTTACGACAACCGATACGCTGAAACAGCTGACTTTACACTACAAGCTCCCGGATTACGCGGAAGAAACGGTGACAAAATAATCCGGAGGACAATGAACAAATAACGGAGGCAACAATGGATCATTCTACAGAACAAAAAATAGCGGAGCTTTTGTCTGCTGCGGTTACGGTGGAAGATTAATATTAGGAAAAGGAGAAAGCAATGATCATTCGTGATCTTGCAGTGTTGAGCGATGATGAAATTTTCAAAAACAGCCGGAAGTCTGGCACTGGTTTTAGCGGCGGTGTTTTGTGGCACTTCGGCATTTGCGGCGGAAATCCGCGATGCTGCGGCGGATATTGACCCGGATTCGGGAAAGGTTACCATAAGCGGCAGCCACAGCGACGGGGAATACGGCATTGTAACCGTATCGGTCTTGAACGGTGAAAATTTATACTATTGGTCGGAAACCAATGCGGAAACCGACGGCAGATTTTCTTTTTCATACACCATGAGCGAAGAGGATGAGCCGGGGATGTATACCGTTAAAATCGGCGGAACGGGAATTACCGAAAATGTGACAGCCTCCTATCCGTATCTGAGCGATTTGCAGAAGAAGAAAATACTGGATAGTATCAATAGCTGCACCGAAGCCGGTGCAATTCGGGACATCGTGGAAAAGTACGGTGAAATGTTTGGTGTTGAATTGGGCGAGGGCAGTGATTTTTCGACGCTTTCAAACGGTGACGCGGTTTGGAGTGCCATGCTCGGAAAGAATTTTAAAAGCCTTACGGAAGTCCAATCGTTTTTCGACACGGCAACCGCGATTGAAACCTTTAATGAGGGGACTCCGGCGGTAGACGTGATGAATACGCTCGTGGAAAAATTCGGTGGCATTTTGGGGCTTGCAATCGGAAACGACAGTTATTATGCGGCAATAAAAAATGACAGCGAAAAGCTTAGACTGGCCGAAAATATCATCGGAAAATCCTTTGCGCCGGAAGATGCAAAGAGCCTGTGCGATGTATTTTTAAAGACATCTGCGCTGTGCGTGATTAACGGAATCAATACAAGCGACCGCGACAAGCTGATCTCTTATATTGAAAAAATCAATGCCGATCAGCTGGCGAAAATCGCGCTTGAATCGTACAACAAGCTTTCAAATTCTCCGGTAAAGCAGGAATATGCAATCAAGCTGACGGTTAATTCTGCACCGTTTACCGGACTGGAAAAATTTTCGGAGGTGTTTGAAAATGCCTGCAAGAAAGCCGCGGATTATAATCCGTATTCCGGAGGTACGCCCGGCGGAGGAGGTTCATCAAGGGGCAACTCCACAGGAGGGTCGAGCAGCAGTTCGTCGACGTCGAATATTGTACTGCCACTGCCGGATGTGAACAAAAACAGCGACAAATTTTCCGATCTGGATTCGGCTGCATGGGCAAAGGATGCGGTCAACAGCCTTGCCGAAGCCGGAATTGTGAACGGTGACGGAAACGGGAATTTTATCCCGAACGCCGATGTGACACGATCGGAATTTATCAAAATGATAGTATGCGCTCTGAATATTCATGTCGGGGACACTAAAATTGGGGACACGAAAATTGATTTTGAGGATGTTACGCCTGAAATGTGGCAGTACCAATATGTTGCAGCTGCCGCGGAAGCCGGTATAACAAACGGAAACTTCCCCGGAAAATTTGGTACAAACGAGAGAATCACACGCGAGGATATGTGTGTAATGGCGGCAAGAGCACTGAAAACGTGTGGAGTTGAACTGAAATTCCAAAGAGATTCGGCGCAATTTGAGGATGAAAACATGATTTCGGATTATGCAAGGGATAGTGTGGAAATGCTGTATCGGGCAGAGCTCATCAACGGAATGGACGGCAATTTTGCACCGAAGGCAGTTACCACAAGAGCGATGGCAGCAAAGGTGATTTACGGAATCATGAAGGAGGGCGGACTGATATGAAAAAATTGGTTTCTTTACTTGTTTTCATGGCAATGCTGTCCGGACTGATCGGCAGCGGTGTGATGGCGGAAGGATTCGGCAGGGGCGATTGTACATACCGCGTCTTTAAAAGTGAAAATTTCTGGAAGGGCAATACGGATGGATGGGAACGGCGTAATATTGCGTATGGTTTGGGTACCCAGGGAAATGCGCTATATTACGGCGTGCGGTATTCGCCCTCCAATGAAATGTATATCAAGAAACAGAATCCTTTCGGCAATGTCATTCTCAGCACAGAGGTGTACATTGAAAATGCAGGAAAATACTATATCTGGGCGAACGTGAACGACAGACCGAACGGAATGAACCGATCGGGTTATATGTGGCTTGACAGTGAAACAAAGCCGAGCAATGCCTATAATTTTTGCAGTGCGGAGAAATCGAAGCAGATGCTGACAGGGGATGGATGGTATTGGGATCGCAACAGCGGAACTCAGCTTGAAAAGGGCTGGCATACAATCTACATGTCCTCTCCTACCGATAGTTTCCGAGTCGGAGTGGTGGTTTTGACGGATGATGATGACGAAAATCTGCTGAACGGACAGGTGAGTGAGGATTATGCCAATACACTTGAGCCGCTCATTGATATAACAAGTCCGGAGATTACAGACTTCGGCGGAGTCAGCGCTGATTTTGACAGTTTGACGCTGAATTGGTCGGTTAGTGACGATCAAGGCGTGGTGCGATATGATGTTTTTGAGGATGGTGTCTTGTCCAAAACATTGGATTCGGATTCCGGCACGGGAGTGTTGCTGGAGGATATGATGACGCTTTGCACCAAGAAAATCAAACTTACGGCATATGACGCAAACGGAAACAAAACCGAGAGCGAGGAGAAAAGCTTTATCGTAACGCCGTTTGAACTGCAAGAGATGAAGCTTGCCGCAGCGGACGGTACAGAAATCACCGCATCATCCCAATTTGCGGCAGGAATGACCGTGAAACTGACGGTAAAGTTCAAAAACAATGCGGCTTCACAGCTCCCTGTGCTTGTCGGTGCGGCAGTCTACAGCAAGGAATCCGGCAGAATGACCGCGTCAAAAAGAATCAGCTCTATAGTGGAATCGGAGTCGGAAAGCGAAGCGCTTGAAATGGAAATTACACTTCCGGAGAACTTTGTGCCGGGAGAAGACAGCATGAGAATTGCATTTTGGGATACGGCAGATACGATGACGCCTGTTCTGATGAGCAAGGTATTCTGATAAGAATGGCTCTGTGCAGATTTGAGTTTTGTGAAAGGAGTTAATGGTTATAAAGATGGTAAGAAAAATGATCAGCCTGTTTCTTGCGGTAATATTTTTAACAGGTGCTGCGCCGCGGCTTCTGATGAATGTATATGCCGAGGAGGATGAAATTACGATCAATACGAAAAGTCCGTATTACCATGAGCTTTCGGGAACGTGGTACGATTCCGGATTGAATGACGCGGACGGAAGTAAAACACGCTATTCCGGTGACGGACAGGCAGAATGGCGACCGGAACTTTCGGCAGGTACCTATGTCGTTTCAGTGTACAAGCTTGAAAATTCAGGCTCTGACAGCGCGGCAAAGCTGGAGGTGTTCTTTGACGGCGGTTCCGAGCAAAAGGAAATTGATTACACAAGCGGCAGCTCAGAATGGGTTCCTCTCGGTTCGTATAAATTCGCCACAGGAACCGGCGGAGCGGTCAGAATAAGCCGGGGAGCCGGAACGGTAAGATGTGGTTCGGTCAAATTTGAGCCGGTTGATACGGCGGCAATTGAGGCGGCAGATTCCGCGGTGCATTTTATAGATATTGATTACAGTCAATACAAGGATTCAATTGAACTGGTTGCGCACATCGGTCTTATGAATGGAGAGGACAAAAATGAATTTGGACCGGATCTGAACATGACGCGTGCGGAGCTTGCATCATTGGTGGCGCGGAATATTCTGAAACAGAATTATGCGGTAACGGAGACTTTACCGCGTGATGTTGCATCAAGTCATTGGGCGGCAGGCGATATTTGCTTTGTCAAGGAATACGGATATATGGTAGGATATGCGGACGGGAGCTTCGGTCCTGAGGACTCCGTAACCTATAATCAAGTGGTGAAAACTCTGGTATCCGCGTTGGGGTATGACAGTATGGCAGAAAATAAGGGTGCGAAATATCCCGAATCATGGCTTTTGGCGGCGGAAGAAATCAAGCTGACAAAAGGAACAGAGGCAGGCGGTGAGAATGAAATCCGCCGTGATTTGGTTGCAAAGCTGCTGGATAATGCACTGACAATCAAAATCCCCGAAATTGTTCATGATTCTTCATCAAGCTATTACAGCACAAAGGATGCGGATACGTTGCTTGAAAAGCTGGGATACCAGAAAATCAAAGGCAGAATTACTGCAAATGACTGTACATCGCTGACGGATAAAAACGAACTCCCGAAAGGGAAATTTGAAATAAACGGTGTGGTATATCAAGAGGGGTATACCAATGCCGGGGACTATATCGGTCAGCAAATTGAGCTTTACGCAACCAAAAGTGAGGACGATCAAGAGGAAACCGCAGTATATTTCAGAACCGATGGGGATACAAAGGTAACCACGATTGATCCGGAGAATTTGATCAGTGTCAATGACAGCTCAATTACTTACTATACATCGGAACATTACAGAAGGAATATACGTCTGAATCAATATGCTTGTGTGATTTTCAACGGTAAGCTCAAGCTTGCCTGGACTGAAGTGGATTTTCGTCCGGAATGTGGTGAAATTAAGGTGATTTCATCCTCTTCCGGCGCGGATACCGTAATCATCAACAGCTTTAAAAGTCTCATGATAGAGGATGTGGATCCGACCTACAAAAAAATTTATTTTGCAGATAAAACGGTTTTGAATACCGAGGAGTACAGTATTGCGGAGATTACCGATATTTATGGAAAAACCATCAAGCTGTCGGAGATTCAAAGCGATAGTATCGCCTCTGTTGCAAAAAGCGAGGATGAATCCATTCTTCATATCATTGTTTCTTCAGACTCTGTCACAGGCGAAGCGGATAAGAGAACAGACGATACGCTGACCGTGAACGGAATTGAGTATAAGCTGGCAAATAATTTAATCAACGATACTACGATGGTTTATCCGACGGCAGGGGACACTAAAACGTTTCTAATTGATTTTCAAGGTAAAATTGCCGGGATTAAGGGGAACAGCCGTACCAATGATAGCTACGGCTATCTCATTGATATGTGGTCGGATGACGGAGAAAGCTACGGAACAAAGTTTAAGATCATTGACGCGCAGGGAAATGCAAGAAGTTATTTTTCAGCGAAAAAAATTGCTGTGGATGGTGTGGGATATACCAATGAAACGGTTTATAACAGCGCGGAATTGCCTGAAGGAGGGACACTAAAAAGGCAGCTGATTTTATATAAACTGAATGGAAATAAAGAAGTCATGCGAATCTATACGCCGCAGGATCTGACCGGGGGACAGCAAAAGGATAACAGCTGCCGTCTGGCAAAGGAGGCGGAAATGTCGAGCGCGATTTTCAGAGGCGGAAAACAGATGTCCTTTGCGTCGAGATATTTCGTCAATAATTCGGTTTTAATTTTCTGTGTTCCGAAAGACTCGGCTCTGGCTGCCGATGAAAAAGCGTATGGGGTAAAGGGAATATCTTTTCTGAATGAAAACGGAGATAAGAACTATACCAATATGGATTTTTATAATGTAGATGAAAATCTGACTGCGGAAGTGATTGTTTATAAAACCGATATTAAAAATAATGTCGGCAATCATGCCGATGTAGCAGTGGTGAAAAATACAATGGAGATTGTGAATCAGTATAATGATATTGTTCCGGCAATCAGTGCCTATGTCGGCGGTCAGGAAACAACGCTTCATTTTGACGACACGGATATTCCGTGTCTGATGAAAAATTATGCAATCAGCGATCCTGCGTCTGATCTTGCCGCAGAATCCGGCGCACTTCCGGAGTCCATCACTCCGGATCGGCTGAAGCCCGGGGATGTTATTCAGTATGAGCTGAACAACCGCGGCAATATTGACAAAGCAAGAGTGCTGTTCCGTGCAAATTCGCCCGAACAGCGCGAATATGTCAATGCCGCAACCGGAGTTGAGGCTCCGTCCGAAACAGCGGACGCATACGGCGCGATCTACTATGCGGTCGGCGTTGTAACGGAGAAATTTGATGGCGGATTTATGTACACGGTAACGACCTCTGCCGGAGAAAGAGAGCGTGCGATTAAAATGGATGGCGCAAGCTTCTTTACCCTGTCGGGTTCCGGCGGTGGAAATATGGATATTTGTGCCGCAAAGCTGGGCGATGTGGTCATCGGAGATTCGGTCTTTATCAGAAAAGACGCGAGTGACGTTAAGGGAGTTTTAATTATAAAGCAATAGGATTTTATATAAAAAGACGGGAGGAGATCTATGCGGATACGAAAACAGATTGCTGCTGTGCTTGCGGCTGTTCTGATGTTTGTGATGCTTGTACCGGTAAAGGCGGCAGAAAGTACGGATTTAATCTTTTTAAACTATACCAATTTTACGGAGATGAATGGCTGGTCAAAGGATAGTGCAGGCTTGTTCGGAAGCTATGCCGCTCCGATAAAGTCGTCCTTAAATGGAAAGAGCGCTGTCGGACTGGATGCCTGCGCATATTTTTCCTCCGCGGCAAGTGGAACCTACAGTGTATGGATAAGATGTCTGTATCAGGGCAGCGAGGATCGGCGTTTCAGAATCGGATTCAATACCGGAGTCTTACCCGGATTTGTCAGCAATCTTGAAGCGGATTCTTCGGGCAGCTATGAATGGAAATGGCAAAAATCAGGGGAAGTGTATCTTAAAAAAGGAGTTGTGAACAAAATCAAGCTGATGGCTTACTGCTCGCTTTACAGCCGATGCGATGCCATTTTGCTTGCCGGCGACAGCGGATATGTACCGCCCGATACTCTTTCCGAAATTGAAAAGCTCGAAAGCTTTCAGGCGGAGAATGTGGATTCTTCCGCGTATAACAGAGAGGAATGGAAAAAGGATTCCTATTTATATAACTTTGATTCGCTTTTCAGCAACGGCACATGGCAGTTGTATAAGTGGGACGAATATACCGAGGATCCTTTCAGACGCAGATTTTCAGACCGGATTTTGCGCGGACATCAGTTTTTGGAAAAACAGCCATCGAAGCTTGAACCGGCGGTTATCAATGCAGACATTCAAAAAGGCGGAACCTATGTGCTTTGGGTTCGCTCCATGCAGTTTGCGTCAAAGCTGCCGAAGCAGGACCGATATTTTGATATCAGCGTCAACGGTGAAAAAAAGCGAGTCGGAAAGTGCGTCTATGATGGCTACGCATGGGAGCTTGCAGGGGAATTTGAACTGAATGACGGGCTGAATCGAATTGAGCTTGATGATTCCAACGGAAATTATGCGCGGCTTGATTGTCTGGTGCTGACTCGGGATACAACCTGTCAGCCGCCGGATTTTCAGGATGAGGCAATGGACAGCTTTGCCTATTATAACCGTACCTGCGAATCGGCTTATACGGCGGATTTTCCGGCGTATGCAAAGAACGGCTCGGCAGCGGCTGAAAGCGTGAAAAGCATAAAAAATAAAAATGTCGAAATCAATTTTTATAATGTGTCGGACGAAGCGCATCGGTTTGTTCAAAACGAGGTGATCTATCAAGGCTCTTTGCTGAAAACCAGAGAGGAGAACTTCGGCAGAATCCTGTGCCGTAACAGCGCGGCAGAGGTTTCGGACAGTGAAATCCGCGAAAGTCCGTTTATAAACGTAAAGTCGCCCAAGCCGTTCAATATCTTTGACGGGGATTGGGTGACAGACTCCGCATGGGGGATAACGCCGGAGCATACATGGACAAATATTTCGGCGTCCAATCCGAGCGGTACTTATATTCCCCAAAGCTTTACGGTGCGGCTGAATATTCCGAAAAGCGGTCATTATTACGCAATCACCCGCGGCTATGCGCACAGTGCCGGCAATCCGGCACGCGGCTATATGGCGGCTGTTGATAAAAAGGTTCTGACAAGCGGCGGCAAACGGCGGTGAATATACGCGTTTGACCTCCAATATATATGCAATGGGAAGTACGCAGTGGCTGATTCCGAGCAGTGCGGAGCAGACAGCGGCGGATGAGGTTACAGTCCGCTATGAAAACGATTTTGTAACCTTGACGGAAATATGGCAGCTATCTGCGGATGCGGAGGAGCCGCAGGTGGATATGACGCTGACGGCAAAAGCCGGCGGAAACTACAGTATTCTGATTCCATCGCAGGACAGTTATAAAAATCAAGACTTAGATTATCTGTTTCTGCCCATGATGTACCGCGGTCACGGATTCTATTCTTCTGCGATCATGCTCACGCAGCAGTTTATGTTTACGCCGATGGTGTCGGTTACACTGACCCGAAACGGCACACCGGTTACATATGGCTTTGCGGCAGACCCGGAGAGTGTGGAAAACCGATGGGTATATAAGGACGATTATGAATATGCGGCAACACTGGGGACACCGTCGGTGGATTCCGAAATGAAAATCAGTCCGACTCTCAGTGCTCCTGCGCCGGGTTCCGAAAAATGTGGTTTGAATGCCGGGGATTCCTATCATTTCAGCTACAGACCGATTTACAGAACCGATGATTGGTACACAACTTTCAGTCATGTGCTGACCGATCTTTTTGAGTTTAGAGATTACAGAAGAAATTACTATAATTCGGTTACGGATGCGGTTTTAAATGCAACCGATGTCATGATGGACAGCCAATATAGCGGCTGGGATGATAATTCGATGGCATACTGGAATATGGAGGGCAGAAATATTGCGTCCAATGCGGCGCCGCTTGAAGCGCTGCAAAAATTCTATCTTACCGATGATAAGGAGATTTTGGCGAAGCGCACGATTCCGACCATTGTCAATGCGCTGACCCGTTCGTCCCATTTCAGAGCCGATGATATAGCCGGTGGAGTGGATTCCTATGTGGGGGATAAAAGCATTTGGCCGACAGCAGTAGGAGCAGCGTCAAGCTTTTTCGGAGCGGATGTGTACGGCGGATTTTATGAGATGTCGGCAAACACCATGGAAACCGCCCTTTCGGCGGCAAAGGCATCAGCAGATAGAATTAAATCCTCCGCTTCTAACGGAAAGGATATATCAAGACTGGTGGGAATGTACCGCGCGAGCGGCGAAGCGGCATATCTTGAAAAGGCGCGGACGGTTGCCGATAATTATCTTTCTGCACTCCAAAATGAAATTCAGTCGGCAAAGCCACTCAGCGAAAATGCGCAGGCGTATGCATCCTATATGCCGTATATTGCCGGGCTGATGGATATTTATGATGAAACCGGGGAGCAAAAATATCTTGATGCCGCGGAATATGCAGGAAAAGTGATTTTGTCCCTTGTCTGGAGCCCCGGACCGTCAAGTGAAGATGCGGAACAGGATCTGACAATTACCAAAGAATATTTAAAACAAAAAACAGTGGTAGCAGGGCAAGATTTCTGGTGGTACGGCGATAAGCATTTCCGCGTCGGGAATCAAGGATTGACCGACAGCCGGGCGGATTGTGATCCGCAGACGCGCTGGGATGAGCTGCAAGACGAAACCGTACCGGCGTGGGTTCCGTCCAGATCGGGAATCGGACTTGAAGCGCCGAATACCTTTTATGATGAATCCACAAGCGTCATTATGGCAAGCTGGGCAGGGGATTTGATGCGATTGTCAGCGTTTACCGGCAACGAGCTGTTTGAGGCCGCGGCACGCAATGCGATTGTCGGCAGATTCGGCAGCTATGGCGGATATTCGCTGAACCGGTTTACAACCTATCCCATGAAGAAGGATTATCTGACGGATTCTCCGATTGATTTTTCAAGTGTATACTGGCATCATATTCCGGCATTCATTTCAATGATTGAGGATTTCCTGATATCGCAGGCATGGAGCTGGTCGGATCGGCAGATTGACTTTCCGCATTTGCGCCAGGAGGGGTATGCATACTTCAATACGAATCAGTACGGTTTTCAGCCGGGCAGAGTTTTTGATGAGGAAAATATGTGGCTATGGCTCGATCGGGAGGTTCTGTCGGTTACGAGCGGCAGCAATGCGGAAAACGATCGCGATGATTTTCAGGCAGACTGGATTGCGGCGCGGAAAGACGGCGTTATGGCAGCGGTGTTTATGAATGAATCCCAGAGAGAAATAACGGTAACTGCCAAGCTGGGGAGTAAGGCAGATCCGGAGTACAACGGAAATGTGCGGCTTTATGTCCGCAATGCCGATGGGGATTTTGAAATTCGATATGTCAATGCCGAAAACGGAGCTTTTGAAGTAACGATAGGCGCGCATGAGCTTGTCGGCGCGGTCATACGCAGTGAAAAAATCAAAGCGCCGTCCTATGCGAACACGCAGTATTCAAACGACGGTGCAGTCGTCAGCGTAAAGCATAACGGAAACATCAGCGGCAGCGGCAGTATTATGCAGCTGACACCGGAGGAGTATTTTGCGCATATATACATTACCGATAAACCCTCGGAGCAATGTGGCGGAATCCAGGTAAGCTATCGTTTCGGTGACAGCGCGGAGGAAAAAACAATATCGGACAGCGTGTATCCGTATGAGGTTCTGATTCAGGCTGACGGGGAAAATGTAAAGAAAGAAATACACTATCGCGTGACGGTTTGTGACGCGGAGGGCAATGCGCTGAAAACATCCGAAGAATATACCATGAAGCCCTATACTTCATCGGGGAGTGTAAACGGCGGTGATACTGCGGCGGTAAAGTACAGTCAAGACGAAAAGAACCGCAGTTATACGATTCGTTTTAATGCGGAACAAAACGCATGGCTGAACGGTCAATATGATGTGATAACGGCAGTGTATGATAAGGACAGCAGGCTGGTATTGCCAAAGATTGACGCCGTTACCGTGGAGAAGGGTAAAAACACCTCAATAAAGGTTGCCAAACCGCAGGTGCAAGACGGTTTTTATAAAATTTTTGTATGGACGAAGAATGCAGAGCCATTGATAAAAGCAATAGAAGGATAAGTTTTGTGCCTTACAACATGGAAAGAAATGGTTATCAATATGAAAATAGCGGCGGACAGTGATTTGATAAGATATACCGGCAGATGGGGGTTGGAAAAGACGGTGCGGTTACAACCGCGCCGGGCGGCATGATCGAGTGGATGTTTGAGGGCAGCAGTTGCGTTTTGCTGTTTGATAATGCTCGGGAAATGACTTGACAAAGAGCATTTTTGCTGTTATAATGAGCCTATATGAAAGATCAATAAACTTGAAAATAGATATTACAATAGCCGCAGAATTTTCGGATTTCTGTGCGATGTTCAGGCTGGGAAAGGGTTGATTGGATTGAATAAAAAAAATATGGCAAAGCTGTTTGCAGCTGCGGCGGCAGTGGGTACGGCGGCAGCTGCAACGGCGGTGATTGTGAACCGTCGGAAAAAGAAACAACAGCATGAGGAAATGAAACGCTTGCCGAAAGGAAAAAATATTTATTTTATCGGAAATTCCGTTTCGGCAATGCTGGGTGCGGCATACTTGATTCATGATTTCGGATTCCGCGGAGAAAACATTCATATTTATGGAAAATATGCTTTAGACGGCTGCGGAAACAGCGAGGACGGGTTGGTGTGCTATGATACCTCCTTTATTGCAAATGAATACTCGGAGTGCTTATTTGATGTTTTGAAAAACGTTCCGTCGGGCACAATCGGAGATATTTCGGTTAAGACGGAAATCGAAAATTACAATAATGCTTATCCGCTATCCGCTACGGGGCGTTTGGCAGACGCGGATCACGATTATGTTTCGGGAGCGGATAAGAAACAGCTGATTCGCTTGCTGAAAACAAATCCCGATCCGACAATGACAGTCGGCGATTTGTTTGGAGCGGATTTCTTTGATAGTGATTTCTATGCACTATGGCAATCCTTGTTGGGGTTGGCGCGTGATACCTCGGCGGCGGAATTTGGGAAAATGCTGCGTGAACTGTTGTTCCTTTCGCCGGCGGCAGAAACCTGCGAGGGGGTTCTGGATACCTGTCTGAATCAATATGAGAGTATCGAGCTTCCTCTGCGCGAATATTTAAAGAGCTGCGGAGTGGAGTTTTGCGAGGACGTAGTCGTTACGGATTTGGAATTTGATGAGGAAAATAAAAATATTTCCGCATTTCATATTGTAGACCGTGAAACGCGTAAAATCTTCTATATGAATCAGGGCGATTTATGTATTATGACACCGTGTACGGTTTATGAGGGCATGACCGAGGGCGGATTTGACATGCCGGCACCGGTTTATTCGGGAGAGAAGCTTTCCTTATGGAAAAAGCTGAATGAAAAACAAGACGGTTTGGGACGTCCGGAGGCTCTGGCAGAGGTTCCGGAAATTCTGTTTACCGCTACGCTTTCAAAAGATATTTTGTCATCGCGTATCTTTGATATGACGCTCAATTCACCGGGAACACTGCTGACTTTTAAAAATTCCAAGTGGGATTTGTCGATTGTATGCCCGATGGGACAGTATTTTTCACAGCAGAAGGAAGATGTTTTCGTTATTAAGGGACGAATTTTGAATTGCGCAATCGAGGGGGATTATGCAAAGAAACAGGCAATACATGCAAGCGGCGCCGAGATTCTCTATGAGCTGGTCGGTTTGCTGGGATTGCAGGATGAATGGGAGGAAATTCGCGAAAGTGTTGTGAATGTTGTGCCGGTGTTGCTGCCCTACGGTGGTTCGGCGGCTGCGGCACGAAATGCTGAAGCACTGCCGGAGATGTTCCCGAACAACAGCAAAAACTTTGCAATCATCGGCGAATTTGTAAAAACAGACTGCGCGCGCGGCGGCCTTGAGATGGAGGCGGCAGTGGCAAAGCAGGCTATTTACGGATTATTCAGAAAGGATCCGAAGCTGCCCAAAAGAAAGCTTCCGGCATTTCCGAGATTGCGGTTGAATCTGAAATATGGAAAACAAATTTAAATATTCTGATGATAATAAACGCTACCATACATGGAATTACCATCTGCGGCATCAATTTGGCGGCAAGGTGTTTAAGGTTGCATTAAACGGCGGTTTTACTTGTCCGAATATAGATGGCAGCCGCGGCGTGGGCGGCTGTACGTATTGCTCACCGATGGGGAGCGGAGATTTTGCCGGAAATGCGGAGAAAAGCATGCATGCGCAGTTCATGGAAGTGAAAGAGCGTATGCATCGGAAATGGCCGCAAGCCAAGTATATTCCGTATTTTCAGGCAAATACCAATACGTATGCGCCGGCATCGGTTTTGCGAGAGAAGTTTGAACCGGTCTTGGTGGAGGAAAATGTGGTGGGGCTGAGTATTGCCACACGCGCCGATTGTATGCCGGAGGATGTGTTGGAATATCTTTCGGAATTAAATGAGCGCACTTATTTGATTGTGGAATTGGGTTTACAGAGTATTTCCGATGAAACGGGGCAACGAATCAATCGCTGTCATACGTATGCGGAATTTTTGGAAGGGTATGAAAAACTCCGGGAACGCGGAATCCGCACCTGTGTGCATTTGATTGACGGCTTGCCGGGAGAGGATCGGGAGCAAATGCTAAGGAGTGCAGCAACGGTTGCGGCGCTTCGTCCGCATTGCGTCAAGCTGCATTTACTGCATGTTCTGAAGAATACAAGAATTGCTGCCGAATATGAACGCGGCGAATTTGAGCTTTTAAGCTTGCCCGAATATGTGGATATTATTGTGAGTCAGTTGGAGCTATTTCATGAAGAAACCGTCATTCAGCGGCTGACCGGGGACGGCGCAAAAGATGCACTGATCGGACCGTTATGGAGTCTGAAGAAATTTGTAGTTTTGAATGAAATTGATAAGGAAATGGTGCGCCGGGATACGTATCAAGGCGCTCGTTTCCGATAAAAAAAGAGTTGCTGCCTAAAAAACAGCAACTCTTTTATTCAGCGAAACAGATTAATCATCTTATCACAATAATCCTCAAACGAGGTGGTGAAAATATAGTTTAGAATCAAAACATCATCAATTTTATTTTTCTGAAAAACCTCGCGGAGATTGCCTTGATAATTTCTGGGATCAATCATGATGATTTCGTGATAATTATTGACGCACCACGGAACAAAATTACTTGCAAAGGAATCCTTAATGACCAGTAATGTTTTACCCTGCGGCAGCTTACGGTTGGTAATCTGTGTGTACGGATGATCGGCGGAAAAGAAAAAGTCATAATTCTTTTTGCTTTTATCAAACATAGGAGAGGTGTAACGATTCACTTTCCCGTTTTTAATGCTTTGCATCTCAATCGTCAGATCGGCTGTTTTTTGTGTGTCATACCATACGAGCGTATCGGGATTTTTCTTGACGGATTCATCCGGGCATTTCTCATACAAGTAGCCGAGAAATTGAATGTCATCATGCTTTTCAAAATTAGAAATGCTGACCGGAGCGGCATTTTGCGCTTTCATGAAAGCACTGTAGCCGTAATAGGAGCCGAGCATTGTCCAGTGGTGATCGCTGCGGTAATAAATGTATTCATCTGCGTGATTTTTGAGCGGCGAATAAACATCCACCCCTTGAACTCGCGGATTTAACATACCGTATATCTCATCAATTGTCTTTTTCTGATTGGTTTGAATACTGCTGTATAACCGGTCACTGAATTCCAACTGAGTTGGCACGAGAATGGAATACATATTGATTTTCTCATCAATGTTTTCGGCAATGTGATTAATAGCAGCAGCATATTTCTTTTCAGCCGTTTCGTTTTTTCTGAAAACCTCCATAATCTTTCCATCAGCAATCAGCATACACGCCTTTTGAACGGTTTCCGTGCCAATATCCTTATTGGTATATACGATTTTTCCATCGGGCGGCGTAATGCCTTTGTGATTGGAAAGAAAACGACCGGCAGTAATCATTGCACTGCGAAAAGAAATCCGATCGTCCGTATAGTTCTCAAAATCTTTCATAAAGCTGCCGGAGAAGAAGCTTTCCGCAGTCAACCTCGGCAATGCGGTTCGGGTGCGATTTTCATTTTTAAAGCTTTCCTCATCGGATGGCAACCAAAAAAGAGCCACCGCGGCAATCAGTAAAGCCAGAAACGTCAGAATAACGGTTTTTGAACGCATTAATTTTTCAACTCCTTTTCTCAGCAATCAGAATCTGAAGTATAAAAACGGGTTATAGGTTTGTCCCATCAGTAGGACAAAGCACATTCCGAATCCGATTACTATGGCGCAAGGCTCTGCAATGGCTGCGAACCGCTCCGAACTCTTGCACAGATGCGAAAAGACTACGCGCGGAATCGGTGTGGACGCAAGAACGCACAGCAGAATCAGCCACAGATTGGAATACAGTGCGGAAACGGTTGTCAGATCATAGAGATCACAGCCCTGACCGAACGCATGGCGCAGAAATTCCCAAAGCTGATTCATATCGGTAAAGTAGAAAATGCCCCATCCCAAAATAACGAAAAACATCGTATAGATATAGCAGAAAGGCGATGGGAGTTTCTTAATAATATGCCGCAGAGGAAATTTTTCCAAAAGCAGCAATGCTCCGTAAAAAGCGCCCCAAAGGATAAAGTTCCAGCTTGCGCCATGCCAGATTCCGGTCAGTAGCCAGACGATGATGATATTTCGGATCGGGTGACAGCGGTTTCCGCCCAATGGAATATATACATAATCCCGAAAAAACGAGCTGAGCGAGATATGCCATCGGTGCCAGAAATCCGTAATATTTTTGGAGATATACGGATAGTCAAAGTTTTCCGCAAAATGAAATCCCAACATGCGCCCCATGCCGATTGCCATATCCGAATATCCCGAAAAGTCAAAATAAATCTGAAAGGTATATAAAATAATACCCAGCCACGAAGAAGCAGTCGTGGGGATGGAGGTGGATAACAGCATTTGCGCGGTATTGCCGGCGTTGTTGGCAAGGATGATTTTTTTACAAAGACCAGCGGTGAAACGCTTTGCACCTGCTGCAAAATCAGCGCTTGAAATTCGTCTGCGGCGAAGCTCCGGCGCAACATCGGTATAGCGCACAATCGGCCCTGCAACCAATTGCGGAAACATCGACACATACGTAAGAAAACGCAGAAGCGAACGCTGAACGTGCGCCTTTCCGCGATACATATCAATTGTATAAGATAACGTCTGGAAGGTATAAAATGAAATCCCGATCGGCAGAGAAAAGTGCGGCACAGGTAATTGAATCGGCAATATCCGATTGAGATTCTCTGCGATGAATGCCGAATATTTAAAGCCGGCAAGCAAGCCGAGATTGATGATTAAGGAAGCAACCAATGCTGCTCGCGCTTTCCAGGTTCCGTAGTTCCGGTCGATAATCAGACCGTTTATGTAGTCGATTAATGCGCTGAAGATGAGCAGTACAACCCAAACCGGCTCGCCCCATGCGTAAAAGACTAAGGAGAATAAGACCAGAACTGCATTTTTATAGGTTATGTTTTTTGAAAAATTATAAATCAGCAGAACAGATGGGAAAAAAATGCATAAAAATATCAAGCTTGAAAATACCAAAGGTCATAACTCCTCTCATCATAAATTCTTGTTGTTTAAATTAATCTCAATTGTTTGGGGTGTTTCAAGAAAATTCATCTGTTTTTCAGTTTATTGCGGCTCAGAAATCCGCTACGATGCGCGGAACTCGCCTACAGAAACTGAAAAACAGATGAATTTTCAAATCAGAATTACTATTTGTTTATACAAAGATTGTTTGACGTTACTTTCTCCATAGCTTGCCAAAGAATGAGCTTTTTTGCGGTATTTGGAAAGAGGCTTGCTCAATAGGCTGGTTGTTAAGAATACGGACAGAATTTTTGGTGAAATAGTCTATGCAGTCCGTTCCATAGCGTTTCAGAATATTTTCATACGCCTTATCCATATTCGGTTTTCGAAGCGTCAGATTATGCATATCGCTGCCGAGCACATGAGCATGTCCGGCTGAAAGCAGCTGATCGGCGTATCGCTCCATGTGCTTGCCGATAAATAAATCAGCGTTTACCTGGTAAAGCACATCCAATTCATAAAGGGAGTTCAGCATTGCGGAATCCTGCATCAAGAAACGGTCAATATGCGCCATAATCGGCTTTAACCCCCGAACGGTCAGCTTGTATACCGAATCAATCATCCATTCTTTCCACGGATCATAGGGCATTTCTACCATAATATAATCTGTATTTTCTATCCGCAGATCTTCAATATTGCTTAACTCGGCAATATCGGTATACATATTTACCTCGCAGCCAAGATGAATTTTCGGTAAGCTCATATCAGAGACGGCAATGGCTTGCGAGAGAAGCTCCATGCCGCGGCTGCGGCGTTCCAGAAAGTGATCAATGCTATCCGAAGATTTTGGGTAGCAGTGGGAGGTGGATACCACATCCGTAATCCCGTGCTGAGTGCTTTGACGCAGCATTTCAAGCGACATTTCCACCGATTCCGAACCATCATCCATTGCAGGAATGATATGTGAGTGAAAATCAATCATTCTATCTATTAACTCCCTTCCTAAAACCGAAAAATTTGCTCGTATATAAGACTAAAATTTTTCTTTAGCTTTATTTTCTATGTTCTTTTATGCGCAGACAAAGTGTGAATATAAGCAGACAAACCAAACCTCCGCAAAGCGCGCCGAGCGTGTCGAGGAGAACGTCGGAAATCATAGGGGTACGTCCGCTTACAAATTGTTGATGCAGTTCATCGGAAACGGCATACACGGCACAAAAGATGACAGAACAAAGAAGTAATATCCGTTTTTTTTTGTCTGATTTCATTGAAAGAAACAGGGCAAGCGCGCTTGCACCCAAAGCGGCATAAAGCGTGAAATGTGCTGTTTTTCTGACAAGATGATGCGTAGTGCTCATAAGCCGTGGCTTTTCGCTTTGGGGAAGATGCTTTGCTGCTACGACAGCATCGGTAATCGGTTCTGCAATTCCTTTACTAATCACGTCGGACTCTTGACTGGATTGAGCTGAAAATAGGAAGATCAGCACCATTAATGCCAGTGTTGCGATCAGTGGAAGAATTTTGGCTAATTTCATTATTGTTGTTCATTTCCTTTCTTTGCGTGCAATTAAGTAATCACTATTGTTTAAATATCTATCATTATACATCATATTTGACTAAAAATCAACTGTTATTCGTCTGATTCCTATCAGAATCTGAATTTTTTTGCAGAGAATGCATAAAACCGCCGAGCGATACGGTGCAAATATCGCCGCCGACGCACACACCGTCAATAATAATCACATTTGCCCGAACCGGTTCTCCGGGATCGATCGGATAATTTGTAACCTCATAAGTATAGCGCATCCCATATTTTCCGCGATAGGGGCGAAGATCCAGACCGGCTTCAAGCTGAAGATTATTGTAGTTTTCATAGACCAGATCGAATGGATCGGGGATAATCACCTGTGCTTTATCAATGCACTTTTCGCTGATTTCCCAGCCATACTCAGATAGAAACGCCGCAGCTTTGGTATCAACCGCTTCTTCTGCAAATGCAGCAAACGCCGCGATACTGATTAACAGAATCAGAACTGTCACGATGGAATAAACCGCTCTTTTCATTATGCTTCACCGACTTTCAATAAAATTTAAGCTTAGTAAATTTTATTGAGCGTTTTCGCGGTCTATTACACAATTATATCAACGGCGCAAGGATTCTGGCGGTTTTGCCGAAAATTTTCTGGTAGACCGGAAAACGTTTGCAGGTTTCAAGCGTAATTTCCTCACATTGAACCAGCGTGTTCTGGAAATCAATCTCCATTTTTGCGATTTCGGGAACATCCAGCAGATACACCGCACATTCATAATGCAGATATAAACTTCGGTAATCGTGATTAATTGTCCCGATTACGGCACGTTCACCATCGGTAATGGATATTTTGGAGTGTACAAACCCTGGTGTATATTCGTAAAGCTTGATTCCGGCCTCCAGAAGCTCGCGATAATAGGTTCGTGCAAGCCAAAAGGCATAGGACTTATCCGGAATGTGGGGGAGAATGAGCTTTACATCTACGCCGCGCTGTGCCGCATAACGCATGGTTTCATACATTTCACTGTCAATGACGAGGTACGGCGTCATGATATGCACATAATGTTTTGCATTGTTCAGATTATCCAGGTACACACGCTTGCCGACGGCGGTATTATCCAACGGACAATCTCCGAACGGAATAACGAAGCCCTGAGCAGACGGAACAGCAGCGCTTTCGGCAGCGTCAATATAATAGGAATAATCATCACACGCATGATCCTCATCGCAGTTCCAGATTTCAAGGAATAAGGAGGTAAAACCGGCTGTGGCTCTGCCCTCAATCCGCATGGCGGTATCCTTCCAATGCCCGAACCGTACGATACGATTCGCATATTCATCCGCCAGATTAATTCCTCCGGTATAAGCAATTTTACCGTCTATGACGCAGATTTTACGGTGATCGCGATTGTTCTGATAAGTAGATAAAAGCGGCATGATGGGGGAAAAGACCTTGCATTTGATTCCTGCATCCTTTAAAATACTCGGATAATCCCGCGGCAGGATTCCCATACATCCCATACCGTCATAGCAAACGCGCACTTCCACGCCGTTGTGCGCTTTATGACGAAGAATTTCCACAATTTCATGCCAGATGGTGCTGCTGCGGTTAATAATGAAAAATTCGAGGAAGATAAAGTGTTCGGCATGCTTTAAATCTTCAATCATTGCCGCAAGTGCCTCTTCACCCAGTGGATAATAAGTCGTCAAGGTGTCTTTATAAACCGGAGAACCGCTGTAAGTACGCAGATATTTTGCTAAACCGGGCGCTTGAACATGTTTTGCGGATAGCTCCTTAAAGATTTTTTCATCCTGATCCATCAATCCAAAGGTGATTTTTTGCTGTGCGGCATAGGTTCTGTATAATTCATCAGTTACCGGGCTGAGGTGTAAGAACAAATAAAGCAAGGCTCCGAAGATAGGGACAAACCCAATCAGCATAATCCATGCAATTTTAAATGCCGGCTCAGAGGTTTTGTTGATTTCATGAATTGAGATTCCCAGACTTAAAATAATTGTCGCGAAATGAATATAAAAATAGTATTCATTCAGCCAGTGATAGCCTATTGCCAGTACCAAAATCTGAATAATCAGCATGATAAAAGCGAAAAACTTGTTGGAGTAAATTAATCTGAAAAATCGTTTCATAGTCTGTTCATCCTTCCGTACGATTTCTTATTCCTTCAGCTTTTTGATATAAGCAAAGGTTTTTTCTTCTCCTTCGCGCTGCAGCATCAGCAACCATTCCTGCAGCAGAGCCGCAGTTTCGGGATGCATGAGGTTTTTTGCGTTACCGTTTAAAAAATATTCAATGGGGTTGTCGTTGGTATATTTTTTGCCGAGGTATATTTTCCCGGCTGCAACCCGATCACAAAACATTTCTTTCACATAATTAAGCGGCATTTTCACTGCCTCAAGACGGCGGGTCTGCGGACTGTAGTCCGTCCAATATTCAAAATGATGCTTGTTTCTGCCTTTATGGTGCATCCAAGCTTTGGAATAGCCGAGCGTGCGGCGCTCTGCCTCTGTCGGACTTCTGTCGCCGAGATAAAAACGTGCGCCGGGAAGAAATTCGGCAGGGGAGTATTTGGATAGATCATGGCGCAAGCCTTGCCAGAGGATTCCTGTTTTTGCACAGTGCGCAATGACTGCGTGCCGATGCTTTGTAATTGTATGAAAATGCTTAATAAAATGCCACATAGTTGTTTCAACCTCAAATTCAATGCATGCTCTGTTCGGCAGAATGCATTTTCTTATTTTACTAAATAATACTCTATTCTATTTTATCATGTTCTTGCGGAAAATACAAGTCTTTTAACGGAATTTTCCTGTATATTGGAGGAGTGGGAGATGCGTAAACTACAAAATATCTTCATATAAAAGGAAAATCATCCAATAATAAACGTTATAAGGATGAAAATTTATCATAACTAAGTGAAATAATAGCATTTACCTTTTGGGGGTTTGGTGTTACAATAAAAGTGTTAAAGAAAATCTTTAACATCTCTCTCTTTTAATAATATTTAAAAAGCGCCTTTGTAGGCGTTTTTTAAATTCAGAGCGTTTTTAAGAGGAAAAATTTTTTGAAGTTTCATGTAACATTTGCGCTTTATTGCGGAAAGCTTGAATCTTGATGTTCAATGGGATGAAGACAGCAGAACAATCATGATTGAGTAGATAAAATTTACAAAAAGATTGGAAATGTGATAGGCTTATGAAAACACGACAAGAAGCGATTGATTTTTGTTTATCCCTGAATGGGGTCTATGAGGATTATCCCTTTCATGATGCCAACTGGGCTGTTATGCGGCATAAGGGGAATAAAAAGATGTTTGCGGCAATCTATAACCATATGGGCGGCGTCTGGGTGAATGTTAAATGCAATCCGAATCTGACCTATATATGGCGCAGCGCCTACGAATCCGTTATGCCGGCATATCATATGAATAAACAGCATTGGAATTCCATTATATTGGATGGAAGTGTTCCGGTCGATGAAATAAAAAACATGATCTTGGACAGTTATGAGCTGACAAAATAGTAAAGTAACCGAGAGTAGAGGGATTCATACTCTCGGTTTTTTTAGACTGTATAATCAATGTTGTGGTGAGCTGTGGTACTCAAATCTCTAAAGACGGTGCAAGCCATTATGGGACATGAAAATATACAGACCACAATGGATATTTATGCAGATGTGCGATATAATAATGATGTGATTAATAAGTTGAGTAGTTACTTGAGATAGTTAAAATGTATGGATAGGCACAAGTATGTCAACTGTGATTTGTATGAGATGAAATGTTTTGAACAATCGCATAGACAGGCGGTTTTAATATTATGCGCTTTCTACTTGACTTTATGGAAAAAATATGATATACTAAGTTAAAACTACACTTGGTTAAGTATTTTATCGGATGTTTTAATTGAATATCATTAAGGAAAAGAAGGAGGAGCTGAAAATGGAAGATACCGTAATCAAGACGAATGAGCTTATCAAGGAGCTTTCGGAAAAATGTATCGCGAACGGAAGCATTGACAAGGACTTGTATGATAAATATCATGTAAAGCGCGGTCTGCGTGACAAGCAGGGAAATGGTGTTGTTACGGGATTGACATCCATTTCGGAAATAGAAGCCTATCAGATGAATGAGGCTGGCGAAAAGGTTCCTTGCGAGGGAAAGCTGTTATATCGGGGATATAATATTTATGATTTGGTAGGCGGTGATGTTCGGGCAAAGCGTTTGGGCTTTGAGGAAGCGGCGTATTTATTGTTGTTTAATGAGCTGCCCAATGAGCAGCAGCTGCATGAGTTCAGTGAGGTGCTGGGCAGAATGAGGTGTTTGCCTACGAACTTTGTTCGGGATGTGGTTATGAAAGCACCGGGCAAGGATATTATGAATAATATGACGAGAAGTATTCTGACGCTTGCGGCTTATGATGACCGCGCGGCAGAGATTTCAATTGAAAATGTTTTGCGGCAATGCCTAATGCTGATCAGCGAATTTCCGATGCTGGCGGTGTATGGTTATCATGCCTATAATCATTATGAGTGTGACGACAGCATGTACATTCATCGCCCCGATCCGAATTTAAGCACAGCGGAAAATATTCTGAGAATGCTGCGTCCGGATATGAAGTATACGGCTTTAGAGGCACAGGTGCTGGATGTGGCGTTAATGCTGCATATGGAGCATGGCGGCGGTAATAATTCAACATTTACCACGCATGTTGTCACATCGGCAGGTTCGGACACTTATTCGGTAATGGCGGCGGCGTTATCCTCGCTGAAAGGTCCGAAGCATGGCGGCGCGAATATTAAGGTTGTTGAAATGATGGATGATTTAAAGGTAAATGTGAAAGATTACGAAGATCATGAGGAGATTCGGGAGTACTTGAAGAAGCTTTTGCATAAAGAGGCATTTGATAAGAGCGGTTTGATTTACGGAATGGGGCATGCAGTTTATTCCAAATCCGATCCGAGAGCAAAGATTTTTAAGAGCTTTGTTGAGCAAATCGCTGTAGAAAAGCATCGGACATCGGATTTTGCTTTATATTCGGCGGTTGAGGAAATGGCACCGCAGGTGATTGCAGAGGAGCGCAGAATTTATAAGGGTGTCAGCCCGAATGTCGATTTTTACAGCGGTTTTGTGTATAGCATGCTGGATATTCCGAAGGAACTGTATACGCCGATGTTTGCCATTGCAAGAATCGTGGGTTGGAGTGCACATCGGATTGAAGAACTGATAAATGCCGATAAGATTATTCGTCCGGCATATAAGAGTGTCTTGACGGAAAAACAATATGTAGAATTAAAAGATCGTTAGAACATTTTAGAATTTGTGGATTAGAACGATATTGCAGAGAGAGATTCATCTGTTTTTCGATTTATGCAGCTGAGCATAGATGGAGCGACAGCTGAATCTCTTTTTTTAGTTATCTGAATAATCAGCGTATTGTTTTTACTTGATTTTTATGCGCTTTCCAATATTCGTTATCAATCTCCCACATCTTATCATTGCAGTGCAGCTTTGCAAATAGCTTATAAAGATATTTGACTTTTAGGGACGGTTTTAAATGCTTTGCGTGCTTTTCAACCTTTGCGGCTATTTTATCAAGTTGTTTTGTGAAGCGTTTCTTGAATTTTTCGGGCATATCGTTCCAGAAATATCCCCATACCGCCTGTGTTACGACGTGCGTTCTCGCAACGCCCCAATAGTCCATGCTGTCTTTAATATCCTTTACGGCAGATTTCATGCCGCCGCCCCCTGCGGTTGTGATGATCACCGCTTGTTTATTGACCATATCAAAATTCGGGCGATGTACAAGCCAGCGAAAGCCGTAATGGTCTAAAAACGACTTGATTTGTCCCGGCGCATGAAAGCACCAAACGGGACAGCAAAATAGGATTAATCGGGATTTTGCAATCGCTTCATTGATCGGCTTTAAGGCTTCATAACCGCCGCATTTATCCTCTTGTCCGTGAAGACAGGCATAGCAGCCGCGGCAGATATGCGGCATATCATCGGGGAGCGTAAACTCAAAAACTTCATCCACCGGATTCAGCTTTGAAATGAAATACTTTGCCGCATTATATGTACTGCTGTTTTTTCGATTGGTTGCCTTTATAAGTGTTATATTCACATGAATCTCCTTTCCGCTGCATTTAGCAGCCTGACATTATACTATGATTTTATATCCGGCATGTTCTAACACTTTCAAAGC
Source organism: uncultured Clostridia bacterium (assembly GCA_959602045.1). Lineage (GTDB taxonomy): Bacteria > Bacillota > Clostridia > UBA1381 > UBA1381 > Ornithomonoglobus_A. The sequence continues at coordinate 41,043 of CAUGRT010000007.1, read as the reverse complement.
CTTATCATACGATTCGGTCTTCGTCAGAATGTAATCCGTGTTAAAGGTCGAAATTACGAAAATGCCGATTTGCTGCTCTGCCAACAGTGCAGAAATTTTTGATAATATCCCAATTAATGAAAAATCCAAAACGCCCTGAATCCGAAATGCCCTCCATCCGTCCTCTCTTTCAAGTGTATTGGCAGGTATGTCCTTCGTCAGACAGACTAAGGATTTTTCTTCATCGGTTTTGCCGGTAAAGCAGTATTCGGCATGAAGTTTTGTAAGTGTGTAATCTTTCACTTTGCATACCGAAAAATCGCCGTCTATTTTTTTGATTTCCATAAGGTACTCCTTTTATCTAATGCCGTTCGTGGTGTGGAACGTGCGGTAAAACAACCGGACATGCGCGTCCAGTTTTCTAAGACATTCCTCTTCTTTCTCCGGTTGACGGTCGCAAACGCCGAGCAGCGTGATTACTGGCGCAACATACATCATTGCAAGCGTTTCGGGGTTCTCGTTTTTGATTTCGCCTGCGGTAATTAAACTTTCGAAAATACCGGCATGATAGGTTACAATACGCTCAACATAACGTTTTGAATAAAGCGCAGAAAGAGCAGGGGAGCGGAACTGCTCAATGGTCATCATACGGCGAAAACGGCCGATTGCTTCATTGTGCAGGGAATATGAAAAAATTTGCCGCACCTTTTGGATTAAGAAATCCTCTGTAATTTCAGAAAATACGCCAATATCCTTTTTTGCGTCCTGTACATGAATGTCAATCGCATCGGTATATTTTTCATATTGAACCGCCGTTTCTTCCACAATCGCATCAAAAATGGCTTGTTTGCTTGCATAATGATTGTATAATGACGGGGCTTTAATCCCTACTGCTTTTGCGATTTCTCCAACGCTGACAGCATCGTATCCGTAGGCTGAAAATAATTCCAGCGCCTTTTTAAGAATTTTCTTTTTCGTATCTTCCTGTTTCATAAATCCTCCGCTAACTAATATTCGTTAGGTATATTATAGTACGGTAAAAGAAATTTGTCAATACTCTATTTGAGAAAATAAAGATTGAAATCCGGAAAAAAGTATGATATAATATAAAAAAGGAGCTGATGATAAATGGCGAGAAAAGCACGTGAAAAAAGCGAAACGGGAATGTACAACGTGATTCTGAAAGGAAAAATTGATATTTTTCGGGATGATGATGATTATCAGGAATTTATTGATAAGATGGATGAATCAAAGGCAGAGATTTTAGGCTTTGGATTGGTTCGGGATTTTGTCTTTTTATGCATACGGGAAAGTGAAAGCGAGATTGCGGCGGATTTGAGAAGTATCGTCATCAGCTATGCCCGATATTATAATAAAAAATATCAGACCGAGGGGAAACTGTTTGACGGGCGGTTTAAGAGTGAGCCGATTCGAAGTGAGGCAGAACTGGATAATAGTATCCGATTGGTTCAGGCGGTATCAGAATTGACCGGGAAGGATGGTTATGTCAGTGACCATGAGGAAAGCGGCGATTATGAAATGATTCCGTTCTTTGCGGCTGCAATGGGTGAGAAACCGATGCGGACACCACGGCAGAAGCCGGCACAAAAGCATAAGGAGAATACACCACCGGAGAAAATTGATCCTCCAAAACAGGCAGAAAAGCCGACGCGTAAGGAGGAGACGACACCGGAAAAAATTGATCCACCCAAACCAAAGCAAAAAAATCTTCCATCATGGCTTTTGTAAGGTTCTAAAAGAAAAATATACAGCATATAATAATACAGGAGTGCGACTCCTGTATTTTTTATGTGGATTTCAGATGCAAAGCGAGGAGAAGACAAAATGAGATTTTGGGTGATAAAGGCGAAATACATAATAATAGCTTTGGCGTGTGCGGTGCTTTTGCCGATGTGTTTTCTGTACATGGCAAGAACCGTTTCGGTTTTTCGGGTAGGGGATCGGGAAATCCCGATTTATTGTGTAGCGAGAGAGGATAATAAAATTGCGGTTACGTTTGATTGTGCGTGGAATGACGATGATATTGATTCAATCTTAAAAACATTGGAGCAGTACAATTGTAAAGCAACTTTTTTTGTAGTAGGAGATTGGGCGGAAAAATATCCGCAAAGTTTGCGTAAGATTTATGAAAGCGGTCATGAAATCGGAAATCATTCGTATAATCACAGCGATTATACGAAGCTCAGCGCAGAGGCGTTGGTAAAGGATTTGGATCGCTGCGACGCGGTTGTTGCTGAAATTATCGGAGTTAAGCCTAAGCTGGTGCGTGCTCCGTCGGGTGGCTACAATAATACCGTTGTTGAGCAGTGTGATCGGAGAGGAACACCGTGTATTCAATGGTCGGTTGATGGCATTGATTATGGGGATGCCGATCCGGACGGAATTTTAAAACGCGCGACCAACACCACCAAAGCCGGGGATATTATTCTTTTACATAACGGAACGGAGCATACTGCCGCCGTTTTGCCGCAAATTTTAGAAAAACTTTCGAAAACGTATGAGTTTTCAACGGTTTCGGATTTGATTTATACAGGCGATTTCACCATTGATCATGCGGGTATGCAGCATAAGCAGGGAATCGAATAAAAATACGGGAAGTCCGACATAGAGAACAAAAAAAGCAACTGGCAACAGTTGTTTTTTTTGTGGTGAAATCTTGACAGGCTCTGTTTTCTTGTGCTATACTGGTACCAGTAAAGAGTTTTCATGAAAGGGGTCAATGAGGATTGAGATGAACACTCAGAGAATTAAAGAGTTTATGGACTTTCTCACAAGAGAAATTGTGCCGGGAAATACGATTTGCATTTATCAGAACAATCGGGAGGTATTTCGTTACAGTTCGGGGTATGCCGATGAAGAAAATCATATTCCGATGAGTGATGATAGGCTGGTGAATATTTATTCCTGCTCCAAGGTAACGACCGTTACAGCAGCATTGCAGCTTTTGGAGAAAGGGATTTATCTTTTGGATGATCCGCTGGGAGAATACATACCGGAATTTAAGCAGATGTATGTCAAAGACAAAAACGGGAACATCACCGAAGCGAAAAAGCAAATTACCTTGCGGAATCTGTTTACAATGACTGCCGGGTTGAATTATAATTTAAACAGCGAGGGAATCCAAAAGGCGGCAAAGCTAACGAACGGAAAAATGGATACTGTGACGGTGGCAAAGTGCCTTGCTGAGCAGCCGTTGGATTTTGAGCCGGGGGAGCATTGGCAGTATAGCCTTTGTCATGATGTTTTGGCGGCATTTGTAGAGGTGGTATCAGGAGAATGTTTCAGCGATTATGTGCGCAAAAACATTTTTGAACCGGTTGGAATCCAAGAGGCATATTATCATACCAATGCGGAAATCCAAAGCCGCATGGCGAATCAATATATCCTAACAACCGATGGCGAAATTGATTTGGTCGATGCACAGATTCGCGGAGAAACGCTGAAAGGCAAGCTTGAAAATGTCGGGAAAGGCAATGATTTCGCATTAGGAGAACAATATGACAGCGGCGGTGCAGGCATTACAATTGCAGTGCCCGAATATGCGAAATTAGCCAATGCATTAGCGCAGTTTGGAAAAGCGGCAACAGGAGAACGCATCCTTGCAAAGGGTACAGTAGAGCTAATGCGAACCAATCAATTGGGCGGACAGCAGCTGACGGATTTTAACTGGAAAGCGTTAAAGGGCTATGGTTATGGTTTGGGAGTTAGGACTTGTCTGAGCAAATCGGTTGCATCATCTACCGGTGGAATCGGAGAATTAGGCTGGTGCGGAGCGGCAGGCGGTACATTGCTGGCTGATCCGGACAGCGGTCTGGGATTTTTCTATGCACATCATATGTTAAATCCGCAGGAAACCTATTATTTCCCCAGATTAAGAAACGTTGTTTGTTCTTCTATGGATTAAAATATAATTTTTCACAAGGGGCGATTTTTTATCGTCCCTTATAATATTTTATCAAGCAATTTAAAGGTATTGCGGTCGTAATCAATTAAGCCGTCTTGTTTCATTTTTGATAATTCATTGGAAAGTGCGCTGCGTTCAACGCCCAGATAATCGGCAAGCTGCTGCCGTGAAAAGGGGATGGTAAATTGCGGTGTTCCGTAAAGAAGCGCTTGTTCGGAAAGGTAGGATAACAGGCGATCGCGAATTAATTTTGATGCGGTATGCATCATTCGTGCGGATAGATCCAGATTTTTTTGCGCGGAAATTTTTAAAAGATTGTGAATGAGCTTGCTGTGAAAAACACAGCTTTTATCGTATGCCGTGAGGATTTTATTGGCATTAATAAACAGCACGGTTGTTTCCTCAGCTGCAACCACATCGCATAAAAGCTCTTTCCCGGGAACAACGGCATAAGTTTCGGCAAAAATCTGCCCGGGGGCAATATGCCCGAAAATATTACTGCCGCCCCAATAATAATTCACAACAATATTTACACTTCCCGATAAAACCAATCCGAGGTCGGTAACGGTACTGCCTGCCGTATAAATGATGTCGGATTTGGAGTATTTTTTTTCGTAAGCCCCCAGACACTTTAAAGCCGCCGGCAGCTCGGATTCCGATATTCCCTTAAAAAGATCGGTTTTTAATAAAGATAAATCATTCATGATGTTCATTCACTCCCATTTAAAAATGCGATTTAGTGTCCCTATAACATTTTTTTAGTGTCCCTAATTGGCTAAAAATATTTATTATCGCTATCAATATTCTGATGGTGAAACCCCGGTATATTGCTTGAAAATCCTTGAAAAATAGTTGTAATCATTATAGCCTAAGTAGTCGCTGATTTCATGAAGAGACATATGCTCTCCGGAGATCAGGCTTTTTGCAACCTCAAGCTTTCGCTCGTTAATGTACCCGATCAATGTTTTCCCGGTTTCGCGCTTAAAAAGCATCGAGCAGTATTCTTTTGAAAGATGTAAACGTGACGCAAGCTGTTCCAGGCTCAGCCGTTCGGTGATATGCGAATTAATGTAGTCCACCAGTTCATTGATATAGTCGTTGCCGTATGGCTTTTGGTAGGTTTCCGCAATATCATATAACATGCAATTTAAAATCAGATTGCATTTTTCAGCAGAGTAAGGCGAGGCGGAAAGATGAGATTCCATGCAGATGGAAGCCAGCTTTTTGATTCTTGAAGAATAGCAATTCACAATATGATTATCGGGAAAAATCGGCTCATTCATACCTGTTAAAAAATTATAGCTGATAAAATCAACATAGTCCTCGCCCTTGTTCCGGTCACGCCAAATGCCGGGCGGCAGATATACTGCGTCACCGGGTTTTAAATCAATTCTCGTTCCGTTGCAAAAATAAGTCATTTCTCCTTCAGTCACAATTGTCAAGTCATGATAATGAGTTTGGTGATGGGGAATTTTAGAACATCCCTTTGGGCGCACATGAATAAAATGTGTGATTTCCTGCACCGTTTGCATGATGATAACCTCCTCTTTTATCTTAAAAAAATGCTAATTCCCAAAAAAGACCTTAAAATTGTTCATTGCAGTTTTGGGTATTTGAGTTGTATAATACTTTTAAACAAATTGTGACATTTCAACTACGCTTGATTATAACAGGGAAAAGAATTTCTGTCAAGAACTTTTTGAAATTATATGAAAGGAACATACTTTTATGAATATAAATCGAATTTCTCCGGAGCATGCCGGCGTTCCCTCCGAGAACGTCCAAGCCTTTATTGCCGCCTTAGAGCAAGCGCGGTTATCAACGCACAGTATTCTTTTAGCAAAAGGAGATCATCTCTTTTTTGAAAAATATTATGCTCCGTTTCATCGAGATTTTCAGCACAGAATGTATTCTGTTACAAAAAGCTTTGTGTCTTTGGCAATCGGCTTTTTGGAGCAGGATGGGCTGATTTGTTTGGATGATAAAATTGTCGATTACTTTCCGGAGGAATCCAAAAACGTCACGGATGTCAATATGAAAAATCAGACGATCCGGCATATGCTGATGATGAGTACGGCAAAGCCACCCTGCGATTGGTTTAGTGTGCGGCCGGATGATCGTGTGCGCGTTTATTTTGAAAATCCGATTCGTGAAAGCCGTCCGTCGGGGACAATTTATCAGTATGACAGTTCGGCATCATTTGTTTTAGGGGCACTGGCAGAGCGTCTTTCGGGAAAGTCCCTGACAGAATATCTGCATGAAAAGATGTTTGATAAAATCGGAATGACCGCAACAACTCATTTTCTGACCTGCCCCGGAGGGCATGCATGGGGCGATTCCGGGTTGCTATGCACCTCGGAGGATTTGTTAAAGGCGGCGCGGTTTGTGATGAATCAAGGGCGCTGGGACGGAGAACAAATTCTGAATCAAGCGTATGTGAATGCTGCGGTTTCAAAGCAGATCGACAATAACCCCGGCGGAATCAACGAATTTTCGACGCAAGGCTATGGATACCAATTCTGGCGAACCTATCATGACGGATTTTTCATGAACGGTATGGGATGTCAGCTGGCGGTTTGTATTCCGGAAACGGATATGATTATGATTTATACGGCAGATAATCAGGGGAAAGAGTCGGCAAAAAAGATTATTATGGATAGCTTTTTTCGATATATTATTGAACCTGCAAAAGCCGAAGCGCTTCCCGAAAATCCGAAAGCGGAAACGGCACTTAAGGAATACGCCGAGGGGTTAAAGCTTGCAGCTGCTGTCGGAGAAAAACATTCGGATTTTGCTAAAACAATCAATGGGGTTTGCTATCGGATGGATCCCAATCCGATGGGTATTACCGAGTGTCAGCTGTTTTTTGAAAAGGATGGCGGACGGATGGAATATGTCAATGCGCAGGGCAGAAAAACTATTCCTTTTAAGATGTGCGAAAATGAATTTTCACTTTTCCCGGAAACGGGATATTCGGATCAGGTCGGATCGGTTTTGGTTCCGGGACATCAATACCGATGCGCCGCGTCTGCTGCATGGATTGAACCGCAAAAGCTTTTTATCAAGGTTCAGATTATTGACGAGTATTTCGGGACGCTGGATATTACATTAAGTTTTTTGGAAAATCGTATGGGAATGTTCATGAAAAAATGCGCAGAGGACTTTTTATGGAATTACTCCGGTTTTGCTTCGGGAACGGAAAGGAAATCAATATGAAAAAGTCGATGCCCTATATTTTAATTGTTATACGCGCCTTGATTTACGGTCCGTCCTACTTGATTGTGGGAAAGCTTTTGGAAAGCACCGGCGTGTTTGATGTGCTGGCGATGCGTTTTCTTTTGACGGCAATATTTTTCTTGATTTTAAAGCTGACCGGTATCATTCATGTCAGCTTTCGCGGAAAAAATCTGCGGTTTTTAATTTTAACAGCACTTTGTGAGCCGTGCGGTTATTTTATATTTGAAACCTTTGGCGTTAAAGGCACGACCACGGTTGTTACGGGACTGCTGCTTGCTATGTCACCGGTGGTTATTATTATTTTGGAAACGCTGTTTTTGAAAGAGAAAACTACGGTATTGCAAAGCTTTGCCTTTTGATTCGGATTATGGGCGGTGTGGTTGTTGTAGCTTTCAGCACCAGCAGCGGCAAAAATACCGTTTGGGGAATTATTTCTCTGGTACTCACCATGATTTGTAATGCCGGATTTTGTATCGCTTCGCGAAATTCCTCGCAGGAGTTTACTTCCTTTGAGATTACGTTTTTCGCGAGTATGTTTGGAGCGGTGATGTTTAATGGAATCAATGTCGGAATCCATGCCGTAAACGGAATGCTCAGTACATATTTTGCACCGTTGCTTGACTCACAAAACTGGATACCGCTGCTTTATTTAAGCCTGATTTATTCAGTCATTGCAACGGTTATGAGCAATTATTGTTATGCAAAAATTCAAGCGTCGCTTGCAGCGGCATTGGGAGGAATTTCTACGATTGTGACAATTGTGGTCGGCGTACTCTTTAATCATGAAACGCTATATTTATATCATATTGTCGGAACCGTTATGATTTTGGGTGGAGCGCTTTGTATGAATTTGCTGCCGCATGATTTTAGCAAAAAAGACAATTCCTCATCAGGCGATTGTGCGATGTAATTTACTGCGATTTCTCGAATGAATGTTTATCCGTTTTTCATTCTATGCAGGCGTGTTCCGCGCAGTATAGCGGATATTTGAGCCGTAATAGAATGAAAATCAGATAAACATTTACAATTGCCTATCATCAATAAAGAAAGGAAGAGATATATGAAAAAGCTAATTCCATATATTTTAATTATTATACGTTCTATTATTTTTGGATCAACTGTTTTGTTTACCAGACAACTTTTACAAGGTGCTTCTGTATTCGATGTGTTGGCAACGCGTTTTTTACTGACAGCATTCTTTTTTATACTGTTAAAGCTGACTGGTATCATTCACGTCAGCTTTCGGGGAAAGGATATGCGATTTCCTATGCTCACTGCGCTTTGTGAACCGGGATGCTATTTTATTTTCGAAACCTTTGGAATTATGGGAACGACTACGGTGCTGGCAGGAATATTATTGGCAATGTCATCTGCCGTTATTATCATTCTTGAAACGGTATTCCTTAAAGAAAAAACAACCATATTGCAAAAGCTTTGTTTACTGATTCGGATTCTTGGAGGAATTGTTGTGGTTGCATTTGGCGTAAACAGCGGCAAAAATACTGCTTGGGGAATTGGGGCAATTATCCTAGCAATGGTATCCGGAGCAGGATATGCGGTTGCAACGCGGAAATCATCGCAGCAATTCAGCGCAATCGAAACAACTTTTTTTACGAGCATTTTCGGGGCAGTGCTGTTTAATGGAATCAATGTTATCATTCATATCACTTCGGGGACACTAAATAATTATTTTGATCTCCTGCTCAATCCTCAAAATTGGGGCGGATTGATTTTCCTGAGTTTGATTTCGTCTATTGCGGCAACGGTTATGACAAATTACTGCTATTCGAAAATTCAAGCGTCGTTGGTGTCGGCATTAAGCGGAATCTCCACCGTTGTTACCATCGCGGTCGGTGTTATATTTAATCATGAGAAGCTATATCCTTATCATATCATCGGAACCGTCATGATTTTGGGCGGAGCGCTTTGTATGAATCTGATCCCGTATTTTCAGCATAAGCATGAAACAGAACGGGAGAAATTATGAGGTTTATATCGCTTCATGAAACCCCTTGCCGCTGATTTCACCGGTATTGTTTACGATAATAAAAGATTTTTCATCCACTGATTTTACATAGTCCTTTAAACTGCGTGCCTGACGAGGGGAAAGCGCAACGAGAAGGACGCTTTTTTTATCGTTGTTATACGCCCCGGTATAGGCATTGGAAATCGTGGCGCTTTTATTCAATGTTTTCGTAATATAAGTGCTGATTTTCTTTTCGTATTGCGGCTGAGTGATGACGGTACAGTATTTTGACATGTTGATGTCGGTTAGGAGGTTATTCACGAGGAATACTCTTGCGACAAAGCCGAGCATGGAATAAAGCCAGGTTTCAATACCGAAAACAAAGGCAGTTGCCATCACGATGAAAAAGTCGGCGATGAAAAGAGCTTTTGCAATATTGGTATGAAAATATTTTTTGATAATCATCGCGATAATATCGGTACCGCCGGTGGAGGCGTCACAGTTAAAGAGCAGCGCACTGCCGGCGGCTTGCAGGAAAATTGCAAAAACAAGCTCCAGCAGCGGCTGAGTGGTAAGCGGAGCTTGGAGCGGAACAAGCTTTTTTAACAGTACAACCAAAACGGACATCAGCATGCTGCAATATACGGTTTTTGCCCCGAAGCCTTTTCCGATGATTAAAAATCCGGCAAGCAGCAAGAGCATATTGATCATGAAAATGAAATTCTCGGTCGGAATATTTTTGAACAATGCGCCCAAAATGACCGAGATACCGCTGATACCGCCGATTGAAAAATGATTGGGAATTTTGAAAAAATAGATTCCGCAGGAAATCAGAACCGTGGCAAGCGTCATGGTCATAAAGTTTTTTATGTTTTGTTTCATTTGTATAACCTCCTCTGAAAACAGATCTATTATAAAACAAAATTTACCGGATGTAAAACACTTTTCTATAGATGGTTGTCACAATGAAAAGATTGTGATATAATAGAAATGATAAAATGGAAAGGCTGTAATGGGATATGATAAATTTTTTGAATTTAAAATATTTTGTGATGATTGCGGAAGAAAAAAATATTACGAGGGTGGCGGAAAAGGAACATGTTTCGCAGCAGTCCCTAAGCAGTCATATTAAAAAACTGGAGGATGAATTTGATGTACATCTGTTTGAAAGGGGACAAAGGCTTTCACTGACTTATGCCGGGGAACGGCTATATGAGTATGCGGTGAAGCTGTTGAAAATCAAGGATGACATGGAGCATGAGATGCTGGATTTTAATCAATCCGAGCAGGGGATTTTACGGATTGGAATTTCCTATACAAGAGGGTGTGCCTTTTTGCCGGAAATTTTGCCGGGGTTTTCAAAGGAAAATCCCTTTGTCAAGATTGATGTGACGGAAAATAATTCGCAGGTTCTGGAGGAGTATTTGCTGAGGGGGCATATTGATTTATACATCGGCGCGAATTTAAAGCCGCATCATGAGCTGGAAATTATCAATTTATATTCGGAAAAGCTCTATTTGGTGATTCCGCGGACAATTGCGGAGCAGATTTATGGGGAAACGCAGGAGAATTTTTTGGAGGAAAGACCGTTGGAGGATTTTTTGAAGTATCAGTTTCTCATGCTTTCCAAGGCAAACCGAATCAGAAAAATGATAGATGAATGGCTGGAGGAAAAGGAGCTGTCGGTTAAAATTCTGATGGAAACAGAGAACATAGAAACCCTGTTTGAGCTTGCTTGCCGCGGCATGGGAATCACGGTTTATCCCGAAATGTTTTTAAAAAAGCATACGGAGCTTTTGCATGACAGCGCCTCTCAGGTATGCTTTATGCCAATCCGCGAGAAGCGTTGTGAAAGCATTTTATCCATAGGGTATAATAAAAACAAGTATCTCTCAACGGCGGCAAAGCGTTTTATTGATAGGGTTCGGGAGATTCTTTGCCAATAGTGAAATTTCAGACATTTTTATTGCCATACCGTCCTTTTCGCAATTTCGAAAAGCTGATATAATATAAATGGCAATCAATGGTATCATGCATATTTTGTAATTTTAAGCAAAAGAAAGGATTTCGGGAATATGAAACGTTTTTTTGGATTGATTACGGCAGCGGCAATTGCTTTTTCGGGCGTTACGGCGATAACGCCGTCCGTGCTTGCGCAGGAGGAAAATCCGACAGAGGAATTTGAAACGGTTTCTGATTGGAAAGCAGGCAGCGGCAGCAGTTATATTTCGGTTTGCACCGACGGACAGTATGTAAAATCCGGATCGGCTTCGGCAGCGATGCAGTTTAAGAGCAGTGATACATCTTATGAATATGAATTTGCGAATAAGAATTGGTCACAGGGCGGATGGAATGTGGTTCGGGATCAGAAAATTGCCGACAGCGTAAGCTTTTGGATTTACGGCTGCAATGATGATTCGTTATCGTTGTATTTTAATTATAAGGATTCAGCCGGAAAGAGCCTGAGAACGAAATCTCTGTATATGAATTTTGACGGATGGAAGTATGTTACGCTGGATATGTTTGATGTCAATTATATTTACAGTATCGTTCTGAAAAGTCCGAAAGCCACCGAGGCAAAGACTATTTATATGGACGCTTTAAAAGTGGACAATAAGGAAAATCCGGGCTTTGCAGCAACGGTGCCGGATCAGCCGCAGACAATGCAGCTGGACAACAGTAATTCTTTGCGGCAAATGGAAATCTCCGGGGGCGGTGACAGCGGAAGCGGCGTTACTTATATGAACAGCCAAGAGGTGATTTTCTATGATGAAAATACCCTTTGGAAGATGTACAGTCCGCAGCTTGCAATTGACGGCGATCCCTCAACGTGTTATTCATCGGGACTTTATTACGGGAACAGTACGCCGGAAAATGAGTGGATTCAGGTGCAGCTTCCGTCTTTAACCACCATTCGCAAAGTTGCCTTGACGACCAAATTATACGGCAGTAATTTCCCGATTGATTTTGACATTCAGACAAGTCTGACGGGCAGGACATGGACGACCGTAAAAAATGTACGCGGCGTCAGCACTGCACGGCAGGAGGTTTTAACCTATACTTTATCACAGGATACGCAGGCGCGGTTTGTGCGGATTGTTTCCAAAACTCTGAAACCGCAGAGTGAATCGACCTATTATGCTCAGATTGCAGAAATTGCGGTCTATGATACAGATTCCAATAACGTTGCTCTCTACGAAAACGGAGCGCGTGCAACGGCATGCAATCCCTTAAACGGAGATGAATTTGATTACGAAACATTCTATGATGATACATTTCTTACCGGTGTAAAATGGGTCAACATTACCAACGAATTTGCTTATAATACTGTAAAAAGCGGTAACTCGACTTCTCCTTCGGCAACCGAAATTAAAAATTTCAAAAAGATTTCCGATAAGGGTATTCAGATTTTATATCGTTTCACCAACGCGCCGTCATGGGATGAAATTAACGCAGACCCCGACGCGGCGGCGGAGCGGTATATTCAAGCGATTGAGAGCCGGGTGGAAGCCTTAAAGAATTATGTCAGCGTCTGGGGGATTTTCGGAGAAATCAATTCAGCCGACAACAGCCGTGCCGAAAAATATGCCTATGTTATCAAGAAAGTGGCGGAAAGAATCAAGTCGATTGATCCGGACGCTAAAATTAATATTGCGACGGCGCTGATTGATTTCGGGTGGACGGATAAAATGCTCGATGCCGGTTTAAAGGACGTTGTGGATATAATCGGCGTACATATTTATAAGGAAACGGGCATTGATTACAGTATGCCGGAGGCTTCGGGACGATTTATGAAAAACGGAGTGGATACGGTGGATTCGTTATCGCCTTATCTGGATTACACCGAGGAAATGACAGCATACCGGGCATTGGTGGACAGCTATTCGACGGATATTCAGATTATGGTTACGGAGGTCAGCGAGCCGTTGGAGTATACGGAGGAGAATAATATTATTCAGGCAAAATGGCTGACCCGACAGTATGGCATTGATAAAAAGCTGGGCGTTGACGGAACCTTTTGGTTTACGGTGGATTCTATCAGCGCACCGAAAGTCATTTCAACGCTGGTGTGGACGGACGGGAGCCGTACTCCGGCATGGTACGCGTTGCAGCGCTATAATTCGGTCTTTCAAGACAACGTAACCAAAGCGGAGGTGCAGCCGACCGTCAGCGGAAATACAAGCAAGCTGATGTATGAGGTTTATGAAAATGATGAGGAATATTTAATCCCGTATTGGTATGCGACACCGTTTCGCGGAAGCTTTAACGGTTCGACGATTGATATTGATTTTGCGGCAATGGATGCCGGAGCGGTTACGGCAGTGGATTTGCTGACAGGAGCGGAGCAGGAAATCAATTTAACCGGGACAGCTGCGAAGAATCTTATCGCAAGAGATTATGTGTCGGTTTTAAAAGTGAAAAAGACGCATCAACAGGAGCTTTGGAATCCGATGGAGAATCGGGATTTTATCTGGGCAACGGCGGATAATTCGATTGAAATCAGCACGAATACCGATCCGCAGTATATCAAAGGCGGTTCGGGTTCCGTAAAAGTGGCAAGCACTGCGGTATCCGGTTCGGCATATATCCGCAACAGCAAGCCAATCACTTTTAAAGAAAACGAAACACCGGTGAAGCTCAGCGTATGGGTATACGGAGTCAATGCAAGCGGCAGTACGCTATGCATATACGGCAGAGATAAAAACGGAAAAGAAATTAACTGGGACAGTGCAAAGATTCACTATACGTTGCAAAATGGGTGGCAAAAACTGAATTTTGAGATTACCGGTTTTAATACGATTGATATGCTGATTTGGGAAAACCGCGGCGAAAATGCGGTTTTGTATCTTGATAATATGGATTTGGCATATCAAAAAGTGGAGAATGTTTTGGATTCGTTTGAAACCTATACGGAGGATTGGCTTGAAGTTGGATATTCTCTTAGCGAAAATTCGGATTTGCAATTCGTTAAGGATGGGAGCAAGTCCCTGCGGGTGGATTGTATTGACGGAAAAGAAGCGTATGTTCTCCGATCCAGATATATGTACTGCGGTGGACGGAAAATTCCGGAGTTTGAGGGATATACGCCAAAGACCTTTGGCTTCTGGATTTATAACGACGGTGCGAATATTCAGCTAAAGCCTGAGGGCAGCAATGATTGGAAAAGCGTTTCTCAAAATGGCTGGACGTATTTATCCTGGGAGCTGCCGCAAGACGGAAATACTTATGCATGGACAAAGGATCATCTCAATCAGCTCGTTATGCGGTGCCGTAAGAGCGGCGTGATTTATATAGACGCGCTCAAAATAGGATACCAATCGGACACGGAGGAAGATACATTGCAGATTGGGGAACTGACCTTATCAAGCGAGGGGAGAGAATTGAAAAATCTTTCCGGCTTAAAAACCGGGAATGTTGTTGAGGGCTCAGTGCAGATTCAAAAACAAGCGGTTCGGACATGTTCGATGGATATGCTATTGGCGGTTTATGATCGTTCGGGCGCATTATCCGAAGTGCAGATTGAAACTATTACGCTGGAACCGGAATATAACGGCAGCTTTACCAAGACCATACGGCATACATTGGAGCATGACGCCGAACAAATAAAACAGATTAAGGGATTTGTATGGAATGATTCGGACAATATTTGTTCTTTGACTCCGGCAATTACCCTGCAATAATGTAAAAACAAATGCCGCGGTGCCCGATTTCGGAACACTGCGGCATTTGTTTTTAAAAATAGGTTGAAAGCATGACGGATTTTTGATATAATTTATATAACGGCACAGAAAAACAGTAGATTATCCGACATTTTTAGTTTTGCAGCCGCATTGGAATTTTAGAATTTTTATGGTATCATAAGGATAACATATCATAATATCGGAAAAATGTGAAAATATTTGGAATGTATGCAGGGTAAGAGAAAATGGAAATCATAAAAAGAGTGATTAATAATATACGGCATAGGCTGAATTACCGATTAATTTTTATTTCGATTTTGGGTGTCATTATCATCGAAAGCTGCGTCTGCTTAATCTTATTTTTAACAACCAAAAAGATTTCGGTAGAGATGGTTGCCAATCAAACCTATAAGGCGGAAAAACAATTAAATGAAAAGCTGAGTGAGAAATTGGAGTATTCTCTGGAGCAGTTTAATATGCTTGAAATCAACCGGGAGTTTAGAGAAATTACACAAAATTATAAAAACCGGAACGATGTCAATGATTTTATCACGCTATCGGATTTATTCGGCGAGGTTCGCAGAAGCGGCGGAAAGATTATTGACAGTATTGCGTACTTGAGAGAAGATGGAAAGGTGTTCTGTGAAACGCCGCTTAATACCCCCTCGCAGCAGGATTATAAAAATACGGAATGGTATCGGCGGTGTCGTGAAAATAACGGGTATATTGTATGGAGCGAGCCGTATTCTCCGGTTTATTTTAAGTATAATCAGAAAACCGTTTTGGGGATGATGAAAGAGCTTTCCAATAACAGCGACGGGGAAGCCGGGATTTTGATTTTAACCTTAAAACGTGATTATATTGAGAATGAATTAAACAGCCTGGAGCTGGGTGAGGGAGCGGAGTTATTTATCGTCGATTCGGAGAATAAACTGCTGACCTCGGTTCGGGATGAGAAGCTTTGTGAAAAGGCAATCAGCAATACGCAGTATACGGAGGGGTTTGGGTATTTCAGCAATAATCCGACTTATATGATGTTTTCAACCGTGATTCCGGTCAACGGATGGCGCGTGATTGCGGTAGTGCCTGAAAAGGTTCTTTTTTCGCGTTCGGCGGTTGTGATGATCAGTATTTTACTGGTGCTGATCAGCGGTGTGATTGTTCTGGTCTTTGTTTTGTTATACACCATGAAGAATATTACCGATCCGATTCGTGAAATCGAGGTTGTGATTGACTCCATTGAAAATCAAGAGATCACCTCCCGAATCAGCGGTGATATTTTGGAACGGAAAGATGAAATCGGCGCATTGGCAAATCAATTTAACACCATGCTGGACAGCATTGAGGAATTAATCAAGCGTATTGCTGCGGAAGAAAAGGTATGGGCAAAGGCGGAAATGTCGGCATTGCAGCAGCAGATCAATTCGCATTTCTTATATAATACATTGGAGTCGATTTCCTTGAAGATTATGAACGGGAATAAAGAGCAAAGCTTTGATATGGTGCGGCGTTTGGCGCAGTATTTCCGACTGGCGTTAAACCGCGGCAATGATATTACGACGGTCAGGAATGAAATTCAGCATATCGAAAATTATGTTGCGATCGAACGGTATCGTTATAAAAAGACCATTCTTTGCACGGTTGATGTAGAGCCGGAGCTGTTGGAGGTCAAGATGCCAAAGCTACTGCTTCAGCCATTGGTGGAAAATTCTATTATTCACGGGTTTTTCGATATGGATACGCAGGGCGAGATTACAGTGACCGGTAAGCGGCAGGGCGATTACATGATTTTTCTGGTATCGGATAACGGTGTGGGGTTCCCGAATGAGGATATGAATCATAAGATCAAGGAATCGGACTTAGATGAAAAAGAAACGAGTTATGCTTTGAAGAATATTTATATTCGGATTCAGCTGTTTTATAAGGATAAAGGAGATATATTTTTTTATAATAATGATAGAGGCGCATGTGTCGAGCTTGTTTTGCCGTTGGAAGGAGGTTTTTGATTGTGCGGATGCTCATTATAGATGATGAATCGGAAGTAACGGATACCATTGCCGGAATGTATTCCTGGCAGGAGCTTGATATTCGTGATGTCGTATGCTTTAATGACGGAAAAAAGGCGTATGAGTATATTCAGAATCATCGCGTGGATATTATGGTGACTGATATTAAGATGCCGAAGCTTTCGGGATTGGAGCTTTCGGAAGAAGCACGCAAGCTTTATCCGGACGTTAAGATTATCATTTTAAGCGGTTATGACGATTTCAGCTATGCACAGCGCGCGGTAAAGCTGGGCGTGATTGACTATATTTTAAAACCGTTTTCCTTTGACGATATTATTCAAAATGTAAAAAAAGCGATTGCGATGGCGAATGTGGAAAAGTATCGGCGTGAAGCGGAAGAAAAATATCGGGCGAATCTGGAGAATTATGTCGAGCAATTGAAAAAACTGTTTTTTCTGAATTTAAAGCATGAATGTAAAAGCGGCGAAGTGGAATGGAACCGAAAGCTAACGGAGATGGGGATCCGTCATCCGGAAAGCGTATGCACGGCGGTATGCGTTCAGATTATCAAAAAATCCGCAACAGAATCGGGAATATGGTTGGAATCGGATCAGGAAATCATTAAATTTGCCGTTATCAATATTTTAAATGAAATTTATGACGGGCGCAGTATTTTATATAATAACGGCGATGATAGAATCATTTTATTGTTGTTTGAATGTGGAACGGAATCCATGCTTTTAAAATCCATTCGCCGAAGTATGGATGTGATTGAGGACGCACTGCAAATCAGAATTTCCGTGGGGATCGGGAAACTTTGCCGCGCTTATGCAAATTTATATGACGCTTCTGTTCGGGCGGCGGATGTATGCAGTGAATTGGTATTTTTTGAAAGACATACGGTGTCCTTTGAGCCGACAGAGCAATATATGGTAGCCTATCCCTCGGATTTGGAAAAGAGGCTTTTGGATTGCATCCGGTATGATTCCGATGGCATGAATGAAGTGAAGCATACTGTCGATGAATGGTTTTTGCAAATGAATCATCACATAAAACGGGATAATCTGATTTATATTTGCGGAACGATTCTTGCAATGGCGGCGAAAAAGCTGGTAAGCGAGGGGATTACCGCCGCTGCGGAGTATGACGGTGTTTATTGGTCGGAAACGGTAAAGGGATGCGAAACGGTCAGTGATTTGAAATCGTGTGTGCTAAGTGGATTCAGAAAGTTGATAGAACTGCTGAATGAGGAAAAGCTCTCAAAGAGCGAGGCAATTTTACATCAGGTGGTTCGTTATATTGATGAACATATTCAAGAGGATATTTCCCTTACCACGTTAGCCAATGAAGCCGGACTCAGTGCCGGGTATCTGGCCTTGCTGATTAAAGAGCATTTGGGAATGAATTATTCCAAATACGTTTTAAGCAAGCGTCTGGAAAAGGCGAAGTACCTGCTCAGCAATACCCAAAAGCGAATCGGCGAAATTGCGGAAACGGTAGGGTATAAGAATAAGCGGTATTTCAGCGAAATGTTCAAAGAAAATACGGGCTGCAAGCCTTCGGTATACCGAAAGGAACACAGCAAATCGGATAATTGAAAAATTCAAAAAAGTATTGGCGGCAGAACCTAAATGTCTGTTGACCGATACTTTTTTTTATTCAGTGTTGATTTTCTGACATTTTTATTTGCTTCCTATCATTTTAGCAGAATTTGTTTTATGATATAATTTTATTAGTAAAAAGCGATAACATAAAAAATAGGCAGCGTTTTCATGGGGACTGATTTGTTTGCTTCTTTTTTCGCGTTAAATTTGTGCCGCGTCGGGCGGCAGAATGGAGGTTTTTTTATGACAACAAAAGCAGCTTATAAAAGCAGACCAAGACAGAAAAGAAACTTTAGAGAATGGTGGGAGGATGTTGGCGTTACTTATGCGATGCTGGCTCCGAATTTGATTCTGTTTGCTGTTTTTGTAATTTATCCGATTTTGTGGACGATGCGATTTATGCTGTTTGATTATAACGGGATAACGCAGGCGGAGTTTACGGGATTGCAGAATTTTACACGGGCAATTCACGACCAATATTGGTGGAATGCGGTTTTGAATACCTTGAAGATTGCAGGCTTAAAGCTGCTGATCGAGATGCCGTTAGCGCTCTGTCTGGCGGTTTTGCTGAACAGCAAGATTAAGGGAAAGGGATTTTTCAGAGGTGCGTTTTTCCTGCCGTCCGTTACCAGTATGGCTTCTATGAGTCTGGCGTTTTCCTTTATGTTTTCTCCGTATAACGGTATCGTGAATATGCTGCTGAAAAAGTGGGGACTGATCACGGGAAATATTTCATTTCTGGAAACACCGGTTTCGGCATTGATTACCGTTACGGCAATTTCGATATGGCAGATTTTCGGTCAGAATGTTTTACTGATTTTATCGGGATTACAAAATGTGCCGGAGGATGTTTACGAAAGCGCACAGCTGGACGGAGCAAACAGATTGCAGATTTTCTTTAAGATTACCATACCGCTGATCATGCCGATGTTCAAGATTATCATGATGCTGGCGATTATCGGAAGCTTGCAGGTGTTCGACTCGGTATTCCTGATCACAGGCGGCGGTCCGAACCGTGCAACGGACGTTATGGCAACGAATATCTATAATTATTATTTTACATCGGGCAGTATTCCGGAATATGGATACGGAGCGGCATTGAGCTTCATATCTTCTCTGATTATCGGTGTAATCACACTGTTGTATCTGCGGATGTCCAGAAAAGAAGATTAGGAGGAGAGAATAATGGCAAGAAGAAAAATCCGACCGGTAGATTTTACGTTACATACAGTGATTTATATTGTTTTAATTGTAATTACTTTTGTAACATTATTTCCGGTTCTGTACAGTTTGTTCGGTTCGTTTAAAACCAACCAGGAATTAATGACTTCCGCCAATTTATTACCGCGGAAGATTATATGGGATAATTATATTACGGCATGGCAAAAAATTGATTATGCACGGTACACATTCAACAGTATTGTTGTAGCGGTGGCGAGTGTTTTGCTGAGTTTGCTCAATACAACCATGACGGCGTATGTGCTGGCACGGAGAAAATTCAAGGGGAAGAAGATTATCAGCACCATGTATACGGCGTCGATGTTTATCAGTATCGGGCCGGCAGGCTTGTATCCGACGTACAGCGTTTTGGTCGGAACGGGAATGAACAATAATCTGATGGGCTTGATTATCATCGGAGCCAGTGCGGGAGCTGCGAATATTTTCTTGACACGCGGCTATCTGGAGGGGATTCCGAGAGATTACGATGACGCAGCAAGAATTGACGGATGCTCATTTTTCAGAATTTATCTGCAAATCCTGCTTCCATTGATGATGCCGATTGTGGGCGTTGTGGGATTGTTGGTATTCAGAGGCTCATGGAACAGCTACCTGCTGCCGATGATCGTTACAACGGGTCGGGAGGAATTAATGACGCTGCCGGTTGCAACGGTTGCGCTGAAATCCTCCGGCGGAAATGCAACTCAGTGGTCGGTTTTACTGGCGGCTGCAAATATTTCGCTGATCCCGATGATTTTGGTTTACATCCTTTGCAATAAGCAATTTGTAAACGGAATCACAAGCGGCGGAATTAAAGGATAGTTTGATATAATAAAGTTAAAAAAATAAGAGTTGTGTCGCAGACACAGAAAGGAAGGATTATAAAAATGAAAAAGGCATTGAGTGTTTTGTTGGCAATGACAACGGCAGTGGGATTGCTTGCCGGCTGCGGAGGCGGAAGTGAAAAATCCGACAGAGTAGAGGTTCGGGTGGTTACGAACGAGAGAAGTACGATGGATGTTATGCAGCGGTTAGTCGATGAGTATAACAATACGAACGATAAGAATATTTATATCAATTATGAGTGTAAGGATGACAGTATTGAGGATTATGTAAAAACCAGTTATACCTCCAAGAATCCGCCCGACATTCATACCGTAAATATTACAATGGGCAGAGAAGCCGGATGGTATCGTGCTTTTCCGGATGAGCTGGTGCAGGAGTGTCAGGAAAATTTTGTGGAAGGAAGTATGGCAGATCCGGATAAGAAGGGGAAATATTATTCTGTCGGTCTGACTGCCGGCGGTGCGCAGAAGCTTCTGTATAATAAGGATTTGTTCAAGGAGTGCGGATTGGATCCGGAGAAACCGCCCAAGACTTTTGATGAAATGCGTGAATATGCAAAGATCATCACCGAAAAGGGCGGCGGCACAAAGTATGGATTTGCGATGCCGTTAAAGGATGATATTTTTGTCAGATATTATCTGATGATTCCGGGAGCACCGTCCGGCTTATATAATCGTGACGGATTTGTACCGACCGAAAATAATTATGATTATATGATTTATTCCAAGATGATCGGCTTTATGCGGAATGTCATTGCAGACGGTTCGGTATTCCCCACACCTTATACATTGGATAACGACACAGCACGCGCACAGTTTTCTGAAGGAAATGTTGGCATGATTTACGGTGCGGCATGGGATGTCGGCGTATATAACGATCAGTTCCCGGCAAAATGCGATTGGGGAATTGCGGAATTTCCGGTATTCGATGAGTTAAAGGGCGGCTATCCGTATGGTGTGGCATCACCGGGTAAATGGGTGATGAGTTCT
The DNA here is from genome assembly GCA_959602045.1 of uncultured Clostridia bacterium. Classification (GTDB taxonomy): domain Bacteria; phylum Bacillota; class Clostridia; order UBA1381; family UBA1381; genus Ornithomonoglobus_A. The sequence continues at coordinate 19,592 of CAUGRT010000007.1, read as the reverse complement.
ATGTCCAAGCACCAGGATGAGCAGTTAGAGGTTTATAAGTGGCTGATATCGGAAGATGTCGCAAAGGTCTTGCTTCAGGAAAATGCCATTACGGCATCAACCTTAAAGTCTTTGCAGAATGAAATTCCGGAAGGTAAGAAAAAGGGCGCTGTGGAGTTTGCAAAGAGAGTATATCCGCTGTTCAAGCTGGATGAACCTATAGAGCCGGACGGATTGAAGATTGAGGGCGATGACCGATACACAACCATGAAAAATATCCTTTTGGATTCGTCAATGGATATTGATTCAGAGCTGCAGAAGCTGACAGATAAGTATAATGCGGCAATGGAGGTTTGGAAGGATACCCAGACGAAAAAGGGAAATGATCCGGAGAAAAATCGTGTGCCGGATTGGAGCTTTGTCGTTGAACACGAATAATTTACAAGGAGGACGGTAGAATGATCAAGCATGTTGTTTCTGCCATTGCAGCGGCAATGCTGGTTTTGAGTACACAGGCATATGCGGTACAAAATACGGAAACAGGGATTCTGGTAATCGGTTCCGGTGCGACCGCTGCAAATGAAATTCCTATTATATTAATGAAACCCAATCAGAAATTGACGGAGCTTCCGTCGGGAAAGCCTGACGATATGATCGCCTATACCGATGTCGTTACAACGGGGGCGTCGGGAGAATATCGCATACAAATTCCGTTGCCGTCAGATTGTGCTGCCGGGTTATATCGGATTTTTGCCGGAAATACGGAGGATAGCTTTTATTTTGCCGGAGCGCAGGATAAGCAGGCGGAAATCCAAGTCTTTTTGAGCGGAAATGCACAGGAGATTTACAATTGCTTAGCAGAAGAAAATCGGTATTACGGACTTTTGAGTGCGGAAACGGAGAGTTATCAAAAGCTCTATCGGATTCTTCCGGAAGAAGCGAAAAACAAGGCTTGTCAAGAGCTTGCGCAATTTACTTATTCGGGCGGTCACACCACAGTCGCGGAAATGGACGTTTTGCTGAAGAATTTTGATGCAGCGTTAAATACCGCATGCACCGGGCAGTTTGAGGAATATGGCTTTGCGGCGATTAAGCCGCTGCTGACGCAGGAAAATCTGATGACGGTGCTTTCGGATTATCAAGCTTTGTTGGGAATTGATATAAAGAGCATTACGGATGACGATAATCAGCAGGCAGTATCGGCGGCAATTTACAACGCATTAAAGGATCAGCAGAGTATGACGGCGATGGAGCTATGCTCCGCTTGCTACGAACAGGCGGCATTAATCAAGATTAATGGATTGACACCCTATACCTGCGGTCGGATTTTGGAGATTGTAGCAGAATATCCCGAGGTGTTTGGAAATGCGCTGATCGAAAGTGGTTTTCAAGCATTATCGGAGAATCTGCAAAATCAAGTTCTGACGAAACTGGTTTCGGGTGCAAACTATTCCTCTAAGACGGAGTTTGTCACAGCGTTAAAAACAGCGGTCAGCAAGGCAGGAACGGCAACCCCGACTCAGATGCCCAACCGGGGCGGCGGATCATCGGGCAGCACCGGTTCGGGCGGCAGCGGTTATGTTCCGATGCCGGCTCCGCAAAATACCCCGATGCCGACCGATCCTACACCGACGCCGGATTCAGGATTTCGGGATTTGAACGGCTATGAATGGGCAGGTGAAGCGATTCGCGCTTTATCGGAGAAAAACATCGTGTCCGGAGTGAATGAAAATGAGTTTCAGCCGGGACGGAGCGTAACGCGTGAGGAATTTGTCAAGCTGGTATTGAACGCCTGCGGTATTCCGATTGAACCGGAAAAGACATCGGCATTTGAAGATGTTCCGGAGAATGCGTGGTATGCAGACGCGGTTGCAACGGCGTATTCTTTGGGAATTGTCAAGGGAATATCCGAAACCTATTTTGGTGTCGGACAGCGTATTACCCGTCAGGATATGGCTGTGATTTTAAGCAAAGCAGCGGACTATCGGAAAACGGAGTTACCGGTCAACCGCGAGCCGGTTACATTCTCGGATGAATCGGAAATTGCGGATTATGCCGGAGAAGCAGTAAAGCAGCTTTATTGTGCCGGAATTATCAACGGCTATGATAATAATCAATTTATGCCCGGCGCTTATGCGTCCAGAGCAGAAGCGGCAAAGCTGCTTTATGAATATGTGAAAGCGGAGGAAAATGCCCATGATTAAGAGATTTTTTGCATTATGCAGTATGATGATTCTGTCCCTTATGGTATGTGCGTCCGCAGGAGCCGCTGAAAGCTCTGAGATTGTAGAAACCTTTACGGAGGAAAGCTTTGCACAGTGGACAGCCGGCGGAACCGCCAATATTGCGGTCAATACGGATTTGCAATATGTAAAGGACGGAGATACTTCTTTACAGGTCAAGTACCCGAAAAGCAATCGTGGAACAGAAATCAATATCATCAACAATAACTGGAAAAACGGCGGTTTACAGCTGCCGGATATTGATGAGGGGATGATTGTATCCAAAATCGGTATGTGGGTGTACGGCTGCAATGACGATAATGTTCAGCTCAGTATTTTTACAAAGAATCAGAATACGTCGAGTATGGTGGAGAGTGCAAAGACGCTGTTAAACTTTTCCGATTGGAAATACATAGAATTTAATGTGGACAGTACAACAAATTTCTTGTATAGCATTGTAGTAAAGCGCGTCGAAAAAAAGGAAAATCCGGAGGATAAGTATCTTTATATTGACGCGGTCAGTGTACGGTATTCTTACGATCCGAGCGCTCGTCAGGATTTTAAGGCAGAATGCAGCGTAGCAGACGGCGCGGCACGTGTTCATCTGGATGCGGAATTGGTTTACACTTTTACCAATCCGATTGATGAATCCAATCTGTTTCAGGCAGCCGTTGAACCTGCAACCGCATTTAAGATAGAGAAAATCAGTAGTAAAAGCTACAAGCTGATATTTGATGAGGATTTGCAGGCAACGACTCAATATCGGGTGACGCTGAGCGGAATTACCGATGTTTTCGGGCAGGTGATTGACGAATTGGCGATCAGCTTCCGTACGGTGGATTTTGATATGCAGACGATCGCAATTATCAATAATGGATCGGCGATAGAGAGCGCGGTCGGGGCGGAGCCGGGGACTTTGGAAATGTCGGTTTCGGTGCAAAGCTTTCGTGCGGGGGAACAAGAAACAGAAGCCTATATGTTTTGCAGTCTATATGATGAAAACGGTTATATGATTGGCGTTGACTGCAAAAAGCTTGTGTTATCCGATCAAAAAAATACGGTTGATCTGACAATGACGCCGTCTGCGACCGTCAAGCGTGCCGAAATCTTTTTGATTGATTCGTTGGATACCAGGGGAATAATCGAGCATATTCATATGGGCGATAACGCTTAAAAAATTGCGTTTACGGCAGAATGGAGGTTTAATATGACGATAAAAAGAATAATAGCCTATTTTATGATCATGATTATGGTCATTCCCAATACGGTCATTCATGCAGAAGAAAAATTTAAGGCGTATGTGGTTGATGATTTTGAATTTAAAGACAGCAGCGGCAATTGGTGGATACAGAATACGGATAGCGCGGTTTTGTCATTGTCTTCGCAGTATGCACATTCCGGGGCACGTTCTTTAAAGTATAGCTATAATAAAGACACTTTTGAAATCGGTATTATCTCAAAGGAATGGTCTAAGGGCGGAATGCTTGTGAAAAATTCCTCGAAGTATAAATACATGGGTTTCTGGGTTTACGGGGACGGTAAAGAAGCCTCGGTTGGCGTGGATCTGCGCACCGGGGACGGCGCAAATGTCCGCTTTGGTTTTACGGCTGTCAACTTTGAGGGTTGGCGGTATATTGAATACAAGCTGGGCGATAACATTACGCCCGATATTCGGGTTTATGAATTTCTTGTAAAAAAGAGCAGCTCAGAGTATGGAAATACCGGAGAGTTGTATTTTGACGATTTAACCTTTAGTGAGAACAGCTATTATGCCACCGAGGGAGCCGGCAGCGAGATTGCCGGAATGTTCGGCGGAGATGAAAGCGGTTCATCCGGAGAGGGTGCGGCAACCTTGCAGGAGGTAACGGTTCCGGCGGTGAAAAGAACAAGTCCGCAAACCGCGCAGATCGGCAACGAAAATCCGCTGCAAATGCTGAAATATAAGGAATCAAAGGATCTTCCGGATAATATCAGCGGTGTAGCAACGGGAGATAACGGAACAGTGCGAACGATTGCACCGGGAACGCGCGGCGTAGCGTGGGCAGCAGGCTGGCTCAACGACGGCGAGACATTGGCGGATCAGACCAATACGGTTTATTCCTCCGGAATGCATGCTTCTTCCAGTGCAACGGAATGGGTTATGCTGACTTTCCCGGAAAATGAAACGATTAACAAAATCAATATTTTGCCGAGAAAAAGATCATGGTGCTATCCGACTGCCTACACGCTTGAGGTCAGTGTGGACGGTGAAAACTGGACAACGGTTGCAGAGGAGAAAAACTTTAAATATGAAGATCCGGACAATGCGCCCGTGACCTATGAGTTTGATCCGGTTACATGCAAATACCTGAAATTGAACGCAACGCGGCTGACGCATGATGGCAATAAATCAACCTATTATCTGCAAATCCGTGAAATTGAGGCGTATAACGAAAGCGGCGAAAATGTGGCGCTTTATACGCACGGAACCACTGCGGAGGGCGGAAATCCCTTATCCTCCAATCAGGTTCTGGACTATGATCAGTATTTTTCGAATATATTCGATTCCGGTGCGAAATGGATTAATATTATCAATCTGGAATTTTGGGGAAACGGAAACGTCAGTGAGATTGAAAAGGAAAATATGCGCCATCTGAGTGAGAACGGCGTAAATATTACCTATCGTTTCCTGCATGGAATCGGCAATATTTCAGAGGAGGACGCAAAGGCTCTCGGAGATGAATTTGCAAAGCAGGTTGAACCGTATGTTACGGCATTAAAGGACTATGTGGATGTATGGCAAATCTCAAATGAAGAGAATTTCCATGGAGATCCCGGAGGTTCAAAAAGCAGAGAGACAGCCTATGCGATTGTAGTCGGAAAGGTTGCGGATCGGATTCGTCAGCTGGATCCGGGCTGCAAAATCGAAATCGAAACGGCGTTGATTGACTTTGACTGGACAAAGAATATCATGGAGAACGGTCTTGCCGGGAAGATTGATATTATGGGAATCCACGTTTATAAGGAAACCTACGGCCCGGATAACATGATTGAAGCCAACGGAACGTTTATCCATAACGGAACACGATATTTCCCGAAGGATCATAAATATAAGGATTATCGTGATGAAATCGACAATTACAGAAAGCTGATTCAGCAGTATAATCCGAATTGTGAAATCTGGTGTACCGAAACCTCTATCAACCGCGGCGCAAATCCCTATTGCGTAACCGAATTGGTTCAGGCAAAATATCTGGCGCGTGAGTATATTTATCATCAGATGCTCAATGTAGGCCCGACTTGTTGGTGGACGCTTGATTTTATCAAGACAAACGATATTGAATGGGGCTTGATGAGCGCCGCTGGAGAGCGGTTAGATTCCTGGTATGCATTAAGAAACGTTGCCAATGTGATGAATAACGGATATCAGATTGCAGAGGAAATGCAGGCGGAATTTTCACAGCCCGATAATATGATTTATGAATGCTTTAAAAACGGGGATACTTATCAGATCCCATATTGGGTTATGGCGAAAATGCGCAGTGCAAACACCGGTCGGGCAACTGACATTACCATCAGCGGCATAGACGTCAAAAATGCGGTATGTATTGATATGATTACGGGAACGGTTCAGGCATTGAATTTTGAAAAAGATGGCGATAAGACGATTTTTAAGGATATGATTGCACGCGATTATCCGATGGTTATCAGAATCAATTCGGATGAAACGTATGATGTCTATAATGCCGATACTCCCGGAACGGTTCAGGAAAAGCAGCTTTGGGAAAAGATCGCGTCCTCGGCGGTTTTGCTGCAAACTAACAGTGATTTCGGAATAGTCAGAGGGAATAAAAAGGATTTGAGCGATACTGCGGAGGGTGCACAAACCTTTGTATTAAACGACATCAGCTATGTACCGGCAAGATTTTTGGCAGAGGCTCTGGGCAAGCATATTTATTGGCTCGATGGGTTGATTGTCATCAGTAATTCGGAATTGGAAATTGATGAAGATACGGCAAACAAGCTGAAAGAATACTATCAGACAAAGGAGGAATAAAGTCTGAATAAAATCGCCCATAGCACAACTTTTTGCTCGGGGTAGCGAAGCGGCTGAATGGCTCTGACAATTCAGTGAATTGTTAGAGCCATTCAGTGACCGAACCGCAGTGAGAAGTACCGTCGTACAGCACCACTCGCTGCAAAGCAGCACTCTGAGCGATTTTCTTTCAGACTTAAATTTTGTGCCTTACAGCACGGAAAGGAATGGTTATAAAAATGCTGAAAAAATTTATGGTACTGTTACTCACCTTGTCTTGTATTCTTTCCGGTACTGTTTCGGTTTTTGCGGAGGAAACTATCAATGCAGAGCGGGAAATCAATATTCTGACTGCATTAGGCATATTTGATCCACAGGCAAAAGCAACCATTACCACCAGAAGCGGTGCGATTACCTATCTGCTGCGGCTGATGGATGCAAATCTGCCGTCCGGAACGGATAAGACAAGTGTTTTTGAGGATGTGAGCGCGAATATTTCTAACATTAATACCGCTTACCGACTGGGCATTATCAAGGGAGCCGGCGGTTTATTCCGACCGGATGATCCGATTACGGCACAGGAGCTGATCGTGATGTTAGATCGGATTTTGGGCTATTCGGAAACCGCTGAGTATTACGGCGGTTATCCTGCCGGCTATACGCGTGTGGCAAATGATCTGAAGCTTCTCAATCATGCGGAAATTGCAGATATGAATACTGCGTTATCATATGAACAGCTGGCGGAGATTTTCTATAACGCTCTGGACGCGGAGGTTATGATTCAGGACGGAAACGGAAAGTTCGTTAAGGGAGATCGGAACCTGTTGAATTATTATCATGACATTTATGATGATAAGGGCATTGTTACGGCAAATTATCGGACGAATTTAGGCAATGCCGGGGATGTGGACAGCAGCTTTGTAAGGATTCAAGACCGTGCGTTTGCAGTAGGAAACACCGATGCGGCACAGCATATCGGAGAATATGTGTCGTATTATTACCGCGCGGACGACAAAAACGGAACCGATGAGTTACTGTATATCGAAACGGATGATAAGACCTCGGTGCTGACGATTGACTGCGAGGATGTTTCGGAGCAAACGCAGATTGATAAAATTATCTACACAACAGACGCTAATCGGGAAAAGACCTTGACTTTGCCGAAAGATCTTACGGTGGTATATAATAACAAGCTTTGCAATAATCTCACCCGTGCGGATTTTAAGCCGGAATCCGGCAGTCTGCGACTGGTGGATAACGACGGAGACGGAAAATATAATATTCTGTTTATTAACTCTTACAAGACGGTCATTGTCAAAAAGGTTTTTTCAGACGGAGATAAGATTCAGGATTATATTGAGGGCGATACGATAGAACTCTCAAAGTACGGCATACTGGCCTTAACCGATGCTTCGGGAAATGCAATGGAGGCGTCCGATATTACGAAGTGGAATGTGCTTTCTATTGCGGAGAGTAAGGACGGCGATATAGCAGAAGTCATTGTATCAAACGACAAAGCGGTTGGCAGAGTGGAAAAGATGTCAGATGAGAGCGTCACGATTGCCGAGAAAGAATATAAGCTGTCGGATTACTTTAAAAACAGACAGAATAATCCGCTTTTGACTTTACAGGCAGGAAAGATGATCAGCGCGTATATAGATTTTCGGGGCAGGGTTGCCGGGTGCGACAATACCCTGGTTTACGGAAGAACCGGCTTACTGGTGTCGGCATATGAGGAAACCGAGTTCAGCGATGAATACGGCATGAAGCTGATAGATCGCGAACAGGAGGCATTAAAGCTGAAATTGGCGAAAAATGTGTCAATTGACGGAAAAGGCTATACCGGTCAGGCGTTGGGCGAAAAGCTTCAGCAAATCAGAAGCAATACTTGGTACGGCGTAGTGCCGGTGTTGTATGAGCTGAACGATAAGGGAGAAGTGACAAAGCTTGAAACACCGTCCGGAACGAGGATTACGACCTTAAGTAATGATGAAAATTATTATTACTCTGCGGAATCTCATACGTTCCTGAAAGAAAAACGTAACGGAATCTTCTGTTCGGGTTCTGCAACATTCTTCTGCTACATTCCGGAAAATTACACATCCTTGAATGATTATACGGTATGTACGCTTCAGGATATGAATGATATTGATCAAAAAACATCGATTTTCTCGATAGATAACAGCCGTATTGCGGATTTTGTGCTGATACCGAGCAGTGCCGGACAAGAAGCAACGGTAGGGGACTCTGAACCGCTGGCGGTAGTTGCGGATAAGTATAAATCCGTGGACGCGGACGGCAGTATTATTGACATGATTACTGTTTATAAAAGCGGTAAAAAAGTAGAGGTTCCCTCCAAAACGGAGGATGGCTTTGCCGATCTGGAAAAGGGAGATATTATCTTCTATAGCCCGGATGTAAAAGGCGTTGTAGATAAAATTGCAGAGGTTTATAAGGCAGGAGAAACCAAGATTTATTCCAATGCCGTTAATGCTAAGGGCAGACTTGCCGGAAAGGTGCAGTATAAAGAGGGCGATATTATCGGCGTTGCGGCTGATCCGACAACGGAGGATTTGATTTATAACAACCTCTTTACCAAAGCGCCAGTTTATGTTTATGATACGGCAACGAATCAGGTCAGTGTGGGAACGATTGATGATATTATCGACGCAGATTCCTCACCGAACGAAGCGTCTATGGTGTTTATACAAACGCGGTATACATTGGTTAAGAATATTGTGGTTTATAAATAGCTGAAATAGTGTCGCTTTCGGAGCGGCATGGATTTAAAGTGAGTTTTATTTATTAAAACTAAATAAATGATAAAAAAGGAAAAGGAGAGTAAAGAAATGAAAGTATCCAAATTAACAAATGGACTGATTGCGGCTGCGGTTACGGCTGCTACCTTTGCTGCGTATGTACCGGCTATGGCATCCGGAACAGGTGACTGGATTTCATGGAAGCCGATCAGTTCCGAGCAAGACATCAGTAACTTTTATCAGGCAGATTCGGACAACAATAACTGGAAAGCGGCTTTCTATGATGGTCCGATGTACAGCAGCGATGGTAATGGATCGGTTCAGATTACTAAGACCGACAGCGGAACGGCAAATCTTCGTATTAGGGATAACGGAGTTCCCAAAAGAGAGAACGAAGTCATCAAAAGCGTAAAAATGCATGTTTATGCTACAGAGGATGCGGAAGGCTCAACGATAGCATCCTACGGAAGAACAGCAGATGGCGTTGAGGTCAACGGAGCGTATGGCAATTGGGAGGCAAAAACACTGGAACAGGGATGGCAGGAGCTGACCTTTGATATTACCTCTTGCAATACTCTGGATATGTTCCTTTGGGATAAAGCGGAGGTAGACGCTGCAATCTATATTGATGACATGGAGTTGAATTATCAGAGCGTTAATGATCCGGTGGATTCCTTTGAAAATTATACGGATGACTGGAATGCGTCAAGCTTCACACTCAGCCAGAATACGGATAAGGCTTATGTAAAGGATGGAGAGGGTTCCTTGAAGGTCAGCAGTACCAGTGTGAGTGGCGAATCCTATTTCTTAGTATCAAAGTTTTTGCGGTTAGCGAATGTTTACGGTAAAGCAATTCCGGCATTTGAGGGTTATACACCGAAATCCTTTGGATTCTGGGTTTATATTAAAGGCGACACGGATGTAACGTTTGCATATAATAGCAGAAAGCAGCGGATATCGGGCGAAGGCTGGCATTATGTACGCTGGAACTTCAATACAACCTACAATTGGGAAGTAACCGCGAAAGCATTCAGACAGTTTATCGTACAGTTCAATACTCCGGGTGAATTTTACATGGACGCTTTGACGGTTGATTATCAAAAGGATGATGAAACGATTCTGGATGCATTTGAAAGCACTTCTACATGGTACGGAGTAGCCACAAACGCCCAATATTTAAACCTTAATGATGACGGTACTTATGTAAAAGAGGGAATCGGTTCGGGAAAATTGGTTATTCCTGCTGGAATGGAATTTGCAAAAACAGAAATTGCAAACAAAAATTATTCAAACGGGGGTTTAGTACTTCCGCAAAAAGAAAACAGCAAAGTAAAGAGCATTGGTCTTTGGGTATACGGCAACGGGGACAGTAATACATCATTAAGACTGAACACATGGAAGTCGAACGGCAGTCAGAAATATTGCTATACCGACGCTGTTGCTACAGATTTCACCGGTTGGCAGTATGTGACCTTTACGATTTCTGAGGACACGACAAGCATTTACGGAATCCAGTTCCAGAATTTATCCTCTGCACCGGCAACGGTTTACCTGGATAAGATGGTTCTGGAGTATGAGCAGATCAACACAGCTTATCAGCTCTTAAACGGAACAAATCCGTTAAAGGTTGCAGACATTCAGGCAGGGGATACCGTAAAGTATGCGGTTAATCTGAGTGATACCACATCCAGCGATTCTGTTTGGGTATTGGTTGCAGCATACGATCAGTCCGGAGTACTTTTGCAGGCAGGTTTGACGACGATTGCGGCAGATCAGCCGATTCAGGGCACTGCGGAAATGGTCATAAGCGAAACCACAGCCGCTGCGGTTAAGCAGGTAAAAGGTTTCTTGTGGGAAAGCAGCAGTCTTGCAACGATAGCCGATGCAGTACCGGCTGAATAATATTGAATAACACAGCAGCCGGGAATAGCAAATCCTATTCCCGGGTGTATTTTTCTAAAAAATAGAATGGAGAAACAGTATGAAAAAATATTCTTCTTGTTTTATTGTGGCATTGTTTCTGTTTCTGATGTCTTTTTCGGCATATGCAGCGGAGGAAATCAATTTTGATTTCAATCAAAATTCCGGGGGTTGGATCACGAATCTTTCGGATATAAGCTTTGAGAACGGCGCATGGAACGGAAAAACGAATGCAGGCAATAATATTATCCTATACTCGCCGCCGGCTAAAAAGATTTACGGCAAGGATTATCCGGTTTTGGCACTTCGGGTACGTTACACGAACAGTGTCAACTCTCATGTGCCGAATACCTATGCGTATGTGGAGATGAAAGATGATAATGGGACGGTTATAACAAACGGTTTATATAGCAGTGAAGTAAAGCACAATATCACCGCGACGGCTGCGGATAACGGAAAGTGGGTAACTTATTATTTTCCGTTCTATCAGTATGACTTGTATAATGACGGTTATATCAGCCGAATTGCGATCGGAATCGGAAATGGCGTAACCGGTTTGGATGTATCAATGGATTGGCTGTCATTTTTAACGCAGTCAGAAGCGGAGGTTTCTTTTGCGGACGCGTCCGGTGATGCATCGGTTGTACTTCCGGAAAAGCAAACGGTTGGATTTGGGTCGGAATTTCTGCTGACAAGCTATAAAGCCACTCGAAACGGTTATTATTTTTGCGGCTGGTCCACCACATCAGACGGAAATAACGTAATTAAGAGTATTAGCGCGGTCACGGAGAATACAACGCTATATGCGGTATGGTCAAAGAACGAGCATGTTCAAGTTACGTTAGAAGCCAATGCCCCGATCGGGGAGGTTTCCGGGTTAGCCGGAGGACAGAAAAAAGCAGGAAGCTTTCTTTCGGACTTAAAACAGCCGGAGCGTGTTGGGTATCAATTTGTCGGATGGGGCAAAACGGCAGATGCGGATGTACCGCTGGCGGATTTTGCATTAACTGCTGATATTACAATTTTTGCGCTCTGGAAACCGGACTATACCTGGGATTTTGAAGATGACACGATTGGCGATTGGGTGACGAATCAAAGCGGATATTTGATTCAGAATGGCGTTTTTCAGGCGACAAGTGCAACCAATGATCAATGGATGCGCATTTCCGGTCTGCATTTAAGTACCGGTTTATATAACACACTGGAATTGAGTATCGGTCAGACTCTGCCGGAGGGAGTTACCTCCAGAGTGCAGGTATATGTTTCGTTGGATGGCGGCGGTTATTCCGAAGCCAATTCCGTTTCAGTGAATTTAGGAACAACGGGTGACGACTTTACAAAGCTTACCTTTGATTTATCCAAAGCAAAGGATTTTGCGGGTGCAAAGGAGATTACGGCAATTCGTCTGGATCCGTGCAGCGCTGCCAATGTGATTTACCGAATTGATTATTTGAAGCTGCCGATGACAGACGCGCCGGTAGCACTCTTTCAGCCGGATGGCGGAACAGGCAGTATGAGCGGAATCCGTGCGGATGACACGGGTGCAGTCATAATGCCGAAGTGTGAATTTACACATCCCTCGAAAATATTCGGCGGTTGGACAGCAGATGGCAGCAAAGTTTATAAAGCAGGGGAGAAAGCGGTTCTTTCCGGAAGAACAGTTTTTAAGCCGATATGGACGGACGGAAAGGCCGGTGTCGTAGATGCGGAGTATTATCCGGGATTTGTGAAAAAGGCATTGATTTTAAGCTATGATGATGGAAGTATTAAGCATGATACCGCGCTTTTGGAGAAGCTCAATGCAGCAGGACTAAAAGCGTCCTTTAACTTAATTGCAGGGAATTTGAACGATGCACAAAAACCATTAATCAAAAATCTCTATCAAGGGCATGAGGTGGCAAACCATACCTACACACATTCCACCATGTATGCGCATACCGATGACGGCGGTTTTAAATTTACGGAGGAATATTGTTTTGAGGATATTCAAAAGGGCAAAGATTTACTGGAAGAACTGACCGGACAAAAGGTAGAGGGCTTTGCGTGGCCGTATACGGCATGCCTGGATCGTCCGAATGTTTTAAAGTACGTTCGGGATCGCTATCTCTATGCGAGAGGTTCAAGCCGCGGTACGTTTAATTTTGAAATTCCAGAGGACTTTCAAGAGGATTGGTCGTTTACCTGTTTCCATTTGGATGGTGCATTGAATAAGTATATGGAGCTTTACAAGGAATATTCGGAAGAGGATCTCTCATTGTATTCAGTTTGGGGGCATCCGGCAGAATTTCCATCAAGCGTTTCGTGGGATGAGTTGGATCAGTTTATTGCGAGCTATCAGGAAATGAAAGATACGCTTTGGAATCCGACCGTGATTGACTACGTAAAATATATCAATGCAAAGCGCAGCCTAATGAAAAATGATGAATTTATCTTTAATCCATCCGATTTACCGTTGTATCTGACGACGAATAATCAGCAATTGGTCTTGCAGCCGCAGGAGCTTTACAACGGAGAAACGGTAATCCCGACCGTGGCAAAGCGTGACGGGAACAAGATTCAGGTTACGGTCAATACGGCATTAAATACGGAGGAAGAAGTGCAGGTGATTTTTGCGGCGCATGATGCCGATAAGCGGCTTGTTGCTTGCAGGATTCAGACAAAAGCACCATATGAAAACGTACTTTCTGCGCAGGCTGAACTGGAAATTCCGGAAACAACAAAAAATGCAGATGTAAGTGTATATTTATTATCTTCTGAAAAGGAATTAATGTCCCTTGCTCCGGCAATTCGTCTGGAGGTAGCGGAATAAATCAAAAATACGGGCCGATAGAATCATCGACCCGTATTTGATTTTAAAGATTTTCCATAGACTGAATACTTTCCAGAACTTTTTCGAGCATCTCTTTATATTTTTCGCCCTTTACTTTTTCTTCGTCCACAACCTTTTGCGGAGCTTTTGCAATAAAGCCCTGATTGGAAAGCTTTCCTTCAACTCTCTTGATTTCGCCCTCCAGCTTTTTCTTTTCAGTATTCAGACGCTTTAATTCTGCATCTTTATCTACCAACTCGTCCAACGGCAGGAAGATTTCAGCAGACGGAACAACGATATTCACCGCATTTGCGCTGATTCCGTCTTTGTTCGGCTGCACCGCAACCTCGGAAGCGGACGCAAGCTTTTCAAAGAATACTGTACCTTGCGAGAAAATATCTGCCGCCTCGGTAACAATAATGGTCTTTGCCTTTTTTGAAGGCGGAACATTCATTTCGGCACGGCGGTTTCTTACTGCGGAAATCGCATCCATGATCAGCTGCATTGCTTTTTCGTCCTCTTCAAAAACAAGCGATTCGTCATACACCGGATAGGAGCTGATTACAATGCTTTCGCCATCATGCGGCAGGTGCTGCCAGATTTCCTCTGTAATAAACGGCATGAACGGATGCAGGAGCTTCATGGTGTTCGACAATACATAAGTCAGCACATATTGCGCGGTTTTGCCGGTCGGATTTTCGTGATCGAATAATCTGGGCTTAACCAATTCAATATACCAATCGCAGAAGCTTTCCCAGATAAAATCGTATAACTTGGATAAAGCAATACCCAATTCAAACTTATCCAGATTTTCAGTAACTTCTTTTACAACGCGGTTGTATCTGGATAGAATCCAACGATCCTCCAACTGCAATTCAGAAAGCTCCGGCAGCTTATTTTCAGTAATATCCAGATTCATCAGCGTGAACCGTGAAGCGTTCCAGATCTTATTTGCAAAGTTACGGCTTGCCTCAACACGCTCTATATAGAAACGCATATCATTTCCGGGCGCATTTCCGGTGGCAAGTGTAAAGCGAAGTGCGTCTGCACCGTATTTATCAATGATCTCCAACGGATCAATTCCGTTACCGAGCGATTTCGACATTTTCCGCCCCTGGGAGTCACGAACCAATCCGTGAATGAAAATATTTTCAAATGGCGCCTTACCGGTATGCTCCATTGCGGAGAAGATCATACGCGCAACCCAGAAGAAAATAATATCATATCCCGTAACAAGCGTGCTGGTGGGGTAGAAGTAGTCCAGTTCCGGCGTCTTATCCGGCCATCCGAGCGTAGAGAAAGGCCATAATGCTGATGAGAACCATGTATCCAATACGTCATCATCCTGCTTGACTTTTCCGCCGCAGTGCGGGCATACGGTAATGTCTTCTTTCGAAACCGTTGTTTCGCCACATTCCTGACAATAAAATGCCGGAATCCGATGTCCCCACCAAAGCTGACGGGAAATACACCAATCAAAGACATTCTCCATCCAGTTCATATAAGTTTTTGAGAATCTTTCCGGAACAAACTTTGAGGCACCGCTCTTAACTGCTTCAATAGCAGAGCCGGCAAGGGGTTTCATTTTAACAAACCATTGTTTTGAAATAATCGGCTCAACCGTTGTACCGCAGCGATAGCATTGACCTACATTGTGCGAGTGTTCCTCAACCTTTACCAGTAAGCCCAAATCCTCTAAATCCTTGACAATGGCTTTTCTGGCTTCATAACGATCCATGCCCTCATATTTGCCGCCATAAGAATTGATGGTTGCGTCATCATTCATCACCTTGATTTGTTCCAGGTTATGGCGTTTTCCTACTTCAAAGTCATTCGGGTCGTGTGCCGGCGTAATCTTTACACAGCCGGTACCGAAATCTTTATCAACATATTCATCGGCAATTACCGGAATTTCGCGACCTACCAACGGTAAAATCAAAGTCTTTCCGATAATGTTTTTATATCGTTCATCCTCCGGATTGACCGCTACCGCCGTATCGCCCAACAGGGTTTCGGGACGGGTAGTAGCGATAACCACGAAATCATCACTGTCCTTTACCGGGTATTTGATATGCCAGAAGTGACCTGCTTGTTCGGTGTGCTCAACCTCAGCGTCCGAAAGCGCAGTAATGCAGTGCGGACACCAGTTAATAATACGGGAACCTTGATAAATTAATCCCTTGTTATAAAGATTGACAAAGACTTCACGAACCGCTTTGGAGCAGCCTTCGTCCATAGTAAAGCGCTCTCTGTCCCAATCACAGGAGGAGCCGATTTTCTTGAGCTGCGTGATAATTCTGTCACCGTATTGATTTTTCCAATCCCAAACTTTTTCCAAAAACTTTTCACGGCCGAGATCATAACGTGTTAAGCCTTCGTTCACGCGAAGATTTTCTTCTACTTTAATTTGTGTTGCGATACCGGCATGGTCGGTTCCGGGAATCCATAATGCTTCATATCCTTGCATTCTCTTGTAACGAATCAAAATATCCTGCAAGGTTTCATCCAAAGCATGCCCCATGTGGAGTTGACCGGTAACGTTCGGTGGAGGGATTACAATCGTGTATGGCTTTTTATCGGGATTGACTTCCGCATGAAAATATCCCTTTTCTACCCATGTCTGATAAAGCCTGTCCTCGAATTCGGCAGGATTATATGTTTTTGCTATGTTTTTTGCGTCTTCCATTTTTCTATTCCTTTCTATGGCGTTCTATCTTTTGGTATTTGCAGTGTTCATATGATCGAAAGCTAACCGACTCGACACACCAGGATAAATGCAATAATTGCCAACCCCAATGCTACATATTTGACCTGCATAAGCTGTTTGGGGGATGGCTCGGATTGTTTGAAGACATTGGATAAAATCCATTGTCCTCGGAAAGTCAGAATCAATGCTGCAAGTCCAAGAACAGCAGCAATAATCTTGACAGCCATATCCCTCACCTCCAATAAAATCAATCTTATCCTATCTTATTATTATCCCATTTTTTTGGAGTCTTGTCAAGGGTTTTTCGGGATTTTAAAAATTTTTTTATTCAAATTCTCATGAACTAAAAAATAAACGGTAAAGCCGTTAAGACTTTACCGTTTATGAGAGTTTTAGTTAAATGTTTTGCCGCTATCAGCTGTTGAATAAGATTTTTCAAGAGCCTCCCAATCGCGGTTTTCACGAAGTGAAGTCCAATTCTCATACTGGCTGTCAGCAATTCTCTCATAGTAGTGAGAGTTTGTAGCTTCCTGGATAGCTTCATAGTACCATGCACCCGGTACATTATCCGTCCATGTAACCATGTCATCAAGCATATCCTCAGCCTGTACGTGTCTGTTCAGAACATTGTTAATCAAGGTCATTGCTTCAGCACGAGTGATGTACTGATCCGGCTTAAATGTTCCATCAACATAACCCTGAATCCAACCACGCTCAACGGCTCTGTTGATGTATTCATTTGCCCAGTGACCGCTGATGTCTGTGAACTTATCCTCACCGGTGTAAGTTCCGGAATCAAATCTTGCAGCAATTACGGCAAATTCAGCACGGGTAATCGGAGCATTCGGGTTGAAGAAACCGCTGTCATATCCATTTAGAATATTTGCTTTTCCTAAAGTAGAAACTGCATTGTTAAACCAGTCTGAATTGGTTACATCCGCATAACCGTTAGTCTGTGCCCAGAACTGATCGCGAGAATTATCACTCAGTAATCTGAAGAAGATTGTTGCAACTTCTGCTCTTGAAATTGTTGCATCCGGTCTAACGTCACCCTCGGGATAACCGATGATATAAGCATAGTGATCTTCGTTATTCAAGGTCGGTGCAGCTGTCGGAGTCGGTGAAGGTTGTACCGGAGGTGCAACTGAACCACCGCCGCCGCCACCGCCGCCGGTGCGTCTGTCGGTTGTAATCTTTACCGCAGCTGAAACTTCGTCTGCTTCATCATAAAGCGAGGAAGTGGATGTATCTTGAACTGCTTTATAAGTGATGTCAGCTAATTGAACAGGAGTAGCTTCCTGTGCGTAGATCGGAGTTTTACCTGTTACAGTACCGGTCAACTTATAAGTGTTGGAAGCATTGTAGGAAGAGGGGGACTGTGCGGTAATTCCGTCACAAGTTAAAACTAAGTTATACTGCAAAGCTTCTGCAAGTGCCTTATGACTTGTTTTACCCTCGGTTGCAATCTCAATAATCAAATCATTACCGGATTGTTGTCTGCTTGTCTCAGTGAAAATCAAGTTTCCGCTGGTTGCGTCAGTCGGATCGCCGGGAATAATTAATTTTCCCTCAGCATCC
This sequence comes from uncultured Clostridia bacterium, assembly GCA_959602045.1. GTDB lineage: Bacteria > Bacillota > Clostridia > UBA1381 > UBA1381 > Ornithomonoglobus_A. The sequence goes on along the minus strand of CAUGRT010000007.1, from coordinate 1,603 downwards.
GGCTCAATGGAAACACCATTCTTTTCAGCTGTAAAGCCTGATAGCTTGCTGCCGTTCAGAGCCGAAGCGGGAAGTGTCATCTTATTGTCGTTAGAAACTGTAATTGTGAACTTTGCATTCTCAATATAACTGGAATCCAACTGTGCCAAAAGCGCATCTTTTCTGGTTGTATTTGTATCAGCGGCACATTCAACCGAAATTGCTCCCTTGGCAAGGTTTGTTACCTTATTATATTCCTCTAAAACCTTATTCAAATATAAGGTTGTCTGATAATCAAACTCGAACGTTCTGCTGAGTGATGTTCCGGAAGAATATGTATTATCCTTTACCAAATCATACCACGAGGTCAAATCTGATTTTCTGGCTTTCATATCAGACTTTACTTCAACGTCATTTATATTCTTGATGAGGTTATTTTCCCATTTAAATGACGAACCCTCAGATGAAAGAAAATTCTGAGCATAATCAGCTACGACCTCACTCAAAACATTGCTGTTGCTGACAGCATGAGCTACTGTAAAAACGGGCATCATTGAAACAGTAACGGCACAAGCCGAAAGCAAAGCAGTTATTTTCTTATTCATAAAAATCAACTCCTTTTAGTAATAGATTTATTTCTATTCTCTGTTATTATATAACAAAATGATAATTTTGTCAATAGTTTTCTGCAATTTTAAACGGACTTCGCAAACCCTCCATATCTAAGCCGTTTATAGCGTATATGGTGCAATATAAAAACTTGAACAAAACCATAACAACTATCGGAAATATACAGAACTGACGAGGGTAAGTATGTCAAAAAAGGCAAGCAACAATATTCGATTATAACAATATCATCATTTTTAAAGATTGTATGAGCATTTAATAATTATACATCTTGTAACCGTTGCAAGATGGGAAAAGATAATTACTATAATATAATTATGAATACAGGGTCAGTTTTGTATTGGGATAATAGACTTCAAGTGTATTTATACAACTGTCTGCTGCTTACGGTTATAATAAATTCCTCGAAATGGCAGACGCGCGGAAAAAAAGTTTTTGAACATATTAACCCTATGAAAGAATTTGACTGCTGTTATGTTTCGATGCTTAGTCGGGATAGTAATGGGTTTAATGAAAATGGATATTGGAGCGGCGGTCATTGGTCCGGGGAAATGTCCAGTCAAATGATTAAATTTCGACACTTTTTCAATAAAAAATGAAAGCAATATGGAAATGTGGTATGCTATAATGAAATAAAATAGAGAGGTGCAAAAATGAACGAACCAATTAAATATGCACAAAAATTGTGCGAAACCATTATGAAAAAATATGAAGCGGCTGATCTTGAACCCAAAGGAATATTTCATTACCATCAGGGTGTTTTTCTTTCGGGAATGTATAATACATACGAAATCTGCAAGGATGAAAAGTATTTCAGATATAGGTAGGTGCAAAACACATGATATAAAAGCGAAAAAAACAACAAACAATCTGAATAACGCAACAAAAAGAAAAAAGCAGCAAAAAAGAGCATGGCAAACAAGCCTTGCGGCGAAAATCAAAAATTGAACCATAGTCAAGTAAGTAGACACAAAAAAGCACAATTTTTTTAGGGGAG
>CAUGRT010000006.1 GCA_959602045.1 uncultured Clostridia bacterium | reverse complement strand
TACCATAATCTGACGATTTTTTCAACACTTTTTTATGAATTTTTAGAGGTTACCTATATCCGCAATTCCGATATATGCAATGTCATTATCGTTTTTATCTATGACATAAAGTTCCGATTTGAAAACTGTTTTTTCTGCAAAATCGTAAATTGATGTTGCCGAGTCGTACAGCATATGATAGAAGCTGTTATATGTGCTCCAAATTCCGGTTGTCTCCGTCTTTCGCTGTATATTTTCGGAAATCTGATTTTCAATCGGTACGACAGCAATCGTTTCGCCTTTTTCATCAACTATAATCCGCTTTACGAGTTCTCCGCTGTAACTGTCTTGTTCCTCTGCAGTGCCTATGAAAACCTTTTCGTCTTTAGCATAATAATTTTCCGGTTCGGTCGGGCGTATAACATTCAGACGAAAACCCTGCATATCAAAACTCCGCATCATATCTTCAAAATAATCTACGGTTACATATGTCACATTGTTATGCAAAACGGGCGCACAGCGCATTACAACGCCATATTCTTTTGATGAAACAGGGTTGTAATGAATAAGCGCATCGCCGATTTTCAGCATTATTTCCTCTGTGTTGTTTTTTGTCATATACGTTGGAAATTTTATTTTAATTTCGCCGTCAGCATATACAATGTCGTTTACGCCAAATCCACCGAGTATATCTCTCAGCGGCAGATAGTATTCGCTGCCGTATATAAAAGGCTCGTTTTTCAAAGCTATTTTATTATCACCGTTGTAAACCTCATATTTTATATCGTCCGGCGCAAAGCTATTTTGAATAATTCCGCTTGCAAAAACCGTTGTCGAAAGCATAGCAAGGGCAATAACAGCGGATATGACCGAAATAAATCTGCTTGTTGTTTTCTTATTCTTAATCATAATAAATCTCCTTTTCAAAATTTTTTTACTGCTTGCCATTTGCGTTGTTAGCGGAAGCTGTTTTGATTTTCCTGTCGGAAGCAGGGAAAGAATTGTGTTGATATAGCTCATTTCCTCGCTGCCCGACATATTTTTTGTAACCGCCATATCGCAGGATATTTCACACTCTGCCGCAATTTGTTTTGAAACATACCATGCAACAGGGTTAAACCAATGCACGCATTTTACAAATTCGGCAAACCATTTATATAAAATATCGTGGCGCTTAAAATGCGTCATTTCATGACGGAGTATGTTATGCAGCTGCTCATCCGAAAGTTCCGTTTCCGGCAAAATCAGCGTTGGTCTGAAAATACCTGTCATAAACGGTGATGCAATATTTCCCCATGCCCGAACATTGATTTTTCTGTCGGTGTACGCGCTGATCTCAGGACAAGATATAATCTTGCCGTTTTTGCGTATGTTAATATTCAGCCATATATACCGTGCAACATTTAACAGTATCAAAGCTACTGCACCGATAAGCCATAAATATGCTAAAATATTCATTCGGTTATAAATTATCCTACCCCATATCACAGCTGCTTTTTGTAAAAGCTGCGGCTTTTGAGCCGTATCCGTCTGCACAATCGTTTCAGTTGTTTCGGGTTGTTCGCTGACATTTGTTTTCTCTGTTTGTTCCGTCTGCACCGTTTGTGTTGTAATGCTCGGCGCAGGTGTCGGATTTACAGCAAACCGTACCGGCATAAGCATTACAAAAAGCACACACAGCCATATATAATAATGCCACGAATATCCGAAAAGCTTTTTTGTTATCGGTCGAAACAGGCTGATCACCCCCGCAAGGGCAGAACCGGCAAGTGATGTAATGAAAAGAGCTTTGAATATTTCACCAATCATTTTCCTCCCTCCTTATTTTCAAAAATTGCTTTCAGCTCCCGTATATCCTGATCCGAAAACTGTTCTTCTTCAAAGAGCGCGGCTACCAAATTTTCGGCAGAGCCGTCAAACAGATTTTTTATAAGGCTTTTCACCTGCGATTTTTTATACTCCTTTGCCGTCAAAATCGGTGTGTAATACCACGCCTTACCCCGTCTTTCAGCAGACAACGCACCCTTTTCAACAAGCCTTGCAAGAAATGTGGCAATCGTTGTACGTTTCCATCCCTTTTCTTCAACGGCTTTTCCGATTGCCGTTGATCCTATCGGCTCATCCGCTTTCCATACAACTTTCATAATTTCAAGCTCCGCTTCACCTATATTGATATTTGTCATAAGGCATACCTCCAACTCATTCTACTTCTGTCGACATATATAGTCTACCACATTAGACATACCTTGTCAAGCCCTTTTTATGGATTTATAAATTTTAACCAAGTCCGAACATATAAAATTGTTTGCAATCCACAAACTCATGATAAGCTTTGCTTGCTGCTCTCAAAACGAACAAAACAGCAGTGTTTTTCAACGGATAACGCAATCTAAAAAAACAGCGAAACGGCATAGAAAAATACTATGCCGTTTCGCCGAAAACCTTCTGTTTTATGAAAGACTGCCTTTGCACTCCCTGTTTTTTATCTTTTATCCATAAGCTTAACCGTTCCAACGAATCTTATAGCGATACAACATTGCAATGGCTTCTGCCCTTGTGATATTCTTCTTCGGATAAAATTTTCCATCGCTGCCGCTGATAATGCCTAAACCCTTCGCAATCGCGCAGCTTGCCAGGCACTCAGTCGAAATTTCCTGCTCATCGTCAAAATGCGTTACAAAAATATCCGGCATATTCGCCAATTCTTCAAATACCGTATTCTGGACAATCACTTTTGCCGCTTCTTCACGCGTTACAGGTGCGATATCGTCCGGCTGATCAGCATTTGCACCATCTGCATTTTTACGTATGCCGATAATTGCAGCATATCTTCCCATAGTTGCCTCAACCAGCTTTGTGAAATCACCGGCGGTAATTTCTTCATCCGGCAGGAAACTGTTCCCCTCCAGACCGATACCGAACTGTCCTAAGGTACGAATCATTTGCTCCGCCCAATGTCCGGAAATATCATCATACTGATAAATCTTATCGAAATCCTCAATCGGTGTATTATCCCATCCGTTGACAACCATGTTGCTGATTGCGTCCAGATAAACGGTTCTGGACGGAAGAATGACAGCCTTTCTATAAATACCGTCCGACTTCACAAATACCGACTCCAAGGGATAAACGCCGATAATCGTATCGAATGCCGCTTTTTCGGAAACCGCCTTTGCCGGATCCGGGAACTCGCCATCCGGTTTAATATCAGAAATATACATACCCGATACCTGCTTGGTTTTTGGGTTATAGCTGATGGTTGCCCGTGCTGCCGGGAACGGGATTCCATTGATGGTTTTTATATAAGAATCCGTCACAACAGCCATATCATCGGTTTTGTAACCGTATTGCTCGTCTAATGCATAATCCTCAAAGCCATCTCCGTACTTTTTCAAAAAGTCCTCTCCGCTCGCGCCCTTTAATTCATCCTCCGTCATGATTTGGGTGTCGCCGCCTTTATACTTGGACGGTGTTGCCCAGAAGCTGATGAGCTTGCCGGTTTCCGCATTCAGCGATACCGAACAATATTTTTTGTTCAGATCCTCCTGATCATCGGAAAGGGTCAGCTCCATGCAATAGCGATCCTCGTCTTTGGTGATGCGCTTGCTTCTCACTTGCATGGTCTGATCCAGTCCCAATTCCGGAATTGCACGCAGCTCCGCAACACGCTCCTCCGCGCTCTTCAAATGATTAACATTTTCAATCTCCGCCAATTCCTCATCGGTGAGCATATCTGCTGTCTCATTTTTTAATGAACTTGAGGCACCACCGCCGCTCATTCCATCTCTATAAGGATACGGTTCAATATCCTCCGAAATATCCTGCTTAATTTCCTCGCCCGTTGCCGGATCCATAAACGGCGCATTGGAGATCACATACCGCAAAACAGGATTTTTCTTAGATTCTCTCGCAACTTCATCATAATCATAAATCAAATCATATTCCAGCTTGCTTTTTGCCAACTCGCGATAGCTGTCTTTTGAAGCCTCTGCCGTTGTATTTTCTCCAAATTGAGCATCGTAGTCATGATTGGAAGTCAAGTGGGTAATCCGATAACCCTCTTTTGCCTTTTCATATTCAACATGAATCTCGTTATCCCATACACGAACGCCGTCATGGAATCGCCGATACGCAATCGTCCCGTTTCCCTGCATACTGAACGTACTTGTATCCCGGCGATATGTATCCGTTTCAGTAAAGCACTCCGGCAGCAACATCTGCACCTGGCTCAGAATTTTCTGCTCGACTTCGGCACGATCATCTGTTACCATACCGCCCTCATTGTCGGCATGATCATACACATAGTTCGTATACTGCAAAATATTTCCGCTCTCATCTGCCGTCACACGAATACTTCCCGGTTTGCTGTCATCCTCGCTCTCCCATGATAAATCATACTGTGCTTTTTTCTCATCCTCACGGCTGTTAATTGTGAACTTGGAATAGATTTCCGGAATAGTCAATTTTGCTTTAACCGCAGCTGTCAGCTCTGTCTTGCTCAATCCCGTTTTTTGCGCAACGACCGCCGCACCGTTTCCGCCGGCAGAAACCTCCGCCGCCAATACCGGCACTGCACTGCCCGATAACAATGCCGCCGCCAATAACACCGTCAATAACTTTCTTTTCATGTTCCCATCTCCTTTTTATTATAATTTCAGGCAATTGTATCTTGCAACTACCTATTATAAGACTTTTTTTGTCCCTCATCTATAAAACAAATGAACAAAGGAAAATGTTTCACTTTTTTTCGAAAAATTTTTTCACTTTTTTTTAATAAGGCTGAAATGCATTCATAACCTCGCTCAGCTGATTATCCGCACCCTCCGGATAAGATATGATAAAACTGATCATATCCTCTCCTTTTTTCCGAACGCAATATAAAATATTCCCCATTTTGGATTGAATCTTCATCGTCGTATATTCCGCTCCGGCAATCGTCGAATACACCGGAGTGGTATCAACCTCCGCGCCAACGGCATTTTGATAATTCTTTCCCACGTTTTCAAGATAAGTCATCTCGTCATAATCCGCCTTGCCGCCATCCACGCAAACAATGACCTGAATATTTTCCTCGGTATTAGCAACCGCCATCTCATACTTCATATTCCGCTGTCCCTCGTTTTCGGAATTTGCCATGCTTTCATTCATGCGCTGAACATCCTCTGCGGTAAACTCCATCGCATACCCTGACGGCACCGAAAATTTCACACCGATATAACGGCTCTCATATGTATTGGCAGTCAGCGTACCCTGTTCATATTCGGTCGGTGCAGTTGATTGATCGGACGAAACCCGAATATCGGTTGTCCCGTCAGCACCCCCGATAGCACCCTCTTTGGCTGCCTTTTTGTCTGATTTCTTATCAGAGGACTGCTGCTCCGCATTTTCATCAATTTTGGATTGAGCTTTTGCCTCCTCCAATGCCTTCGTCTGGGATGCGGAAGTGCTTGCTTCCTCCAACGCCGACTTCTTTTCCTCTTTTTTACAAGAAGTAACCGAAACGCACATTGCCGCCGTCATAATCAATATGACGCATTTCTTAAAAAAATGATTCTTATCCATTTTAAAACCCCTATTTCTCTCATACCATCAAAACCTGCCATAGCCTTATTATAACTATACCCCTATTATAACACTGCTTTCGTGCAATGTCAACAAATTCTCATTCATTCCGGGTTGATTTTAGGTAATTATAAAGTCAACCTCTCTGAAACTCCATAAAAAAAACTAAAATTCCGCAAATCACGATACACAATTTGCGGAATTTCCTTTAAATAGATTCTGTCACTTCAAAATAATCCGGATATTGCTTTGGTTCCTCCGAAGTATACTCCAACAATACATCCCCGTCATGATCGGAGATCTCATCAAACCCCATCATCTTATAGGTGATATACATAATCCGGTTCCGGTCGGTTGTTCTAAATTCCGCAAACAGCGGCTTATTCAGCTTTTCTTTCAATCTGGCAAGATAAATCAAAATTGCCGAACCCACCCCTCTGGACATCACACGGCAGCTCATCAGCAAAAGCTTAATCCGAAGTACATCGGTATTCTCCACCAGAATCAATCCGATTTTACCGTAATCGCCATACTTATCGGTCAGCTGAGCAATCCGAAAAATATGCTGATCCGAATCAATAAAATCCTTCAATTCTTCATACGAATACGTATATCCTGTGGAATTTAACTGATGCGTGCGAACCGTCAGTTCATAGGCGCGCTGCAAATCATGCTCCGTCACCGGTGCAATCGTCAGCTTCATATCCAGACTTTTCAAAAATTCCGTATTATCGCCCGTAAACTCCTGCTCATCGCGCTTTCTTTGGCTATCTGCAATATACATTTTCCGGCGGTTCTTCGTATCTTCCGTAATAAACTTCGGAATCATCCGTTCCATATCCGGAATCTTATCAATATCCGCAGCGTCTATCGTAAAAATATTCTCGCTCGCCGACAAGACCTCCTCGCGCTCAAATGGCGAATCATCGACAAACGCAAAGGAATCAATCCCCAGATTCAGACTTTCCGAAATTTTCTTCATTCCCTCGCTTTTGGGATTCCAGTTAATCTGCGGATATAAAAAATATTCCGCAATCCCGAACTCCTCCAGTTTCCGATAGGCATCGTCAAAATTATTTTTGCTGGCGATGGACTGTAAAATGCCGCGTTCATCCAACGTTTTCATAATCTCCACAATTCCCTCTCGGAGCTGAACATCATCTCCCTCGGATAGAACCCCCTGCCACAGGGTATTGTCCAAATCCCAGACTACGCATTTGATTTTCTGTTCCATTGCTTTCCCCTTCGATTCATCTTTATAAATATTTTTCCACAACCTCTGCCATAGACTGAACGGTTTTGAAATTCTTCTCGGTAATATCCTTATTCTTAATCTTTATTTTGAACTCCTTTTCCAAAAACATTACAATCTCCAGTGCAAACAGCGAATTAACGTATCCGCCCTTAAACAGATCCGTGTCGTTTTGAATATCGCTGATGTTTTTTGATTTGAAAAATTCCATAATTCTTTCTTGTGTTGTCATTTTTATAACCCTTCCTTTCCGCCGCGTTGTGCGGCATTATGCTATATTTTTTTGTTTGTTGTAAATGCCAAGAACCTGAGTTGGTGCGGAAATTTCATCTGCTTTTCGGTCTATTGCGGCTCAAACATCCGCTACGTTGCGCGGAACTCGCCTCCATAGACCGAAAAGCAGATGAAATTTCTTTCAAGGGAAATCGGCATTTGCAATTTGGTATTCTTTTGAGTGAATGTGGTTGTATGTTTATACTTCAAAACCGCGAAAGGGGTAAGATGCGCCGCTTATTTTTCGCGTTCCAGTATATCTATAAGTTTTTCACTGGTAATATTGGGGTACATCCCAATCCGCTTCAGCTGATACAAACTTTGCGGCAAACCCTTGATAATCTCGTTCATCCCCTCATCCACCGTAACGGTCACATCAAAGCCTGCTTCACGTGCACATGTGTCCGTTAATGTGGAATGAATCCCTTTCGGGAATGCCAGCGCAAACACACTGCCGCCGGTTGTCGCTTCAATATCCTCCTTAGATTTTGCCAAATCCTCTTTAAAAATATTCGCAAAGGTACGGTCACTTTCTCCCGAAAGCTTGGACGCACCATCACGATATTCCGAATCCCAGCCCTCAACACGGTGCAAATCAAACGTATGGCTCTGAATATCCATCACGCCGCTCTCATACATCTCCCGTGCCTGTTCTGCCGTAAAATGTGGTCGAATGGCATTACCCGTATTTTTGTAGGTGTCCGCCCCAACGGTAGCACCCACCTCAAAGACGGTTCCCTGGAATCCGTACTTTTGCAGCAACGGATAGGCATCGGTATAATTGGACAGATAGCCATCGTCAAAGGTAATAACAACGCACTTTTCCGGCAGCGCTCCGTTTCCGTTCACATACTGCCGCAAATCCTCAAAAGATACAGTTTCATACCCATGCTCACGCAATGCCGCCAGCTGCTCCTCAAACTGCTGCGGCGTAATCACCATCCCGTTATCCGGTTCTTCCGTTCCGAAATCATGATACATCAGCACCGGAACGTTTTTGGAATAAAGTTCGGGATTCGTTCTTTCCGCCGGCTTTGCAAACACCTGCTTTGCGTATTCATATGCATTTTCACGCGTTGTACTGTGTCCGAAATTTTCCGGAATATAAGCGTTCGGATCGCCATAAATCCACGCCAGTGCCATATCGCCCACACTGTTTCTGAAATGAGCGTCATCGTAAAAATACCGCGCGTCCATGCTGATGGGCGAATATCCGCTGAAATCGTAAATATCCGTCACCTCGGCAAGCTTTTGCCAATAACGGCACAACGCGTCATATTGATAATCCTCAATCTCCGTATCGTATAACGGCGAAGCAATCAGCTTAAAATCAATCCCTCGGCTTTCGCAAAGCTCCTTGACAATCCGTACCGATTCCACCGCCTTATCCATCTGTTCCCCATCTCGGTTATCATCACGGTACAAATAGAAATTCGGATTTTTTTCCTGAAAACTCTGTTCATCCGAAATCCCCTCCGCATCGCGTACCGATTTATTGTACACGCCGGTTTCCGGCAAAAATACATCCGCCGCCGTAGGCAGATAATCACGCCGCGCCGCCTCTTTCAGCTTGTCGATGGAATACTGCGGATTTAAAAATGCATATTTCAAATAGAATAACGGTAAGCTCTCCCCCGTCACCTTTGCATGAAGATTCCCCTTAACCGGATCATCCTCATAATCATACTTATACATTTCCTCAATGCCAATATTCAAGATGATATTTTTCACCGAATAATGCTCAATCACATATTCCGCCGTTTTCTGTGCGTCATACAAATCTCCACCGTACATAATCATATTATAAAAGCGCGCACCGGTATATTGATTCAGCTTTTCCACAGAATAGGAACTCGTTTTTGAGCTGCCGATAATATAAGAATCATATTCATCATGGTGCTGATCCAGATAAGCAATCTTTGCAATCCTCGGATTCTGCGTCATATCATAAGCATACCAGTTTAACAGCTTATCCCCAAAAACACCGAACGGGTCAACCGCTATATTGAAACCGGCAAGTACCGCAGCCGCAGCCGCAGTCGATGCAATAAACAGTAAAATATAATTTTTAAGCTTCAAGCCGCTCCCTCCAATTAAGATTAAAAATCAGGTAATTGTCAACAATCCCAATATGATTAACAGAATTGTATCTTACAGTGTGTCCTAAAATTGAAAATACAAGAAATTCGATACGCTGCCCATGCAAAACAGCGATACTGCCATCAGCACTCCGGCAAATACCGCATGGCGCGGCTTTGCTTCGAAATTCTCCGCCAGCTGTGCCGTATTTTTAAACCCAAAAATAATCACAGCACTCAGCAGCAGCAACGCAATAATCCCCTGGTTGTTTGCCAGATAGGCTGTCCACTGCGTACAAAGTTCCCGCCACGGGATCGGTGTAAACATCGTCTTGTAAACCTGAATCGCCTGCGTTGTATTGACTGCGTCGAAAAGGACTCTTACCAGCACCGAAAAGAAAAACGTCAGCGCCCATGCAATCGGAAACGGCAGCCGCTTTCGGTAAAGCGTCATCATATTGGCAAAGCAAACAAACACGCCGTTTGCCAATCCCCAAAAAATATAGTGCCAGCCTGCGCCATGCCAGATTCCCGATACCGCAAAGGTGGCAAGTGTGGCAAAGATCAGCTTAATCTTCCCGTTTCCAAAATGAAAGATATTTTTAAAAACATTATCCTCCAAAAAATTCGATACCGTAATATTCCACCTGCGCCAAAAATCCGCAAAATTCCGTGCCTTATACGGTGAATTAAAGTTCTGCGGCAATTCAATATTGAAGAACCGCCCCAATCCAAGCGCCATATCAATATATCCCGAAAAGTCGAAGTAATACGCAAACGTATATGCAACCACCGCACTCCAGGAACTGAAAAGTCCGCCGACCTCCGCATGATTATAGAAATTCTGCGCATGGGTAATCAATGGATCGGCAAGCACAATTTTCTTAAAGCAGCCGATCGCAAAGATCAAAATCCCCAGCATAATATTATTCCCGTCAATCCACATCAGATTCTCACGTGTCAGCTTTGGCATAATATCGTCATGAGAAACCACCGGTCCTACAATCAGCTGCGGAAAGAAGGTGACAAACACCATATAATCCAAAAAGGAGTATCCCTTTGCATCCCCCGAATAGCTGTCTGCCAGATAAGAGATCAGCTGGAAGGTATAGAACGAAATTCCCAGCGGCAGGATGATTTTGAGCATCGGAATATCCGTTCCCAGGAGCATGTTCACATTCTCAAAGAAGAAATTTCTGTATTTAAAGTAAAACAGCAATCCCAGATTTTCCGCCAAGCCCAGAATCATCAGCAAAACCCTGACCGGCTTTTTTACGCCGTCCTTTTGAAGGAAGTAACTGATTCCGAAATTATAAATCGCCGTAAACAGCAAAATCGGAAAAAACCTCCAATCCCCGAATCCATAAAAAAACAAGGATGCCGCCGTCAACCACACCTTCATCAGCGTAAGCTTTTCTGCTCTTCTCAAAATGCAATAGCCCCCAAATACAATTGGGAAGAACAAAAATATAAATTTATAAGATGAAAATATCATTAATATTTCCCACTTTCTGCATTTTTACATACATTCTTATTTTATCACACTTGTTGTAAAAAGTCAAATAGAAATCCACACAATATCAAAACAGCTTACCTATGCGGTTTTTCGGGATTCTGTTAAAAAGCGCAAAAACCCCTTGACTATTCTATTGAAAAAGTATATAATACATTAAGAAGAATGTAGAAAAAAGTCAGGAGACACTTACATGAAAAGAAAGGCATTTAAAGCGGCATTTCCGCTTACTCTGCCGGTAATGGCAGGGTATATTTTTTTGGGAATCGGCTTTGGCGTTTTACTCCAAAGCAAGGGATATAATTTTTTATGGGCCCTCGGCATGAGTGTTACGATGTATGCCGGGGTTATGCAATATGCGGCAGTCAACCTGCTCGCCTCCGGTGCAACGCTGATTTCCACCGCACTGATGACGCTGATGATTAATGCGCGGCATCTTTTTTATGCAATTTCCATGGTCGGAAAATACAAAGACATGGGTGTTGCAAGAAACATTTTGGGCTATGAAATGACCGATGAAACCTACTCTTTGACCAGCACTGCCGAACCGCCTGCCGGAATCAACCGAAAATGGTTTTTCCTTGCCATTTCCATGCTGAATCACCTTTACTGGATTATCGGCTGTGTTTTGGGTGCCGTTCTCGGAGCGGCTCTGCCTTTTGATTTCAAGGGCGTCGAGTTCTCTATGACGGCGTTGTTTATCATCATTTTTGTCGAACACTGGCAGTCCAAAAAGAATCATCTCCCGGCGATTACCGGGTTAGCTTGTGCGCTGCTTTGCCGGATCTTGTTCGGTGCGGATAAGTTTATCGTTCCGGCAATGCTGATGACGATTGCCTTGATTTTTGTATTCAGTAAGGATATGGATGAAAACGGAAAGGAGCGCGAAAATGATTAATATTGCAAAAAGTATTGCGCAAATCGCCGTGATGGTTGCGGTCACGATTCCGCTTCGGCTTCTGCCGTTTTGGATTTTTCCGCCGGAAAAGAAAATTCCGACATGGGTGGAGTTCATCGGAAGAGTTTTGCCCTACTCAATCTCTGCAATTCTCGTAATTTATTGCTTAAAAGACATCTCTTTCGCCAAAGCGCCTTTCGGCGCACCGGAGCTGATTGCCGCCGCTGTGACTGCAATTCTGCACATCTGCAAAAAGAATATGCTGCTGAGCGTAGGCGTGGGAACACTTTGTTATATGCTTCTAATCAGAATTTTTTAAGGGAGTAGCAAATGAAAAAATACGAAGCCCTAAAACAAATTTTCGGACATTCTTCCTTTCGTCCGGGACAGGAAGAAATTATCGACCACATTTTATCGGGTCAGGATGTTCTCGGCATTATGCCGACCGGTGCCGGGAAGTCCATGTGCTATCAAATCCCGGCTCTTGTCAGCCGCGGTATTACGCTCGTCATATCTCCCTTAATCTCCTTAATGAAAGATCAGGTCAGCGCGCTCGTTCAATCCGGAGTCCGCGCTGCCTACTTGAACAGCTCACTCAATCCGGCTCAGCAGGCTAAGGTGATTCAAAACATCTTAAAGGGTATCTATAAAATCATCTATATTTCTCCCGAACGTTTAGTCATGGACAGCTTTTTGAGCATTGCTCAAAAAATCGAAATTTCCATTCTCGCGATTGATGAGGCGCACTGTGTTTCTCAATGGGGGCAGGATTTTCGCGCAAGCTATCTGAAAATCAAAGAGTTTGTGCATCGAATCCCCTACCGCCCCGTACTTTGTGCGTTTACCGCTACCGCCACCGGCGAGGTTCGCGATGACATTATCAAAATGCTGGAGCTGCAAAATCCCTTTATCACCGTAACAGGCTTTGACCGAAAGAACCTATATTTTGAAGTCCGCCGTCCCACCGATAAGAAAAACACTTTATTGAGTATTCTGAAAGAACATCCGGATGCCTGCACGATTATTTACTGCTCTACCCGAAAGGAAGTGGAGGAGCTGCAAGAGATGCTCGTCACGCTCGGCTACAGCGCCACGCGGTATCATGCCGGTCTGGAGGACTCCGAACGAAAACAAAATCAAGAGGATTTCATCTACGACCGCCGCCGTATTATCGTTGCCACCAACGCATTCGGGATGGGTATTGACAAATCCAATGTAACGCTGGTCATTCACTACAATATGCCCAAAAACATGGAAAGCTATTACCAGGAAGCCGGGCGCGCCGGACGGGACGGAAGCGAATCTCAATGCATTTTGCTATATAGCGCAAAGGATATCCGCACCGTTCGATTCTTTATTGACAATCCCCCCGAAAATGACGAACTGACGCCGGAAATGCGTGCTGCAGTCCGCGAACGCGATCTCGATCGTCTTCGTGCAATGGTGACTTATTGCATCACCGGCGACTGTCTGCGCGAGTACATTCTGCGATACTTCGGCGAAAAAGCACCGATATATTGCGGCAATTGCGGCAACTGCATGAACAGTCAAAAAATTGATATTACCGTTGACGCGCAGAAAATCATTTCCTGTATCATGCGGATCAAACGGCGCGGCAGAAGCTGCGGCAAGATGCTGCTCGCCGATATTCTTCGCGGCAATGAAAATGAAAAAATCGAACGATTGGGTCTGGATACCATCTCCACCTACGGCATTATGTCCGACACTACGAAAAAACGGATTCTGGAGATTATTGATCTGCTGATTATGGACGGCGCGCTGCAAGTAAACGCCGAAGCGTTTTACACGATTGAAACCACCCCGGAGGCGGCGCATATCTTAAAGGGCGAACGTTCCCTAACCCTGACCGTTCCCGAAAAGAAAAAGAAAGAGAAAAAACGTCCGGAAACGGCAGAAAAATCCGACTTGTTTATGCAGCTGAAAAAATTACGCACACACCTTGCGATGGATGCCGGTGTTCCGGCTTATATTATTTTTTCAGACGCCGTTCTGCACGAGATGGCGGCACGAAAGCCTGTCACCGACGCGGAATTTCTCGATATTTCCGGTATCGGAAATGCAAAGCTGAAAAAATACGGAAATGACTTTATGGACTGTATCCGAAAATTCAACGAAAATGAAACGGCAGATCAAAACGATTAAATCCGCTGTGCGGCTCTGAACTTTATGAAAGGAATGAAAAATCATGAAGCAAAAAATATTAAAATGGGGATTTCTTATATTCGGAAGCTTTTTAGCGTTGGACGGATTCGTCCTTGCGTTTTGTACCAATTTCAATGTCGGGACACTTCTTACAATATTCCTCGGAATTTTTCTGTTCGTATGCGGCATCAATCTTGAAAAAATCCGAAATTGGCAAAACCGCAAGCTGCGGATTCTTCGCACCATCACGATCACCGGTCTTTATGCTGCGGTGATATTCACCGTTTTTCTGTTCGGCTATGGGATTCATGATACCGTCCGATATAACGAGGATGTGCTGATGGTGCTTGGTGCCGGCGTGAATGGCGAAACCCCGACTCAGCCACTTGTTGCCCGCTTGGATAAGGCGGTGGAATATTTTTCAGAAAATCCGCACGTCACGATTATGGTGACGGGAGGACAAGGGCCGCAGGAAAATATTACCGAGGCGGAAGCCATGACGCGATATCTGGTATCAAAGGGGATTCCCCTTGAAAAAATCCTGCGAGAAGATCGCTCCACCAGTACCGGCGAGAATTTCAAATTTTCAAAAAAAATTCTGGACGAAAAGTTTTCGCATTACACAACTGCTGTCATCACAAACGACTTCCATATCTACCGCGCCGAGCAGTTAGCAAAAATCACAGGGCTCCGGGAGGTTACAACGCTTCATGCGCCCACCCCCTGGTATTCCGCACCTGTGATGTACATCCGTGAATGGCTTGCAGTGATTAAGCTCTGGGTATTCCGCCGTTAGTGACGGAATCGCTTAAAATTCAATGATCCGCTTTCTGTTTTCAAGATAAGCGATCATGTTATTCACAAGAAGATTCCAATTCTGGAACCCCGGATTATTGACGCCTGCGCCAGTATCCGGGTGATAATACTCATGCAGCTCTCCGCAGTCTTCAAGATCACGCCCGAAAAGCTCAATCGTTGCGAGCGCCAGTTTCTTCGCCTCCTCATCGAATCCGTAGTCTGCCAAACCCTTAAAGCACATGTAATTGGTGATTCCCCAGATCGGGCCGAGCCAGCAGGACGGGTTGCCGGATTTCACAATGCAATACATCGGCTCCAGTGCCGAAAGGCTTCTTATGCCGTACTTTCCGCGGAATATCCGCGTATTTTCCATGTTTTCCTTAACCATTCTTTCGGCACGATCCGCATCCGCAATGCCTGCCCACATTGCCATAAATCCCGACCATACATCAATTTTCTGCAATACGCAATCCCAGTGTCTGGGCATACCTTGATGTAAGGTTTCGTTCGGGTCAACGGGTCTTAAATTCAAATCCGCACTGTAATAGAATCCGTTTCGTTCATCCCACAAGTGCGTATTGACCGCATTTTTCAGTTTTTCTGCCATCTCCGCATAAGCAGCACTATCTGAATCCTCCAAACTTTTACAGATGGTTTCCATCGCGCAAAGCTCTTTATACATCAGACAATTCAAATAAATTGACGCACTCGAATTATCGGGACGATAAAATGTGCAGGGATCATTATCCACACCGATTCTCTCATCGTCATTCCAATAATATAAACCCGTTTTTTCGTGATAACAATTGGTATTGTAATACCCGATAAAGCTTTTCAGCCGATCCAGATACGGCTTTACCCAGGCAATATCTGCACCGTTTTTCTTCTGGAAGGCGATATGCTGCGCAATGCAGGGCTTATGGATATTTCCTCGCTTTTCCCCCGGCTGCCAAACGGCAAGCGAATCCGGTGTAATCGTGATGGGCATCGCTCCATCCTCACGCGTATGTAATAAAAAGTTCAGAACCGACCCCTTTTCACATTCCGCAAAGTCCTGATTTTCATTATCATTATCCGCCATAATCTGCCTTACCGCCACATCTGTCAGCCAGCAATCCCAATCCCACAGACAATTACTGTAGCTTTTACTGCCGGGGACAATAAACGGATATTTCAGATTTCCCTCTGCCGGTCTTGTCATTTGCATGTAGTTTTCTTTTGAATAGTCCTTGATTAATTGAATATATTCCTGTGTTTTCATCTATGCTCTCCCTTTTCTCTCTTTATTTAACAAATTTAGAATAGATATAAAATGCATCTTATTTTCAGCCTACGCAGGCGAATTCTACTCCGCGCAGCGTAGCGGATGTTTGAACCGGAATAGAGTGAAAATAAGATGTATTTTATATCTCACTCTATCGGTGAACTGCTAAGCCAAGCTGTAAAAATCCTCAAAATATTTCGGATAAGAAATGCTGACGCATTGCTCATCATCCAGTGTGGATTCACCCTCCAACAGCTGCGCCAATACGGTTAGGCTCATTGCCATACGGTGATCCGCATAGGAACAGAAATCCGCCCCGTGCAGCATTTTCCCGCCTTGAATTACCATTCCATCCTCAGTTTCCTCAATCTCCGCACCACATTTTCTGAATTCATCAACTACCGCGCGAATACGATTCGTTTCCTT
The DNA here is from genome assembly GCA_959602045.1 of uncultured Clostridia bacterium. Lineage (GTDB taxonomy): Bacteria > Bacillota > Clostridia > UBA1381 > UBA1381 > Ornithomonoglobus_A. Next base: position 59,573 of record CAUGRT010000006.1, on the reverse strand, counting down.
AACCTTTAGTTCCTGTGCGTCCTTGATAACCGTTTCGCCCTCGGCAAACAACGCCGCCACCGCAATCACCGGCAGCTCGTCAATCAAGCGCGGAATTAAATCCCCCCCGATTACTGTCCCTTTCAAAGAGGACGAGGAAACCGTAATATCCGCCGCCGGTTCTCCTGCCGAGGTACGGATATTTTGAAGCTTGACCTCCGCGCCCATGGCTTCAAAAACATCTAAAATTCCGGTTCGCGTCGGATTAATGCCGACATTTCGGATGGTAATCCGCGAATCGGGCAAAATCGCCGCAAGCACCATGAAAAATGCCGCTGATGAAATATCGCCCGGAACGGAAATGTTCTGCGGTGCAAGCTCTTTTCCCGGTGTCAGAAGAATGTCATTCCCCTGAACCTTCAAATCCGCACCCATCGCCGTCAGCATAAATTCCGTATGATTTCGGGAGCGTTCCGGTTCATGAATCACCGTCTGCCCCTCGGCATAAAGTCCTGCCAGCAAAATCGAGGTTTTGACCTGTGCCGATGCTACCGGCATCCGATATTCCATTCCATGCAGCTTGGAACCCGTAATATACAGTGGACAATAATCGCCCCGAATCCTTGCGCCCATTTCTGAAAGCGGCGCAACTACTCGTTTCATGGGTCGTTTACAGATGGACGCGTCCCCTGTGATCACCGTATCAAAATCCTGTCCGGCAAGAATACCGCATAATAACCGCGTTGTCGTACCGCTGTTCCCGGTATAAAGCGTTTCGGCAGGCTTTTCCAACCCATATAATCCCTGTCCGTGCACCGTAACATGGCTGCCGTCTATCGTAATCGGGATCCCCATTTTCCGAAAGCAATCAATGGTCGATAAACAATCCGCTCCCGACAAAAATCCGTCTATCTCCGTAACCCCGTTTGCCAATGCGCCCAACATCACGCCCCGATGCGAAATTGATTTATCACCCGGAACCGTAATTTCTCCGTTCGCACGGCTAATCTTCCTGATGTTCATGACATCTCTCCTTTAATCTGTAGCTTAAAATCGGGAATTTCAAAACTTCACATACTGCAACCGAATTTTTATCATTTTTTCAGACTATGCAGGCGAGTTCCGCACATGCGGATGTTTGAGCCGAAATGCTCTGAAATCTTAATAAAAATCTCTCCCAATATCGTATTTTGTCATTCCCTCTGCGAGAATCTATGCAAATTATCCCCGATTCAGCATTTTGCAATTCTGAAATTCATAGGATGATTATAACACAAAACAAAACAAAATACAAGGGGTTGATGCATTTGAAAACACAGAGTTTTGTCACCGGCGCATTAATTTTAATGATTGCCAATGCAATCTCCAAAATCCTGGGCGCGGTCTTTAAGATTCCCCTGACGTATATCATCGGCGAGGAAGGAATGGCAGTATACAATACGGCATTTAATATCTACATTCTGTTCCTTGCCTTTGTAATATCCGGTCTGCCCTTTGCGGTATCGAAGCTTGTTTCGGAATATTCCGCCGCGAAAAAGGAAGGAATGGTACGGTACACCGTCAAAATCTCGAATCTGATTCTTTGTGCGGTCGGTCTGTTCGGCAGCGCTGCTCTTTATTTCGGAGCGGACTTTTTCGCTTTTGCGATGAAAGAGGAAAAAGCGGTTTTTGCCATTAAAATGATTGCCCCGTCCATTTTTTTTGTAGCCGCCGGAACGACCGTCCGCAGCTATTATCAAGGGATCTCGAACATGCTTCCTACCGCGGTTTCCCAGGTGATTGAGTCGGTTGTAAAGCTTGTTGCCGGATATGTGCTTGCGGTTTATTTTATCCGTTTTGGAATCAGTGCCGCTTCCGGAGGAGCTGTGATGGGGGTTACAATCGGAGAAGCGGTTGCGACTGCGGTCTTTTTGCTGATCTATATTTTTTCTCCCAAGCCCTCCTGCCCCTGCTCCCTAAAAGATCGGCAGGAAATCAGAAAAGCATTGTTTGATATTGCTCTCCCGCTCCTGTTCGCCTCTGTCGTATCTTCCATGCTTTCCGTTGTGGATACGACCGTGATTCGTTCGGGGTTGATTCACAGCGGTCTGAATACGGATGAAGCCCGTCGCGTCTACGGAGCCTACACCGGATATGCCTTAACGGTCATTCATCTCCCCATTGGGATTCTTGCTACCCTCGGTGTCAGTATTCTGCCCGTAATCGCCGGCAGCTTAGCCATCGGGCAGCACGAAAAAACCCAAAAAGCGTCCTATCTGGCATTGCAGCTGACAATCCTCCTTGCCGTTCCGTGCGCCGTTGCCGCCTACTGCCTAAGTACCGAATTACTGGAGGTGCTGTTTCATAACTCCGCCTCCGCCGCAATGCTGTCCATGACCGCCCCTTGCATTATCATGATCTGTATCTCCAATATCCTAATGTCCATCATTCAATCCGCCGGAAAAATCATGACCGCCTTTTTCTATTCCGCCGCCGGAGCGGTTTTGAAAATCCTGCTTAGCGTCGTACTCATGCCGAAATTAGGGATATACGGGGCGATTTTCAGCGCCAATATCAGCTATTCTATCGTAATGCTCTGCTGTTTAATCGGAATTAAGAAAATTTTGGGTTTAAAATTCAAAATAACGGAAACAATTATAAAGCCCGGATTCGGAGCGGCTGTCATGTATCTGCTGATTGAGCTGCTGCGCAAACCCCTCGGCGGTATTCTTTCAAATGCCTTACTCTATACCGCTGCAATCGGAACGATCTCCCTAATCGGGTATGCCGCCGCACTGGCTCTGACCGGCGCGTTGAATCCGAAACAATTCCTCGACATCCGAAAATCGGCAAAAAACTATTGAAATATACGGTTTTTGATGGTATAATATTGCTGAAAAATAATTAGGAGGAACGAACGATGGATTTAAATAAAGAGCAATATACCATAGATGATCTTTTTGAGATACTGACTATTTTACGGAGCGAAAACGGCTGCCCGTGGGACAAAGTTCAGACGCATCAAAGTCTGAAAAAAAATATGATTGAGGAATGTTACGAAGCTGTTGACGCATTGGATAACGGAAATGACAAGGATTTTGCGAATGAATTGGGGGATGTGCTTTTGCAGGTGGCTTTTCACGCTCAGCTTGCAAAGGAGCGCGGCGCGTTTGATTTTGACGATGTTCTCAACGAAATTTGTACCAAGCTGATTCGCCGCCATACACATGTATTCGGAAACGAGCATGCCGGAGATGCCGCCGAAGCGCTGCAAAACTGGGAGGCAAACAAGAAAAAGGAGAAAAACCTGGACTCCTATACCGCTGCACTCAAAGAAGTACCGCACTATCTTCCGGCATTAATGCGCGCTCAAAAGATTCAGAAGAAAGCCGCTGCTCCCGGATTTGACTGGGACAACATTGATGATGTGTACGCTAAGGTTGAGGAAGAACTGGAGGAACTGCGCCAGGCCAATACTCCCGAACATATTGAGGAGGAATTTGGCGATCTGTTGTTCTCCGTTGTGAATTTAGGCAGATTCTTAAAGCTTGATTGCGAAACGGCTTTATCCAACGCCTCCAACAAATTCATCAGTCGTTTTGAGAAAATGGAGAATACCGCAACCGCCCAAGGAAAAACGCTTTCCGAGATAAATCTTTCCGAAATGGACTCAATTTGGAAAAAAATCAAGGAAATTTAAAAAATTATGCGGAAAAATATAGAAAACCCTTGACAATTCGTGATTTTTATAATAAAATACAACGTGATATATGACTGTTGTCAGTCTAAATAAATTTATCAAATTTTAAGGAGGAAAACACATTATGAATAAGGCAGAATTAATCGCAGCTGTAGCACAGAGCGCGGATCTTACAAAAAAGGACGCTGAAGCAGCGGTATCCGCAATTACAGAAACAATCACAAAGGCTCTTTGCGAGGGCGATAAGGTTCAATTGGTAGGCTTCGGTACATTCGAGGTAAGAGCAAGAGAAGCAAGAACAGGTAAGAACCCCAGAACAGGCGAAGCAATCGAAATTGCAGCTTCAAAGGTTCCTGCATTCAAGGCCGGCAAAGCTCTGAAAGACGTAGTAAACAAATAAGAAATGAAAGCGAAGGTTGCTGCATTTGCGGCAGCCTTGTTTTTTTTATGGAAATTTTCCATTTGCCGACACCGGAAAACAGCTGAGCATATATTCACAAAAAAGCGCATGGATAAGCCATTTTATTTGCGCATTTGGGCGACTTGACATTTCATCGGAAAAGGTATATAATAGAGGGCATATAATGGGAAAGAAACGTTTCAAAAAAGGAGAAAATTAGCATGGAAGGTAAAGGAATGGAAGCTATTTTAAAAGATATTGCTTCCTCCCACAGAATTGTTGTAAAGGTCGGCACATCCACGCTTACATATAACACAGGAAAAGTGAATTTAAAGCGAATTGACCGGATGGCAATGATTTTAAGCGATTTGCATAATCAGGGAAAAGAAATTATTTTAGTATCCTCCGGTGCAATCGGCGTCGGAGTCGGCAAGCTGGGGCTAAAGCAAAAACCGACAGTAACCAAAGAACGTCAGGCAGTATCGGCAGTCGGACAGTGCGAATTAATGTTTTTATATGACAAGGTCTTTTCGGACTACAATAACACCGTTGCGCAGATTCTGTTGACGCAGGACGATATTGCAATCCCCAAGCGGAAAAGAAACATCCAGAACACGATGGAAACACTGTTGGATATGGGTATTATTCCTGTCATTAACGAAAATGACACCGTAGCAATTGATGAGGTGGACATTGGCGATAACGATACCCTATCGGCATTGGTTGCTGATTTTGTGGACGCGGATTTGCTGATTCTGTTTTCGGATATTGACGGCTTATATAATGATGATCCGCACAAGAACCCCGATGCGGAGTTGTTAAATTTTGTTTATGACATTAAGTCTGTTCGTGCGGTAGCCGGAGCGCCCGGAAAACAAGGCACAGGCGGCATGGTGACAAAGCTTAACGCCGCAGAGATTGCCACAGCGGCAGGGATTCACATGGTCATTGCGAACGGCAACAACATGGATGCCCTATACGACTTATTGGAGGGCAAGCTTTCGGGAACCTTATTTGTATCAAAAAATTTTCATGAGGAATGATAACGGAAAGGGGCGAAATAAATGACAGAGGAGCTGTTACGCAAGGGAACCCTTGCAAAGGATGCGGCGGAAAAGCTTGCATCGGTTGATACGATCACCAAAAACAAAGCGCTGGATGCCATTGCCGATGCCTTAGTGGCGCATACGGAGGAAATTCTTGCGGCAAATCGGCTGGATATTGAAGCCGCCGAGGAAAACGGTGTCCGCAAGGCAATGATTGACCGTCTGGCACTTTCAAAGGAAAGAATCGCCGGAATTGCGGATGGTGTTCGCCAGGTCAGCGATTTAAACGATCCGATCGGCGAGGTCATTAAAATGTGGAAACGCCCCAACGGATTGCTGATCGGGCAAAAACGCGTTCCGATGGGTGTTATTGCCATCATCTTCGAAGCGCGGCCAAACGTTACGGTAGACGCGGCGGCGCTGTGTCTGAAAACCTCCAATGCGTGTATTTTACGCGGCGGCAAGGAAGCAATTCATTCCAACACCATGCTGATGAAAATCATGCAGGAGGCGGCATACGATGCCGGCATCCCGGAGGGGACACTAAATATCATTGAGGATACTTCCCGCGAAACGGCAACAGAGCTGATGAAAATGAATGGGTTTATTGATTTGCTGATTCCGCGCGGCGGCAAGGGTTTAATCCGCAGTGTGGTAGAAAACGCAACCGTACCGGTTATTGAAACGGCAGCCGGAAATTGCCACGTTTATGTAGAAGCAACCGCTGATTTGGATATGGCGCTGAAAATTGTACTGAATGCAAAGGTACAGCGCCCGTCCGTATGCAATGCCGCCGAAACCCTGTTGGTGGATAAAGCGATTGCAGATCGGTTTATTCCGATGGTGTTTGACGCATTGAAGAAAAATAAAGTTGAAATCCGCGCCGATGCAGCATCTAAGGCATTGGTACCCGATGTGCAGGATGCCACGGAGGAGGACTATTATACCGAATATAACGATTATATCATGGCGGTTAAAGTCGTGGACGGCGTAGATGAAGCGATTGCACACATCAACCGCTACAACACCAAACATTCCGAAGCAATCGTTACCAACAGCTATGCGGCGGAAGAGAAATTTTTGAATTGTGTAGACGCGGCGGCAGTGTATGTAAACGCTTCGACCCGATTTACCGACGGATTTGAATTTGGCTTTGGCGCGGAAATCGGAATCAGCACGCAAAAAATGCATGCCCGCGGTCCGATGGGACTGGAGGCGCTGACCTCCATTAAATACATCATTTACGGAAACGGACAGATTCGGGAATAACGGCGATGAGTACCGAAAGACCGACCGTAGAGTGCTACCCTTTCAATCATTTTGATATTGACACGAAGCGGCGCGACTACGAATGGAGCATGAGCAGTCTGCACTATCACGCCTCCTACGAAATCTATTATCTGTTCGAGGGAACAAGAAAAATCCTGGTTCAGGATCGGATTTATGAAATTCTGCCGGGCGATATTGTGATGTTCAAGCCGGACGTTTTTCATCGCAGTATGAGTACAGGAGTGCATACGCGGTATAATGTTGAATTTACCGACAGCTTTCTTTGCGAATATTTTACCGCTGTGACCCGTGAACAGCTTTTAAAGTGCTTTGATCGGGAATGGATTCGGCTGACCGAAGCGGAAAATAAAGAATTTTACCGCTTGTTATCGGTGCTGCAAGCTGAATATAACGGCAACGGTTTATTCTATATCACGCTTGCCGAAATGCTGAAGCTTTTATGCGAAGCCGCGGACAGACCGGAGCTTGAAAACGCCAATAAGGAAGAACATCTCTCCAAGGCAACGCAAAAAATTCAGCCTGTCCTATCCTATATCAGCCGAAATTACGCCGACATTGCCGCAATTGACGAAATCGCAGATGCCTGCTATATCAATAAAAGCTATATGTGCAGGCTTTTCAAAAAGGAAATGGGCATTACGGTTGTGGATTATCTCAACAATATCAAATTACAGCAGGCCTGTGAGTTACTCCGAACCACCGAGGATTCTCTGACCGAGGTCGCACTGCGGTGCGGATTCTCCGGAGCGTCCTATTTTGGGCAGCAATTCAAGAAATCTATGGGGTGTACCCCTTCGGCATTTCGCCGAAACAAGCGGTAAGCTATTGCAAACCGCAAAAAATCTGTTATAATAAGATTGATATTTCAAGGTAAACAAGTCTGAACAGGAAATTACACATACTTGACTTTTCATGCTCGGTTTTGTGCCTTTAATACAGAAAGGAATGATTATAAAGATGATTATTATCATGAAAGACGGCGCAACAGAAGAAGAAATAAAAAACGTCGAACACGTTTTGAGAGATTTCGGCTTCAAAACACATCCCATTGTCGGTGAAGCCAAGAGCGTCATCGGTGCTATCGGAGATAAGCGTCAGCTGAGTATGAATCAGATTACAACATTGGCAGGCGTTGAAAGCGTTGTTCCGATTATGCGCCCGTATAAGCTGGCATCCAAGGAATTGAAAAAGACACCATCTATTATCGAAGTCGGACATGGTGTAACGGTCGGCGGCGATCAGCTTGCCGTATTTGCCGGACCTTGCGCAATCGAAAGCCAGGAGCAGTTCACCGAGGTTAGCCGCTTGTGTAAAGAGGCAGGCGCGAATATATTGAGAGGCGGCGCATTCAAGCCGCGCTCATCGCCGTATTCTTTCCAGGGACTCGCCGGAGACGGACTGAAAATCATGTATAACAGCGGACATGCTTTAGGCATGCCGATTTGTACCGAGGTTTTGGATACCAGAGATGTTGAGCTTGTGGCAAATTTTGCGGATATTATGCAAATCGGCGCAAGAAACATGCAGAACTTCCAGCTGTTAAAGGAAGTCGGCAAATGCAACAAGCCGATTCTTTTGAAGCGCGGTCTTGCCTGCACAATGGAAGAATGGCTGATGGCAGCGGAATATATCATGAGCGAGGGCAACGAACAGGTTATCCTTTGCGAGCGCGGAATCCGTACCTATGAAACCGCAACAAGAAATACCTTTGACATCAGTGCGATTCCGGTAGCAAAAGAGCTGACGCATCTGCCGATTATCGGGGATCCGAGCCACGCTTCGGGTACGTATAAATATGTTCCGGCAATCGCCAAAGGCGCGATCGCAGCCGGTGCTGACGGTTTGATGATTGAAGTGCATAATTGCCCCGAAAAGGCAGCGTCGGACGGTGCACAATCGCTGAAACCCGAAAAATTCGCCGCTTTAATGCAAGAATTAGACCCGATCGCAAAGGCTGTCGGAAGGAAGCTGTTATAATGTTAGGGTATTTAGGTCCGGAGGGAACGTTTTCGCATCAGGCGGCAATGGAATGGTCAAAGGGAGCGGAGGAGCTTCGGCAATACCGTACCATGCCGGCAATGATTCGCGCCGTGGACTCCGGAAAAATTGAAAAAGCCATTGTCCCGATTGAGAACTCCATCGAGGGCAGTGTGAATGCTACGCTTGACACCTTAGCCTTAGACGCTGATGTTTATATTACAGGCGAATATATTTTGGCAATTCGCGAGAATCTGATGGTGAAAAAAGGCGCAAAAGCCGAAGAAATCCAAAAAATCGTTTCTCATCCGCAGCCGTTGGGGCAGTGTTCAAAGCTGCTTAAGGAAGAATTTCCGAATGCTGTGATCGAAACAGCAGCCTCCACCGCAGCCGCGGCAAAGCTTGTTGCGGAAAGCGACGGCAGTATCGCCGGTATCGGATCGGCGGCAAGCGCAAAGCTCTATGATTTGGAAATTCTAAAAGAAAACTGTGCAGATGAACCGCACAACTCAACGCGGTTTGTCATTGTGGAAAAAAATCCATGCAAGAAAGTAACAAAGCACGACAAAACCTCGATCGCTTTTACATTGGAAAACGAACCGGGAGCCTTGTATAATGAGCTGAAGTTGTTTGCCGATGCCGGAATTAATATGGTGAAAATTGAATCCCGTCCGCTAAAAGACGAGTTGGGTCGCTATATCTTCCTGGTAGACATTGAGGGCAATATTGATGACGCGCGTTTGTATTTTGCTTTGGATAAGGTCAAGCAGAGTACGGAATATTATAAATTCTTAGGTTCTTATGAACGATTTCAATAACATCAAAAGGGGACAGTAAAATTCATTTTACTGTCCCCTTTATTTTCTATGGAAGTCTTACATATGTATCGGTAATATCATAAATTTGTTTTGCCAATTTTTTAGTAAAAGATTTTTTTGACGCGCGCCATACCCAATTTCCGGAATCGGTCGAAGGAATATTCATGCGCGCCGAACCATCCAGCATCAGATAATCCTGCATCTGCACAATTGCCGTATCCGCACTGCTGGCAAACATCCCCTTAATAAATTCCCAGCTAAACTTTTCATTGTTATCGGTTGCGATTCGCATATACTTTTTGCAATAGTCCAGCGTCCGCTGATCAAGTGACAGTTTCCATCCAATCAGCGTATCATTATCGTGCGTTCCCGTATATGCAACGCAATTTTTATCATAATTATGCGGTAAATAACTGCTCGGTTCATCCGGATTAAAGGCAAATTCCAGAACCTTCATCCCCGGGAATCCGGTTTCGCGGAGCATCGTATGTACATCCTCCGTTAAGAATCCCAAATCCTCTGCAATAATGGGAAGTTCAGAAAACTTAGACTTTAAAAAATCAAAAAATTCAATGCCCGGCCCGGTTTTCCATACGCCGTTTTCAGCGGTTTTATCCCCGTAAGGAATCGCATAATAGCCGGCAAAGCCACGGAAATGATCAATCCGCACCCAATCAAAACATTCCAATGACGAGCGCAGCCGATCCACCCACCAATTATAGTCGGTTTCCTTATGCCTTGCCCAATCATAAACGGGATTCCCCCATAACTGCCCGGTTTCCGAAAACGCATCCGGCGGGCAACCTGCCACGCACCGCGGAAGAAGTGTTTCTTCATCCAGATCAAACAAATCCGGATAAACCCACACATCAGCGCTGTCGGGTGCAACATAAATCGGAATATCCCCTATGATCTGCACTCCGTTTTCATTTGCATATCGTTTAAGCCGAAACCACTGTCTGTAAAATTCAAATTGGAGAAATTCCCAGAACATCACATCCTCCTCATGCTCGGATTTAAACATCCAAAGCGCATGAGGATCACGTTTTTTTACACCCTCGTCCCACTCTGTCCACGGCTTTCCGTCAAATTCCTCCTTGAGCGACATGAACAAACCATAGTTTGAAATCCAATTATCATTTTTTTCAAGAAAACGATGAAACTCCGTCAAATCCGTTTGCTTAAACCTTTCAAACGCCTTTTTCAGCACCGTGAAACGATTGTGATACAAATTCTCATAATCTACCCGATCTGCCCTATCGCCCCATTGAATCTGCGTAAAATCCTCTTTCTCCAAAAGTCCGTCCTCGCATAGCGTTTCAAAGTCAATGAAGTACGGGTTTCCGGCACGGCACGAAAAAGACTGATACGGTGAATCGCCATATCCTGTCGGGCAAATCGGGAGAATCTGCCAATAGCTTTGTCCTGCCTCCTTTAAAAAATCAACAAACGCATATGCCTCTTTCCCCAGTGTTCCGATACCGTAATCGGACGGTAAAGAGGAAATATGCATTAATATTCCGCTTCTTCTCATAAATCGAACCCTTAACTCCTTTCCCCTCCTCAGCGCCGATAGAACCATCGCACGCCGCAGAAATTCTATTCTATTATTATATTACGATTCCGGAGTGATGTCAACAATAAATTCAATTCCCTTTTGTCACATCGGTTTGCGCGTAATAATGTTGGAGAATTTCCCGATAATTCGAACCGTTCCGTGCCATTGCTTCAGCACCGTATTGGCTCATGCCCACGCCGTGACCGTTCCCTTTAACCCGAAAAATCACATTTCCGTTTTCTTCACTGATCTGCACATTGGTTGATTTCAGCGAAAAAGCACTTCTAAGCTGAGTTCCTTTCACCAAAACTCCGCCAATATCCAAGCTGCGGATTCCCCCTGCATCGGAACGAACAATATTGGTAAATAAGCCTTTCGAAAAATCAGCGTCCGGGAAATTCTCCGAAATTTTCTGTTTCACTTCCTCCAAAGGAAGATTGACCTCGCTCATAAAATTTGGAGCATTTTCCTCTCCCGGAGATTCCACGCTGATCAGATAAGGGAAATCCTCTCCCCATACGTCGCCGGCATTTTCTGTTCTTCCGGACGAAGTCGAGAAGAAAACCGCGTTGATCGGCTCATTTTGATAGGTGATAATCTCTCCGGCAGTATCGGAAACCGCCTGTTCTATTTTTTTCTTATATTGCTTTGCCGAATCTCCCCACGACTCCATCTTATCATGAATATTCGTCCATGCCTGACAATGTTTATAATCTGTACAAACCACAGCATTATCCTTATGCTCCGCCGCCCTCGCTTTATGATATTCCATATACGTTCTCGCTGCAACCGCCTGCGCCTTTAACGCTTCTTCATCAAAGTCTGCCGCCATTTCCGCCGCAACAACACCTACCAGATACTCCGATGTATTGATTTCCTTAACTTGATCCTCATCCGCAAAATAAACCCGAATCAACTCACCGTCTTTTCGTGAATTATCCGCAAAACCGCCCATAATCGCCACGATCAGCAGCGGAATCAGCATTAAAATCCCCACAAACCCCACAAACGCCAGCAAAATCCGCTTCATAAAACATCACCTCTTTAATGTATATGAAACAACCCTCCCCCAAATGCAAACCTTTCATCCCTTGTCTATCAAAAAAAAGACGATTACAATCTGTAATCGCCTTATCCTCTTATGAGTGTTTTTCTGCCATTTTCTGCATCAGCGCATAAATCCGCTCCAGAGCGTCCGTTTTGGCAAGGGATTTCAGATTGGCAGACATTTTCTCCAATGCTGCATGATCCGTCACCATCGACATAATTTTGTCATAAAGCACCGTATCTGTTAAATCCCTTTCCAAAATCAGCGCCGCCGCACCGTTTTTCTCAAACTCCCGCGCGTTCTGCTCCTGATGATTCCGAACCACATTCGGAGATGGAATCAAAATCGAAGGTTTCCCCAATGCCGCGATTTCGCTGACCGTAATCGCTCCGGCTCTGGAAACCACCAAATCGGCTGCCGCCATACATTCCGCCATATTATCAATATACGGAACAATGCGAACATGTTCATTCAATGTAATACCCTCGTCCTTGATCTGCGCCATGATTTTATCATAATTCCGGTCGCCGGTTCCGAACAATAACGAAATTTTATCCTCTTGAACAATACGTTTCAAAATCTTTATAACGTTGTCGTTAATTTTATCCGCGCCCAGACTTCCGCCGAAAATCAGCACAAACGGTCTGTCAATCCCCAGTTTTTTGCGTGCCGCCTCCCGATCTGCCATCAAGATTTCCGTTCGGATCGGATTTCCCGTTACCACACACTTCTCTTGCTGTTTCATATGCTTAATGGTTTCCTCAAAGCTTAGCGCCAAAAAGTCCACATAATGCTCCGAGCCTTTCACCGTCAGTCCGGGATAAACATTCTGTTCATGGATCAAAGATGGTACTTTCATCGCCTTTGCCGCCATCGTCACCGGACCGCTGACATAGCCGCCCGTACATACAACACAATCCGGTTTGAAATCCTTAATGATTTTCTTCACTTTTGCTCTTGCCGCCAAAAGCTTTGCCGCAACACCTACATTTTTCAGCATATTCTTACGGCTGAATCCCTCAATATCAATAAACTCCAGCGGATAACCGGCTTTCGGCACAAGTTTGGTTTCCAAACCATGCTTCGTTCCGATAAAGACTGCCTTAAAATCAGAATCCTGTGATTTGGCATAATCCGCAATCGAAATTGCCGGATTGATATGTCCTCCGGTTCCGCCGCCGGCAAATAATACTCTCATAACACTCTTTCCTTTCTTCCTGTGCTCTAATATCTAAAAAAATTAAACCGGCCGGATTTGCCGGTGCTTTTGATTTCATTTCGACTCATGCATTTGCTTTGTTTAGTGGTTTTTGAGCTCTGTTTCGTATAAAAATTACGCCATCCGGGTTTGACTATGCTTTTGACTCCATTCTGGCTCATGCATTTATTTTGTTGGGTAGCTTTGGGGTGCTGTTTTGTATAAAAATTAAACCATCCGGGTTTGGCTGTGCTTTTTATTCTATTTCGGCTCAGACATCCGCTACGCTGCGCGGAGTAGAACTCGCCTCCATAGAATAAAAAGCACAGCCAAACCCTAATGTAGTACACCCGATCTTTTTCTTTTATATGTTTATTTTATCTGTTTCTTTATTTTTATTTTTTGCGTGAATATCGTGAGATATTCAGCAGTACGCCCATCTCTAAAAGCAGCGTCATAATGGAGGTTCCTCCATAGCTGAAAAATGGCAGCGCCACGCCGGTATTCGGGACACTGGAGGTTGCAACCGCAATATTCAGCAGCGTTTGAATCGCCAGCTGTGCCACAATCCCCGTTGCAGTTAAAGTTCCGTAAATATCCGGAGCATTTACCGCAATGCGGACGCCGCGTATAATCAATGCCGCAAACAAAGCCATAACGCCTACCGCACCGACAAATCCCATTTCCTCGCAAATAATTGCAAAAATAAAATCATTATACGGCTCCGGCAGATACGAATACTTCTGTATACTCTGACCCAAGCCTAATCCAAACAGCTTTCCCGATCCGATTGCATAAATTCCCTGTGCCACTTGATAGCCGGAATCCTGCATATCATCAAACGGATGCAAAAAGCTGACAACACGTTCCCAACGAACATCACTCATCATTCGAATCGCAAACAATCCTATCGGCAGCAAAATAACCGCGCCGATAATTAACGGTTTCACCGGCGTTCCGCCTGCAATCATAACCGTAATAGCAATTCCGGCGATTACAATGGATCCGCTCAAATGCGTTTCGCACAACATCAGCGCCACAACAATCAGCAATGCGCCCACATAGGGCAGATTGCCGCGCAGCGTCTTTAAATCTTCCTTACCCTTTTCAATCCTATAAGCAAAATACATCGCAATAGCCGGTTTCATAAATTCCGAAGGCTGAATCGGCACGATCGGTGTGTTCAGCCACCGTCTTGAACCATTGAATTTCTTTCCGATTCCGGGGAACAATACCAACAGTAGCAAAAACGCACAGAACCACATCATCTTCGGAACCAGCTCCTTGTAGCTGTTATAATTGATTCTCGACACAAACCACATCCCGACAAAGCCGATACTTGCACACAATAATTGCTTTCCGAAAAACGAATATGAATTTCCGTTAATCGTCATTCCGGCAGGAGCCGATGCCGAAAGAAGCATGACCAGTCCCACTGCCACCACAAGAATCACAAGCACCAAAAATGTATAATCAATTTCTCCTGCCTGTTTCTGATTCCAGGCATATATCTTTTTGGGTTTCTTTTGGCTTGAAGCCGTATTTTGTCTATTGTACGCGGCTATACTTTTACGGGCCATTACTCTTTCTCTCCTTGCTATTGAAAATTTCATTGAGAAACCACAGCTTTCAATCGCCTTACTGCACTTTCAAACTATCTCGGCATCCCCCACCATGCAACAATACACAGCAACGCTGTCAAGAGTGAAAATACTCTTACAATCTTCTTTTCGTCCCAGCCGCACATCTCAAAGTGATGGTGAATCGGCGTCATCTTAAACACGCGCCGTCCCTCGCCGTATTTCTTCTTTGTATACTTGAAATAAGAGGTCTGAATAATGACGGAAAAGGTTTCTGCAAAATAGATAAAGCCCATCAAAATCAGATAAATCTCGATCTTCAGATCAATCGCCATCAGCGCAACCGCCGCACCGAGGAATAACGATCCCGTATCACCCATAAAGACCTTTGCAGGATATTTATTATAAATCAAGAATCCCAACATTCCGCCGAGAACCGCAATCGAAAATACCGATAACCCCTCCGCGTCAAAGACTACATACGCGCTAAACGCCATAAAGAACGCCACGACCGCCGTTACCGTTGCCGCCAAGCCGTCCAAGCCATCCGTAAGGTTGACCGCATTGACAACGCCCACGATAATGAAAAGCACAAACGGGATATACAACCACATCGGCAATGCTATCGTATGCCGCACGAAAGGTATGTAAATATCAGTTTCCAGCACGCCCATCAAATATAACGCGCCTATATAAACCACTGCCAAGCCAAGCTGCATCGAAAACTTCTGAATCGGCGTCAATCCAAGATTTCTTTTCTTGACAACCTTAATATAATCGTCCACAAACCCAATCGCGCCAAACCCTAACGCAATCAGATACGGAAGCAGACAGCCTTTTACGAATACCGTATCCAACGTCCCTTTCACCGCCGACAAAACCAACGTTGCAACTACCGCCACGCCGATACCCACAATAAACATAATGCCGCCCATCGTTGGCGTACCGGATTTTTTCTGGTGCCATTTCGGTCCCTCCTCGCGGATTTCCTGTCCGAATTTCAATTTATGCAGCCACGGAATAAAAAGCGGCCCGAATGCTGCCGTAATCACAAGTCCTACCACAAACGGAAAGATATTCAGCAGTGAAAAACTTTTTAAAATCATTAAATCGTTCATTACAATTCTCCTTAAATCTCTTTAATTGCCGCCACAATTTCCTCAAAATGCATCCCATGCGACGCCTTTACCAAAACGCAATCCCCGTCTTGAACATGCTCTTTTACATAATTCAAAGCGCCAAGCGTCTTACCAAAGCAATGATATTCCGTAAATCCCAAGTCTGCCGCACCTGCCGCAATCTGCCGTGCATTCTGACCTGCGGTAATCAGCAAATCAATCTTGTTTTTCAGAATCTCTTTTCCCAATTCATAATGCGCACGCTCCGCAAATTCTCCCATTTCCAGAACATCTCCCAAAACCGCGACACGCCGCTTTTGCAGCGAATACGGCATAATGGATAACGCCGCGCGAATGGAATCCGGCGATGCATTATAGCAGTCATTAATAATCTCAATCCCTTTATGATGCTCAATCTCCAAACGCTGTGAGGTATACTGACAGTTAGCGATACCACGGATACTGTCCTCCGGCTTCACACCGAATACCAAGCCGGTACAGATTGCCGCAAGCGCATTGTAAACATTATGCCGTCCCGGAATACTCACCTTTACCGGATATTCCTCCGCACCGATCACTGCGGTAAATTCCACACCTTCCAGTCCGCGATTTACAATATCCTTTGCCCGAACATCACTTGCCGGATTGTCGATTCCATATCGCATGATTTTATATTTCCTGGTATCGGGTACAGTAGATAAATACTCATCATCACCATTAAGAATCAAAGTATTTTCCGGTGCGAAATAGGTGGTAATCTCCAATTTTGCTTTCAAAATTCCCTCTCTTGAGCCGAGATTTTCAATATGGGACATCCCGATATTTGTAATCACCGCCGCATCCGGCTTAATAATTGCCGCCAGCCGCTCCAACTCACCAAAGTGATTCATGCCTGTTTCAATAACAGCCGCCTCATGCTCCTTTTCCTGCATCAGTACCGTAATCGGAACCCCGATTTCGTTATTAAAATTATTTGGCGTCTTAATGGTATTATATTTCTCGCTTAACGCCGCATACAGCATATCCTTTGTCGTGGTTTTTCCGACGCTGCCCGTAACCGCCACAGTCGGAATCCTGTATTTCGCTTTATAAAATGCCGCAATATCGCGGAACGCCTTTAAGGTATCCTCCACGCGAATAATTGTCTTATCCAGCCAAAGCTCCGTTTCTTTCTGCGTCAACACAGCCGCCGCGCCCATATCGAACGCCGCCTTAATAAATTCATGACCGTCAAACTTCTCGCCCACAAGCGGTATAAACAGTACGCCCTCCCCGGCTTTTCGGGAATCGGTCGTCACATCATTGAAAACCAAATCCGCACTGCCGCTTAAAAGCTTTCCTCCGGTAGCGTCCAGTATATCCTGTGTTGTTAACTGCTGCATGTTATGTTCTTCCTTTCCTATGTTAAAAATCCAAGAATTTTTCTATAATTGTAAAAATGGACGCGTATCCGCGCGCCCATTTCTATTGTATCCATTCTCTACGCGACCATTCCGGATTCTTTTAATGATGAAGATGTTTCCAAACCTCGACTCTTTCATCAAAGTCAACCTTTTCTTTTCCGATAATCTGGTAAGTTTCCTGCCCCTTTCCGGCAAGAATAATAACATCTCCGGGTTTTGCGTGATCCAATGCATAACCGATCGCTTCTCTGCGATCCACAATGACCGTATATTTACCGTCAGTCTTTTGCATCCCCTCCACAATCTGCTCTACAATTGCCTCCGGTTTTTCCGTTCGCGGATTATCCGAAGTGATAATGCTGAAATCCGACAGCCGCCCTGCAATTTCTCCCATCACAGCACGCTTTGTATTGTCGCGGTCGCCGCCGCATCCGAACAGGGTAATAACATCCCCCTCCGCAAATTCCTTGACCGCATTAATAATATTCTCCAAACCATCCGGCGTATGCGCATAGTCAATCAAAACCGTATAATCCGTTTCAGTCGGAACAACCTCTACTCTGCCC
Organism: uncultured Clostridia bacterium; assembly: GCA_959602045.1. GTDB lineage: Bacteria > Bacillota > Clostridia > UBA1381 > UBA1381 > Ornithomonoglobus_A. The sequence continues at coordinate 41,913 of CAUGRT010000006.1, read as the reverse complement.
AAAACGCCCTTTGCTTTCGCCAAGCCACGCTGAATCGTATCCATATCAATACCCAGCTGCAAAGCCGCACCGGCAGCACAGATTGCATTATAAACGCTGAATTTTCCGGGGATTCCAATTTTCATCGCATATTGCTTGCCCTGATAATTCAGATCAAACTCATCCCCTCTTGCCGTAATCCGAATATTCTCTGCCCAAAGATCGCTCTCCGAAGTCAAGCCCACCTTTAAAATATCGCAGTCCTTTTCGGCAACAATTCTCTTGCCGCCGTCATCGTCAAAATTGACAACCCCTTTATCGCTTATATCAAAAAGCTTCGCCTTTGCTTTGAGATAATTCTCCATTGTTTTATGAAAGTCCAAATGATCCTGCGTCAGATTTGTAAAAACGCCCACATCAAAATGACATCCGCGGACTCTTTCCAACTCAAGCGCATGGCTTGAAACCTCCATAACAACACAATCTGCTTGATTTCGCGCCATTTCGTCAAACAATTGCTGCAACTCCAGCGCATTCGGCGTTGTCGGCGTAGTACTCTGCGTTACCAAAACCTTGTCGCCGATAATATTCTGATTCGTACCGATGATTCCGACGCTCATTCCGGCTTCTTCCAAAATACTTCTCACAAGATAAGTAATCGTTGTCTTTCCATTTGTGCCGGTAACACCGATCAGCTTAAACTTTTCGGAAGGATGCTCATAAAAGGTACATGCCAGATCTGCGATCGCCTGACGGGAATTTTTAACATACCAAACCGGTATGTTTACATCCACCGGATCCTCCGCAACAATCACCGCTGCGCCGTTTTTCTCCGCCATCTTTGCAAAACGGTGTCCATCGGTTTCAAATCCCTTGATGCATACGAAAACGTTCCCCTCAACAACGTTTCTTGAATCATATGCAATTCCCGTAATTTCTACATTATCAAACTTTTCCGGCCAAGTCTTCCCAAATAGTTTGTCAGCCTTCATGATCCATACCCCCACTTACTTCAAATAATGTTTAATCCTGTGCGTCCTGCCTGAACTCTACCCCTATTACTGTTCCCGGCGGAACTTTTTCTCCGGCTGCAACACTCTGATTCACCGCAAACGCCATTGCGGATTCGCTATGCCCTGCTCCTGCAACCTCAAAATTCAAATACTCGGAATTGAGCGTGGACTCTGCCACACCAACGGAAGTTCCTTTCAAATCCGGAACCGTCACCAATTCCTCCGTACCTTTTCGTTCTGTATATAAAATCACAAGTGAATCTTTATTCAACATCGTACCCGGACTCGGCAGCTGATCCACAATCTTGTCGCCCTCGCCCTTGATTACATAATTCAGCTTCACGTCATCCAGCTGTTTCTCCGCATCCGCAATCTTTGCTTCACGGACATCCGGAACCTCTTCCTTTACAATCGGCTCCTCATTTTCGCTGTACTGCTTATCAACACCCAGATAATTCAGCACATCCTCAATGACTTCTCCCACCAGCGGCGCTGCAATCGCACCGCCGTAACGGTTGTCAATCTGCGGCTCATCCAGAACAATCAAACAAATGATTTCCGGATCGTTTGCCGGGGCAAAGCCTACAAACGAAGCGATTCGCTTATCCGAGCCTCTCGGATTTTTCTCGGAGGTTCCCGTCTTTCCGCCGATTCGGCAGCCCTTCACATAGGCGTTTTTACCGGTGGCATTCGGATAGGAAACAACCTTTTCCAAAATATCGCGCATCTTATCCGATGTTTCCTCGGAAACTACGCGGTTCACAACCTCAGTATCATAGCTTTTTACAATACCGCTGTCATTTCTAATCTCTTTTACAATCTGCGGCTTCATTCGCTCACCGCCGTTAATAACCGCCGAAATTGCCGTAATCAGCTGAATCGGCGTAACCTGGAATCCCTGACCGAAGGAGCTTGTTGCAAGATCCACCTCGCTCATTTTATTCCGGTAATAAATACTGGAGCTTTCGCCCACCAACTCAATTCCTGTCTTTTCCGTCAGTCCGAACGCCGTAAAATATTCCATGAATTTATCCGCGCCCAACCTCTCGCCGATTTCCATGAAAACCGGGTTACAGGAGTTTTGAACACCCTCGACAAACGTTTCCGGGCCATGTCCCTGTTTGCTTGCACAGCTGATATTTCTATCCGCTACAATCTTAAAACCAGGGCAGTAAAACTGTGAGTTCAGATCCACCACATGCTCCTCTAACGCCGCAGCGGCAGTGATAATCTTAAAGGTTGATCCCGGCTCATAAGAATCCGAAACCGCCTTATTTCTCCACATTCTGTTCCGGAGCATTGCAATTCTTTCATCACTCGGATTATGCGGATCATCCGTCGGCTTCGGTGTCGCCTCCGGATCGGTTGTTTTGCTGTCCTCATCATAATTGTACTGCATTGCATATTCGTTGAATGCGTCAATATTATAAGGATTATTGTCGTCAAAATCCGGCTTGGTAGACATTGCCAGAATCTCGCCCGTTTTCGGATTCATGACAATCCCGGCGGCTCCGTATTTCAGCTTATCCTCCTCGACCGCTTCCTCCAGATGCTTTTCCAGAAAATGCTGAATCGTTTCGTCAATCGTAAGTACCACGTCCGCGCCCTTTTTCTGCGCATTCAGATATTCCTCCTGCTGCTCTTTCAATGTCGTTCCCTTTGCGGTCTGATTCTGCTCAATACTGCCTGCCTTGCCGGAAAGTTCGTCGTCAAACGTCAGCTCAATCCCCTGCAAGCCGTTATTGTCATATCCCGTAAAGCCTAAAATATGCGGCGCAATACTAAACGGATAATAACGCTTGGAGTCTTCCTCAAAATACACGCCCGAAAATGCCTTTGCCATTTCCTTATTGTTCTCCGTGTCCATCAGCTTTTTCACGGCTTCCGTTTCGTCCACCGAGATTCGCTTTTTCAACACCTGATACCGATTGTTCTTTGTCAGATTCTCAAAAAGCTTCTGATAGTCCGTTCCGAGAACTGCCGAAAGCTCCCGCGCAATGACTGCCGCATCACCATCCGCCTTCACATCCTGCGGATTGCAGACTAAGGTATTTGCCGAAACGCTTTCCGCAAGCGTCTTTCCGTTTCGGTCATAAATCTTTCCGCGTGAAGCCGTAATTACACTGGAACCCGTCTGCTGATTTTTCACCTTTGCCGAAAGCTCCTCGCCTCTGATAATCTGCCAATATACCAGTCTGACGACCAAAAGAGCCATTCCAATCAGAACAAGAATCACCATCGGAAGTATGCGTTTTTTTATACTGTTCAGTGATGGTGCTGCCATACCGCTAACCTTCCAATCATTAAATTTAATAAATGCTCTCTATTATTTTATGCTGAAAAATTCAACTATATTACCAATAATATTCTTCAATGTATTGACAATTTTTCCGCTTGTACTCTCCACCTCATCCGCAGTCTTTTCCGTAACATCATCCCGATTAACATTGACATAAACCGTCTGGTATTTTTCGGGACGCTGCATCCCCAGTCTTGAGGTTGCTTCTTCTTCAATGGTTGCCAAATCAATGCTATGATCCAAATCAAATGCTTTCTGGCTCGTAATCGCTTCCATCTCCGACAGCTGGGACTCCAGACTCGCTACAGTATTCTTCGTTTCATGCACCGAAACAAACGTCGAAATCATAAATCCTGCCGATAGCGCCATTGCAATGATCGCGCCTATGTATCTTACATACTTCACCCTGTCGCTTTTCGGTCGTTTAACAGGGGGTTGCTTTTGTTGCTTCTGCTGCTTTTGTGGTATTTTTCTGTATTTCGGAACATAATAGTCCTCGTCATACGCTAAATTTCCGTATTCCACAATGTTCTCCTAACTTCTCTGCTTTCCGTTCGGTCAAATTAAACCCCATATTTCCCGAACAGTCCATCACTCTATACAATAATTTTACCCTTTTTCCTATACCTTTTATAGCTTTTCCACCACGCGCAGCTTCGCGCTTTTTGAACGTGGATTTTCCTCCTCCTCCTGCTTTGACGGAAGAATCGGTTTTCTCGAAATGATCTTTACCTCCGGCTTATGTGAGCAAACGCACACCGGGAACTCCTTAGGGCATGTACACCCCTTCGCCAACTCGGCAAACGTCTTTTTCACAATCCGATCCTCCAATGAATGGAATGTAATCACCGCCAGACGTCCGCCGGGATAAAGGCTTGAAACAAAATCCCTTACCGCCTGCTCCAAAATCCTCAGCTCGCCGTTGACTTCAATACGAACCGCCTGAAAAACACGCTTTGCCGGATGTCCGCCCTCAAGACGCGCCTTCTTCGGGATCGCCGCCCGAATAATCTCCACCAGCTCTCCGGTTGTCCGAATCGGTGCTTTTTCACGTCTTTGTGCGATAAATTCCGCAATCCGCTTAGACCACTTTTCCTCTCCGTATTCAAAAAAAATCTCAGTTAAACGCTCCTCCGAATAAGAATTAATGACATCATACGCGGAAAAATCCGCGTCGCGATCCATGCGCATGTCCAACGGCGCATCCTGCATGTAGGAAAAGCCGCGTTCCGCATGATCCAGCTGATAGGAACTCACGCCCAGATCCAACACTGCACCGTCCAGTCCCTCAACTCCTAATTCCGTTAATATCTTCTTGATTTCCGAGAAATTCCGGTTGACAATCGTGACCCGGTCGCCAAAACAACGCAACCGTTCGGATGCCGCCCGAATTGCGTCCTTGTCCCGGTCAATGCCGATCAGCCGGCAAGTGCCGTTCTGCTTCAGAATCCCCTCCGAATGACCGCCGCCTCCGAGAGTCCCGTCCACATACACTCCGTTTTCCTTGATATTCAGCGCATGTATACTTTCTTCAAACAGCACCGAAACGTGGCTGAACTCTATATTGTTCTTTTCTTGCAAAATTCAATTCCTCCCACGCTCTATGCCGATATTCTACAATAATGCACTGTATTTTTATTTTACCTTGTTTACATAAAAAAGGCAAGCTTTTTCTTTGTTTAAAACCTCTTTCGGACACACAAACCAAGCCCATTTAATAAAATTTCAGTTTAGGACTTGTAAAATTCTCCGAAATAGGTTATAATCTCATTTGTCAGAGGATATTTCGATAGTGTATTTCAACTTTTTTTATCCTTTTTAAATACTATATCTTGTATACTCTGATATTGTATCACATTTTCTTTAATTTGTGAATACTTTTTTTAAATTTTATTTTCAGTTATGTGACAAATTTTATTTTTTGGTTACATAATTTTTTGGAGGATTGTACATATGAACGAAAAAAGTAAAATTTCCATACAGCTTGCGGAAGAATTTGGAATTGCTCAATGGCAGGTGGATAATACCATTGAACTAATTGATGAGGGGAATACAATTCCTTTTATTGCCAGATACCGAAAAGAGCGAACCGGAACACTCAGCGATGATATTTTGAGAGATTTTTTTGAGCGGCTCAACTATCTGCGTTCCCTGGAGTCAAAAAAGGAAGAAATCACGCGTTTGATTGACGAGCAGGAACAGCTGACGGATGAGATTGCGGCTTCGATTTCCGCCGCTGTCACACTTGCGGAGTTGGAGGATATTTATCGTCCATTCCGTCCCAAGCGGCGTACCCGCGCCACCATCGCAAAGGAAAAGGGATTATCCCCTCTCGCGGAGCTGCTTATGGCGCAGGACGGCACCGATGTAACCGCCGCCGCTGCGGAATATATTAATGAAGAAAAAGGCGTGGCAAGCGTTGATGAAGCACTGAACGGCGCGATGGATATTATCGCCGAATCGGTCAGCGATAATGCGGAATTTCGTAAGCACATCCGTCAAACCACGATCGAAAGGGGCATGGTTGCGACAAAATCCGCGAAAGATGAGGATAGTGTATATAGCCAATATTACGACTATTCGGAGCCGATTGCCAAAATGCCGCCGCATCGTCTGTTAGCAGTCAACCGCGGTGAAAAAGAAGGCTTCCTTTCGGTGAAACTGGAAATGGACGAAGAATTGATTACAAAATATTTATGCCGGAAACTGATTTCCAAAAAGCCCTCTCCGGCTTCGGAATATGTGCGGCTCGCAGCGGAGGACGCTTATAAGCGCTTGATTGCCCCCTCCATTGAAACGGAAATCCGCGGAATGATGACGGAGGACGCGCAGGAATCGTCCATTAAGGTATTCAATAAAAATCTTTCCGGTCTGTTGTTGCAGCCGCCGATCAAAGGCAAGGTTGTACTGGGACTTGACCCCGGATACCGCACCGGCTGCAAAATTGCCGTTGTGGATGAAACCGGAAAGGTACTGGACACGGGAATTGTCTATTGCACCCTCCCCAATCATGATAAAGAAAAGGCAAAGAGAATTTTAAAGGATATGATTCAGCGAAATCATGTCACGATTATTTCCATCGGAAACGGCACTGCCTCAAAAGAAAGCGAAATTCTCGTTGCGGAGCTGATCGGCGAGCTGAAAGAGCCGGTATATTATATGATGACCAACGAAGCCGGCGCGTCGGTTTACAGTGCGTCCAAACTGGCGGCAGAGGAATTTCCGCAGTATGACGTGGCGCTGCGAAGTGCGGTTTCCATCGCCCGCCGTTTACAAGATCCTTTGGCGGAGCTTGTGAAAATCGACCCAAAATCCATCGGTGTCGGACAATATCAGCATGACATGAACCAAAAGCGTCTGGGCGAGGCTTTGGGCGGCGTGGTTGAAAGCTGTGTAAACAGCGTAGGCGTGGACTTGAATACCGCGTCCCCGTCCTTGCTTTCCTATGTTGCCGGCGTGAACAAAACCGTTGCGAAAAATATTACGGTTTACCGCGAAGAAAACGGAAAATTCAAAACGCGCAAGGAGCTGTTAAAAGTCCCCAAGCTTGGTGCAAAAGCATTCGAGCAATGTGCCGGATTTTTGCGGATTCCCGATGGCGATAATGTCCTGGATAATACCTCCGTCCATCCCGAAAGCTATAAGGCAACCGCGGAGCTGTTGAAAATTCTCGGCTATACGGAACAGGATGTAACGGATGGCAAAATTCAAGATATTAAATCGCGTTTAAAGGATAAGAGCGTAAAAGAGCTTTCCGAACAGCTCGGTGTCGGCGGTATTACGATTGTTGATATTGTGGACAGTCTGTTAAAGAAAGGCCGCGACCCCAGAGAAGAATTGCCACAGCCGGTTTTACGGAGCGACATTTTATCAATGGAGGATTTAAAACCCGGAATGGTGCTGAACGGCACGGTGCGTAACGTCATTGACTTCGGCGCGTTTGTCGATATCGGCGTTCACCAGGACGGACTCGTTCACATTTCGCAGATTTGCGATCGCTATATCAAGCACCCGACCGATGTTTTATCTGTCGGCGATCAAGTCAAGGTTCGTATTCTGGACGTTGATGTAAAAAAGAAAAGAATCGCACTGACTATGAAGGAGGTTTAAGACAATGAATGTCATTTCCTTTCCCAAACTCGGAATTGTTCTGAACGTCAATCCCGTTGCCTTTTCCATTGGGGCAAAAAGCATCTATTGGTATGCGCTGATTATTCTGACCGGCTTTTTCGCCGGCGGTACTTTCGTCTATTTCACCGCCGAAAAACGCGGCTTGAAAAAAGACTGCGTCTGGGATATTGCCCTTTACGGACTGATTGCCGGGATTATCTGCGCACGCATTTATTATGTGCTGTTTGCTTTGGATGAATTTAAAAGCTTTTGGGATGTTTTTAAAATCTGGAACGGCGGTCTGGCAATTTACGGCGGCATTATCGGCGCGGTGATTTCCACGGCAATTTATTGCAAGGTCAAGAAAATCAATTTTTTGAACACCGTAGATGTATGCTGTCCCGGTTTGTTCATCGGTCAGGCAATCGGTCGTTTCGGGAACTTTGTCAATGCTGAGGTGTACGGTCTGGAAACCTCCCTGCCATGGGGAATGAGCATCAACGGCACACCCCCGGTTCACCCGGTATTCTTATACGAATCGGTCTGGAATCTCTTAGGCTTACTGCTGCTGATTTTATTTCAGGATAAAAAGACAGCCAACGGGCAGGTTTTCTGTTTTTATATTTTCTGGTACTCCCTCGGACGTCTGTTCCTGGAGGGAATGCGAAATACCGATTATATTCTGTATTTAATTCCCGGTATTCTGGGGATTTCACAGGCTGTGGCGGTTCTTGGGATTCTGATTGGCGGAATCGGATTTTTCATCGTCACAAAAAAATCAAAAATCCTACAAAAATAAATTGACACGCCCTGCCGAATGGTATATAATAAATAGGTATGCAATAGAAAACCGAATATAAAGATACATGCCGTCACGGGACGGCGGAACGGAGATTATAATGTTAAATGTTGTTTTAGTAGAGCCGCGGATTCCGCAAAACACCGGAAATATCGCGCGCACTTGTGCCGCAACCGGTTGTCGGCTGCATATTGTTCGCCCGACTGCATTTCAGATTACCGATAAAAATCTGAAAAGAGCCGGCTTGGATTACTGGCATTTGCTGAATGTCGCTTACTATGATAATCTTCAGGATTTTTTTGAAAAGACAAAAGGCGGCCGCTATTTCTATGCGACCACAAAAGCGCCGCATACCTATACCGAGGTACAGTATGCCGATAATGACTATATCCTGTTCGGGCGCGAGGATGCCGGGTTGCCGGAATCGCTCTTGTATGAGCATGAAGAACGGTGTATTCGGATTCCGATGATTCCCGAAGCACGAAGCTTGAATTTATCCAATTCAGCCGCCATTATCGTCTATGAGGCGCTTCGGCAGCTGGGATTTCAAAATCTGAAAAATCTCGGACAGCTGACCCAATTCCACTGGTAATCAAAAAAGAAAATTTTATGAAAGGATTGGAAATATGAATATAAAAATCGTTGTAGACACCGGTTCTGATATTTCGCCGCAAATTGCCGAACAATATAATATCGGAATCCTATCATTTCTGAGCATTTTTGATGAAGAAAGCTACGTTACGGGCGTTGATCTGAGCAATGCGGAATTTTATGAAAAGTTAGAGTCTGCCGAGCAGATTCCTACCACGGCACAAACCCCCTACGGTGACATGTACGACTATCTGTTAGAGCAGGCAAAAACGTATGACAGCGTCATCTATTTTGCGCTTTCCGCAAAAGCCAGCGGTCAATGCCACACCGCCACTTTAATCGTTGAGGAAATCAAAGAGGAATATCCGGATGCTGACATCCATATTGTTGATTCCGAGAAATTCTCCTTATACATCGCCCAAACGGCAATTCATGCCGCAGAGCTTGCAGCACAAGGCAAGACTCCCGATGAAATTATCGCGGATTGCACAAAATACATCAAAACATGGCGCTGCTATTTATTAGTCGATACGCTGAAATATCTTGAAAAGGGCGGAAGAATTAATAAAACCGCGGCTGTTGTCGGCACATTACTGGATATCAAGCCGATTCTAACCATTGAGCATGGCTTAGTCGAAAACATGGATAAGCTGCGCGGCAAGAAAAAGCTTGTGGACAAAATCATCGAAAAAATCAAGGAAGATCCCGATTTTGATGCGGAAAATCCTCGTTTCCTCGTGGTACAATCCGATGAAAAACGCGGAGAAGAAGCGTGTGAAAAGCTTCGTGAAGAATTTGGCGAAAACTGTGTCAAACTCTATGGCGAGTTTGGTCCGATTGTCGGCACACACACCGGTCCGGGCGCATTTGCCATCATTGCCGGTATTCACTGACAGAAAAAATACATACAAAAAGAGGCGATTTAACCGCCTCTTTTTTACTGTTCATAAATTCTACAAGCTTTTACCAATACAGTTTCCACTCATTATTTGTCAAGAACCGAATCAAAGCCTCCATGAAGAAATAGTCGCCCCAGATATTGCACTCATCCACGCCGCTCTTCTGCGGAACACCATAAGACGCATGCAGCAATAAGCCGTTGCACTTATCATCATTCCAGCACAGATAGTTGTCGATCAAAGATGCCATCATTCTGTTCGCATACTCAAGATACCGATCTCTGTCTGCACCATCAATATACTTGATTCCCTCCAACAATCCGCAGATTGCGATTGCCGCCGACGAACTATCTCGCGGCTCATCATCTCCATCGGTGAAGATCATATCCCAATACGGCACATCATCCTTTGGCAGCAGACTGATGAAATAATCTGCAATCTTCTTAAACTTCTCAATCGAAATATCACTCTTATGATATTTGTTGGTCAGCATCATGCCATAGATTCCCCATGCCTGACCTCTTGCCCAACAAGAATCATCTGACGCACCCTGTGCCGTAACGCCCTTTGCAGGCGCACCGGTTTCGGGATCAAAATAGAACGTGTGATAGGTTGAACCGTTTTCACGCATAATATTCTTTGCCGTAGTATTAAAATGCTTCCATGCAATATCCGCATACTTCGAATCGCCTGTCACATCCGACGCCCAGTATAACAGTGGAATATTGAGCAAGCAGTCAATAATCAATCTGTAATTGTCCGGCTGATTCAGCTTGCCCCACGCCTGTAGGAACTCACCCTTTTCATGATAACGTCTTAACAGATTATCTGCCGCCATTAACGCCGTTTTCTTTGCCTCTTCATTGCCGGTTAGCTTGTATGCCGCAACGCATGACGGTGTATATAAAAATCCCATATCATGATGGTCTACATCCAGTCTTTCCTCAATTCTCTTTTTATATGTAGGAATTTGCAGCTCCGCAATCTTGCGATAGTCCTCATTTCCGGTCAGCTCATACGCAATCCACAACATTCCTGTCCAGAAGCCCTCATTCCATCCTCCGGTGTTTTCATCCTCCGTATAAACGTTATTCACGCTGGCATGCGATGGAAATGTCGTCTGAAAAGTTTTCTTTGCAAAATCAATTTTCTTCAAAGCAAACTGCTTTGCTTTTTCCAACTGTTCCTTCGTTAAGAACTCCTCTTTAACAATATTCATTCTCAATAAATCCTTTCCGCTGTACAAACATGATTTTTCTCTGCCCAGCACTCATTTAACAGGAAAATCCCTTCTGTCTATGCTATATTATAACTCATATCAGTAATTTTGTAAACCCCCATTTATAAATATTTTCACTCATAAGAAAAAAAGAAGTTACCGAATGGAACACAGTAACCTCTTCATGTTAATCGGGATACAAACATCCCCGATTTTGTCACCGCGCCGATCGCCCCCGACACGGCAAGAATCTATCCACAAACAGCCTCTTTTACAGCTTTAATAAGCGGACACTTTCGGAGGGTTCACTTAAAATTGATTTCACGCTGTTTGTTGATAAGCAAAATATCAGTCACCCGAAGCAAAACTCATCAAGAATGCCGTATTACCTTTCTGCTCATTTCCGCTTCGACAACTCACATCCATCCTTTTGACGAATACAATATACCACACTTTTTTGCTTTTGTCTATAGGTTTTTACAAATTAGCCGCGCAACGCTACAAACCGGACAAAATCGGAAAATATTGTTATGAATTTTATGTCATTTAAGGCGATTTTTATAGTGCTATAAAGAAAATTTCTTGATATAAAAAAACCTATAATTTTATATATAAAAAGGGGCTGCTGTTCGCACAGCAACCCCTTGAAGCTGATCCGATTCAATGCGGCTGAAATTCAAATACGCTCCAACAATACATCTAAACGTCACCATCTTCTTAACTCTTTCTTACACATAATACATATTTGATTTTTCCGGCAATCGCAAACAATGCTACCGATATGATGCCAAAGGCAAAAATCTTCGCAACATAATTGAGATGACACAAGATGCAGATAAAATACAGAATAACCGTTACAAGAACCAGTATTCGTGCAATCTTACCAAAGACCTGCTCTTCTTTTTCATCCAGCGGCTTCTGAATCGCCGGGACGGGAGATAATGCGAAAGTAATTCCTCCGCTCACTACCGCCAGCACAGAATACAACAGCGTATCAAACGAGCAAATCCGGATAAGATATAATACTAAAACACACATGATGCAAGTCGATATGTAACAGACCGCTGATGAATTAAAATGAAAGCCCCCGGTGTATTTTTTTAATATATTATAAATTAACCAAAATCCGATCGTCTCAAACGGCATTCCCATAAGAATTCCTATAACGACGACTGTAATTCCGTTCAATAAAACTGTCATAGACAGCTCTAATCCATATGTATATTCTTCCTTTTGTTGCTCATGAATAATCTTTTGTTTGATTGCGCGTCCCACAATCCCATTGGCTATATGATGGAACATTAGAATTTTCTGTAGTTCTTCAATGCCTTAGGTGCTTCCAGCTGTCCGTTCCACGGGCTAACAACTGAATTTGCGCTGATGAACAAAGCCAAAGCTGCGCAAGCCGGGATTGCCTTTACTAACCCCTTAAGTACCATTGTCTTGATGTTTTTCATAATTGATCCTCTCCTTTTTTGATCATTTTAGGTCATCATAAAATTCTGATGTTGCATAAAAAGAAGCTTGTCCTCATTTTATGATCACCCGTTTTTTATTTTTTTTGAAGATTCACTTTATCAAATCTTCGCTCTGATTATACCAAATTTATCAAAATTTTTCAAGTGTTTTTGACAAACTCGACTCGCAACCCTACAAATTGGACTTTTGTTCCATCAGAGAAGGGTTAAAAACGATTACACTCCGAAAAGATTTGTCGGATTTATTGTAAGACCAATCCACCATACCGCCGTATTGCTCCGCCGTTCTTTCAATACTTCTCGTTCCCCAGCCGTGCGCCGAATGATCGGCTTTGGAGGTAACCAATTGCCCCTTTCTCATTTTCGGCTCCCGATCAGAGCTGTTTTCAATTTTCACTGACGGAAACACACCGTTTGTGGCATACAAATCCATAAAAATATATTTCTTTTCGGATTTTTCACAAGCCTCAATCGCATTATCAATTAAATTCGCAAAAATCGCCACAGTATCCGTTTCGGAGATAAAATCATATTTCCCGTATAACGTACTTATTTGAAAATCAATCTGCTTTTCCTCACATTCTCTGATTTTCTGCAAAAGAAGAATGTTCAAAATCACATTATCGGTAAATTTCCTATAATCATTTTTCTCATATAAGTCCTGCAAATCATTCAGATATTCCTCCAAACGCTCCTTGTCATTTTCCATCAGCGCCGCGATAATACGCATTTGTTTGTTAAAATCATGATTCATAATCCGCATACTCTCGTATTGCTGTGATATTAACTGGTATTCCGTTGCTTTCAGCTTGTACTGTTCTTTTTCGGCGCGCTGCTTCTGCAATTCATTGTTCTTGAGACGCACAATATCATTCACTGCAAAGGTAATGATATTGATAATGAAAAGCATAATGCACGTTATCCAGAACAGCGGATAACTCAGCTGCGAATACAGCATAATTGTCATACAAACTACCGTAATAACCGGAATCAGCAATAACACCATCGTTGAATTATTGTCGATCCCATGCACCTTTTTAACGCTGTGCTTTACAATCACCATTCCGGCAAATGAAAGTAATTTACTGGAAATCGTTAATACGATGGATTCATACGGAATAATATTCGCCTGCATGATCAAGCTGTGATCAAACGACAAAATCGCCACTACCATATATTCGCCCACAACCGATATTACATCCAGCATCACAGCGGTAAATAATGCGGTTTTATAACCTACCTGATAAAAAATCATCAAAATCGCAAAGTTGATTACAATAAACAGCGCAATTGACAAAATCGGGTATCCCAGAATGTTGATCCCCAGCATTACCACATATCCTGCCAATGCGCCAATGCCGCTTTTGATATACCCTTGCTTCGGACAAAACATCGTATCCGCATAGTATACCATGAGGACACATTCCAAAAAGATCCCCATTACTAAACCCAAATCCAATCTCATATCGAACCTCCAGACCATTGTGTAAATCTTTTCCTGAAATCCGCTGACCTACTCTTTGACATTTTCAGCTGATAGAACTGATCCTTATAGTTGCAGGTTACGGTAGATACCGTATAATCCGAAACAAACTTCATATTTACGCAATAACTGGCATGTACTTCGCAAAAATCCTGTTCGTTTAATTGCTGCTTAACTCCCTTAAAAATATCTTTTGTCTGAATCAGTCCCTGAACTGTAACGATATAAGTCATTCTATTCTCAGTATAGACATAAATAATATTGCTCATCACAATATTCATCTCGTGTTTTTCAACATGAATGGTTAACACCTTTTTTCTGGATTTCATTCTTTCCACAGCCGACTGAATCCCAAAGATCAATCGATCCTTATGAATCGGCTTTGACCAGAATCGAAATGCATGCTTGTTCAAAGCTTCATCCATGTAGCTTGCATAATTGGTTACAAAACAAATAAAAATGCCCGGATCCCGCTTATGGATTGCCTCAGCCACATCAATCCCATTGGTTCCATCCATTTCCACATCCAGAAATATAATATGATAGTTTTGAGATGCGTTCAATAACTCATCTGCTTTTGAGTAACTATCAATTGTATATTCATATTCCATTTCGGCTAATACTTCTTCGATAAGTTCTTTTTCTTGCCGTAAATCTATCTTATCATCGTCGCATATAGCTATATTTAACATGTTAATCTCCATTCCGCTGCCCGTGCAGCATAAGACCATCAGAAAATAAGCATAAAGTCATGCTGCCGCTTTCCTCCTAAAAGCCACCACGCTTATTTTCCGTTATTTCCTCCGAAAGTTATCTGATATACAGACAAGCACAAACTATACTTTGCCCCAAACATAGCTGTCTTGTCCTCCATAAAAAAATCGCAAAACACAGAAACCCTGCAAAAATTCCTTATTTCGAATCTGTGCCCTGCATAGAATCCGATATTATAGCCGCCTGTTCAGCCAATAGCGGATCTGCGCCCATAATTGATTTCGCTGCATAACGCTCCCTCCACCTCCAAAAAATTTGCTTCACTTAAAAAGACGTCCTGCTTTTTCGCAAAACGCCTTTGTTTTCTACATTATATCATGTTTTAGTATAAATTTCAAGAAAAATTTCAAATATTTTCATGGAATTTACACATTTTTTATGCATAAGAATCCTATTTTTTTCTCATAATAATTCCAAAAAGCCGAAAATCCCGGCTAAGGAAGGAAATGACATTATGAGTGACAATACTGAAATCACCAAACAGGAACGTGAAAATATAGAACATCTCGGAATCAGCGAAACAAAAAATCCGCGCGGTAATATCCGTTGCCTGAATATCATCGGGCAGGTAGAGGGGCATATGGTGCTTCCGCCCGAAAACAAAACAACAAAATATGAGCATGTACTGCCGGAATTGGTTGCCGTGGAGGAAAATCCGGATGTTGACGGCTTGATGGTCTTGCTGAACACGGTTGGGGGCGATGTTGAAGCCGGGCTTGCGATCGCGGAACTGATCGCCGGCATGAGTAAGCCGACGGTATCGCTTGTTCTGGGCGGCGGTCACAGTATCGGCGTTCCGCTGGCGGTTTCCGCGGATTATTCCTATATCGCGCCCACCGCCACCATGACCGTTCACCCCATCCGCATGAGCGGCGTTGTGATCGGCGTGATGCAAACGTTTCAATACTTTGAAAAAATGCAGGATCGTATTACGGATTTTGTCGTAAATAATTCCCAAATCAGCAAAAAAGAATTTCGGCAGCTGATGCTCACGACCGACGATATTGCAAACGATGTCGGAACCGTCCTGTTTGCACAGCGCGCAGTGGACTGCGGTTTGATTGACAGCATGGGCGGTCTTTCCGACGCACTCGAAAAAATGTATGAGCTGATTGAAGCACACAAAAAATCCCAATCCCCGCAAATAAAATCTATTCAATAAAATTTCAGGGGCTGTAAAATCTATGTTTACAGTCCCTGTTAATATATCTTAGAAATATTCCGACAGCTTACACGGCCCCTCCAGCAAACTGCGTTCAACGTACAATCTCCGATCCTCGCCGACCGCAACCGACCATTTAACCAGGCTGATACAACCGTTTTCAATTTCAATACCGGTGATACTCCGCGGATGTACGCAGCTCCCGTCATTAAAATAGCTCCCCTGCCCCGGCTTTGAATAGATCGGGCGATGCGTATGTCCGGCAATCAGCAATCTTCCCGATTCATTGGCATATGCCGATAGCCTTCGCTCGATTTTTTCCTTTCGGGTATGCGGTCTTGCCGCACCGACCGGCGCCGTACATCCCACCAGCTCCAGCGGTCGCCAGAAATATCGAATCAAAAACCGCGCAACCGGCCACATCAAATCATTAATGACGCTCCCCTGATGCCCATGAACCAACAGAATCTCCCCGTTTTCCGCCTTTGTATACCGCAAAATCAACCCCTCCGGCATGTCAATCCCCGGAAACAGCGGCATCACACATTCCCGGCTTTCGCAATAAAAATGACTGTATTTCTTTTTCTTGCGCTTTTTGACAACATCATGGTTGCCATATAGCATATACAAGCGATTTTCATGATAAAATTTGGACATCAGCCAAAAGCAGTCGCTGTGGGTTTCGAGAATCGGCCAAATTTTGCGGTTTTCCCACAATTCATCGCCATCCCCCAGTTCAATATAAGTAAAACCATGCTTATAGTAATGCTCCATCGCCCCGAAATACAAAATCTGATTCGGCAGAAAATTATCTCCGTTATTCCCCTGTCCGCGATGGCAGTCGCTCATCAGAATAAATTTCGAATCATCATCAAATGCAAGCGTATCCGAATGTTTGTATACCGAATCCAGTCGCCGCTTCAGGACTGACATGACGTTTCATCCTCTCTTTTTCGCTTGCAGAATCCTCCCGGTTCAACCGGCGGACACGGCTTGCACACCGGACACGATTTATGCGGCGGCTTCGGAGGTCTCGGTGACTTAGGCAGCTTGAGCGGTCTGACCAATCCGAACAGCCATTCAAATGCCGCATAAAAATCATGAGCATATAAAGAATGTAGCATAAATCCATACAAATCCGGCATTGCGTCTTTCAAAAATTCTAATTTATCACACGTACTCTCATAAGGCGTTGTTGCTGCCCGATACAGAATACAGTTATTCCGATTGACCGCTTGAACCGCGTCCTCATGAATCCCGTCCTGCAACGGCGGCTGTGCCGTATGCGGTTTCGTATAATGAATCCGAACCGTATTCCGCCGCACCGAAAATTCATTTCTCTGATACCCCATATCCGACAGTGCCTGCATAAACACCGCACACATGGTTCTGTCTGGGAATTTTATTTTTACATCCAGTGTTAATTGATCCTTTTGTGAAAATTCACCCAGTTTGAACCCCGTCAGCCACCAATGCCGATCCCGGCGCTTTAGAATCTCTTTTCCGTCCTTCCGCAGGATAAACATCATTTCCAATTGCTCATCATCCGCAGCGGCTTCATAGAACGTTCCGGTAAATTTCTCCGAATGAACATCCTCGCGCGCCGTATTGTAAATTCCGACTTCCGCTCCGGTCGTCATGCCGTATTGCCCTTTCCAAAGCTCAATCAGCCATCGTTTTCCGGCATAGGCAAACTGAATTGGTTCGCAATCCATAATCATATTAAACAGTGGCGCTCCCTCATCATATAGTCGGCAATAACCCGTATCACGTTGCCAGCAATCGCGCCGCGCATAAAAATAATCTCCGGCATTGTCATACGCAAAACCGCTTTCTTTCAAAGCGGCATTCAATTGCTCCTGCTGCGCCTTTTTATCCGGATTCGGACGAAACCGCCGCCTGCGGCGTACCCAAAAAATACCTACCCCTGCCGCAATCACAACAATGACAGCAATGATAAAAATTCGTATCATCTTTCTACGTCCCCTTTCTTGATTGAATCAGTGATTATACATCCTGTAGCCGGAATTTGCATCTGTCATTCGGTCTATTCCAGCTTAAACTCTACATTGCGCAAAAGCTCGCCTCCATAGACCGAAAAACAGATGCAAATTTCAATTATACTCTATCATATTCGTGACACAAATTTTGTGTTACACGCAAAAAAAGCCGCTGTGCTTTTGCACAGCGGCTTTCATTTCATCTATTACAAATCATTTCGCACGAGATCTTCATAGCTTTCTCTTCTTACCACTACTTTTGCCTCGCCATTGGATACGGCAACGACCGCCGGACGCGGTATTCTGTTATAGTTGCTTGCCATTGAATAGTTATAGGCTCCTGTAGCCAATACTGCTAAGGTGTCTCCTACATGGATCTCCGGCATCATTGCATCCTTTAACAGCAAATCTCCGCTTTCGCAGCATTTTCCTGCCACCGTAACCTTCTCTGTTTTCGGTGCATTCGCATTATTTGCAATTACAGCAGCGTACTCTGACTCATACAGGATATATCTGGGATTATCTCCCATGCCACCGTCAACCGAAACATATTTTCTTACATTCTTTATATCTTTTATTCCACCAACCGTATACAGTGTAATCCCCGCGGGAGCAATAATAGAGCGACCCGGCTCCATTAAAATAAACGGAAGCTTTACGCCTCTCTTTTCGGCAACCGACTTTACAATCTCGCTTACATGCTTGATATAATCATCATACGGAACGGGATCATCGTGTTCTGTATACATGATTCCATAGCCGCCGCCGAGATTCAGCTGTTCAATTTCCATGCCCAACTTATCTTTCAAATCTCCCACAAAGTTCATCATGATTTCCGCAGCCTTGCAGAAAGGCTCAATCTCGAAAATCTGCGAACCGATATGGCAATGTACGCCGTTTACTTTCACGTTCGTCATCTCATTTGCAGTCTTGCAAATCTCAAAAGCTTCGCCGTTTTCCAGCGCAACACCAAACTTCGAATCGATCTGACCTGTCTGGATAAAGCTATGCGTGTGCGCGTCAACGCCCGGCTTGATTCTGAACATGATATTCTGAACAATCCCGTGCTCTTTCGCAATCTCGTTTAACTTCTCCAGTTCATAGATGTTGTCGACAATCACATTTCCAACGCCGTTTTCAACAGCCATTGTAAGCTCATCGACAGTCTTATTATTGCCGTGAAAATAGACTTTATTCATGGGAAAATCTGCTTGAATCGCAGTATACAATTCGCCGCCGGAAACAACATCCACGCCAAGACCTTCCTCTTTTACAACACGGCAGGTATATTTGGTACAAAATGCTTTATTTGCATAAAGAACCAATCCGTTTCCTTCGTAATATTTATCCATTGCATTCTTATAAACTCTGCAATTCTCGCGTAACAAATCCTCGTCTATGACATAAAGCGGCGTTCCGAATTTCTTCGCAAGCTCCACCGTATCATTCTTGCCGATAACAAGATGATTTTTTTCGTTTACAGATAAGTCCTTTGATACAAACATTTTTCTTACACCTTCCTTTTGTTAATTATCAGCCCTCCGTGCCGCTCGGCAGCTCCGGCGCTTCTTCCCGTTCCACCAACGGAGCAGCGCCATCCGTAATGCATTCTTTCGTCACGGTTACTTTTTTGATCGTTTCATCGGACGGAGTTTCGAACATAATATCCGACATTGCATCCTCAATAATCGCCCTCAAGCCTCTCGCTCCGGTATCTCTTTCAATCGCCTTATCGGCAATCGCTTCAATTGCTTCCTGCGTAAATTCCAACTCTACATTATCAAAAGCAAATAACGCCTTATACTGCTTCGTCAAAGCATTCTTCGGCTCCGTCAAAATCTTGATCAGCGTATTCCGATCCAACTGATCCAACGTGGTAAAGACGGGCAATCTTCCGACCAGCTCCGGAATTAACCCGAACTTCAGCAAATCCTGCGGAATAATCTGACTCAATAACTCCGTCAGATTCATATCCTTTTTACTTTCCACATTCGCGCCGAATCCCAATCCTTTTTTGCCAACTCTTTCGCTAATCAGCTTTTCGATTCCGTCAAAAGCGCCGCCGCAGATAAACAGGATATTGGTCGTATCAATATGCAGGCACTCCTGATGCGGATGCTTTCTTCCTCCCTGAGGCGGAACGGACGCGTTGGTTCCCTCAATCACCTTTAACAGTGCCTGCTGTACGCCCTCACCCGATACATCCCGCGTAATCGACGGATTCTCGGATTTTCTTGCAATCTTATCAATTTCATCTATATAAATAATTCCGCGTTCCGCTGCTTCAATATCGTTATCCGCCGCTTGAATCAGCTTCAGCAAAATCGTTTCAACGTCCTCTCCGACATACCCGGCCTCGGTAAGTGAGGTCGCGTCTGCCACAGCGAACGGAACATTCAAAATTCTCGCCAGATTCTGTACCAGGAAAGTCTTTCCGCTTCCCGTCGGCCCTACCATGAGAATGTTACTTTTTTGCAGCTCTACATCGTCGGCAACATCTCCATGCTCAATCCGCTTATAATGATTGTAAACCGCCACGGAAAGAATCTTCTTTGTCTGATCCTGCCCAATCACATACTGATCCAGAAATTCCTTGATTTCTTTCGGCTTCGGCAGCTCATCCTGCGGAGTAAATACCTCGGCGGATTCCTGCGCGATAATCTTATTGCAGGTTTCAATACATTGATCGCATATATATACACCTCTGCCGGAAAGCATCTGGTTTACTTCCGACTCCGACTTGCCGCAAAAGGAGCATCTGCACTGCTTTTTTTCATCCATTAATCAATCACTCCATAGCATACACGGCAGAGATCGCACAAAGCGTCCTTGCTCTGCACGAAAAAATCTCTGCCGTATATCAATAAAATTATTTTCTGTTTTCGATAACCTTATCAATTAAGCCGTATTCCTTTGCTTCTTCGGCTGTCATAAAGTTATCTCTTTCCGTATCGGCGCACACCTGCTCATAAGTCTTTCCTGTACGCTCGGATAAAATCTGATTCATTTTTTCCTTTGTCTTTACCAAATGATCCGTATAAATCTTAATATCGGTCGTCTGTCCGCTAAGACCGCCGCCGCCAATCAAAGGCTGATGAATCATAACCTCACTGTTCGGGAGTGCCATTCTCTTTCCCTTTGCTCCGGCAGCAAGCAAAAATGCACCCATCGACGCCGCCATACCGATACAAATGGTCGATACATCACACTTGATATACTGCATGGTATCATAAATCGCCATTCCCGCTGTAATTGATCCGCCGGGACTGTCTATATAAAGCTGAATTTCCTTATCAGGATCCTTGGATTCCAAATATAAAAGCTGTGCCACAACAAGGCTGGATGTTGTATCATCCACCTGACCCGACAAGAATATAATTCTGTCCTCCAAAAGTCTTGAATAAATGTCATATGAGCGTTCGCCTCTGTTCGTCTGCTCAACAACCATAGGTACTAATGCCATAATATACCATTAACTCCCTTCATTACCGAAAGCCGAAAGAATTTGCCCATTTTCCGGACAAATCCGGCTTTCTATTCCTTTTCGGATTTTATTTTACAACTGCGTTGTCCACAATCATCTTGATTGTCTTCTGAATTGCCAGATCCTTTTTCAGGTTCTCCATTTCAGGCTCGGAAATCAATTCCTTTAATTTGTCAATTTCCATATTGTATTTCTTGGACATGTCAACCAGTTCCAGCTCCAATTCCTCCGGGCCGGTTTCGATACCCTCTGCATTCATAACCGCTTCCAATACAAGCGAAGTATTCAGGCGGTCGATTGCCTGCTGATCAAACTGTGCTCTTAACTGCTCCATGGTCATGCCGGTATATTGCAGATACATGTCCAGATTGATTCCCTGGTACTGCAATCTCTGTGCAAAATCATTGATCAAACGGTCAATTTGTGCCTCTTTCATTGCTTCAGGGATCTCAAACTCCGCATTTTCAACAACCTTGTTGATGATTGCATTTTCAGTTTCTGCTTTTGCCTTATTTTCTGATGCTTCTTCTAACTTTTTCTTAACATCAGCCTTGTATTCGTCAAGAGTATCAAACTCGCTGACCTCGCTCGCAAAATCATCGTCAAGCTCCGGCAGCTCTCTTACCTTGATTTCGTTTACCTTTACCTTGAATACTGCATCCTTGCCTTTCAGGTTTTCAGCATGGTATTCCTCCGGGAAAGTTACCTTTACGTCTACCAAATCATCGGTCTTGGCGCCAACCAGCTGATCCTCAAAGCCCGGAATGAAAGTACCCGAACCGATTTCCAGTTCGTAATCCTCGCCCTTGCCGCCGTCAAACGGAACATCGTCAACAAAGCCTTCAAAATCAATTACGGCAATATCTCCGTTCTCGATCCCACGATCCTCTACGGTAATCAGACGAGCATTCTTCTTCTGTGCTGCTTCAAGATCCTTCTGCACATCCTCGTCAGTTACATTATACTCAATTTTTTCCACCTCTATACCCTTGTAATCGCCCAGCTTTACTTCCGGCTTTGTTGTTACAAGCGCTGTGAAAACAACCGGCTCACCCTTTTTGATTTCCTCCAGGTCAATTTCCGGTCTTGCGACAACGTCCAAATCTGCCTCTTTTACTGCCGCTTCATAAGCTGCGGGAAGAACCTCGTTTACCGCATCCTCATAGAAAACGGACTCCGAATAGTATTTCTCGATTACTGCCTTCGGTGCTTTTCCCTTTCTGAAACCCGGAATATTAAACTTCTTTACATTCTTCTTATATACGCTGTTTATAGCCTTTGCGAAATCCTCTGCCGATACCTCAAACGTAAGCTTCACCAGGTTTTTTTCGACTTGTTCATTTTTCACTGCCATAGTGATAAATCCTCCTTTTGTGTCCATCGGACAATTTCTGCGCATTAATCTTGCAGCATGTGCTCCTGTTGAAAAATACGCTATTTTACATACAACAAACATTATAACATGTAAAGTCAAGCATTTCAAGCGTTTTTTTTATTTTTTAACAACTTTTTTACAATATTTATATTGCATACAAAAGAATACGGGAACAATGCATGGATTTTTGATATTTTTCCGCAAAAAAATACCGGTCACCGATTTTCGCCGATAACCGATATTTCTAAATTTACTCTGTCAAAAGCCAGGCTTCCATTTCCGAATCACGCCGCCAGGTCTTTCCGGCTGACGCATAATCCATCATCCGAATCGTCCGATCACCGACGCAGACATCAAAAATCCCTTGCGCCGCAACGCCGCAATCCTGCACTTTTTTAACGCTCAGCTTGCTTTCATCCACCTTAAAAGCTTCTCCGACGCCGCCCAAACGTGCGTCCCTTGCCAAAAGCAGGGGGCCGTATAAAACGGCAACATACCGTTCGCTCAATGCGTCCTCCGGATTTTTCTGTCCATGCACGATACGCGGATTCATATCCATGCAGATTTCAATCCGATCGCCCTTTTTCCAATCCCTGTGAATCGCATAAAAGCTGCCGCTATGGATATTCTCCATCGCCTGACCGTTCACTTTAATTTCAGTCTGCTCCGAAAAATACGGAATCCGAAGCTCAACATCAAAGCTCCCCTCCGCATCAACCAGAATCGCAATCTCACTCTCGGTCGGATACTCGGTTTGAATCGTGAACTTTGCTGAATCCGCAAAGCAAACGCTCCCCGGAATATACTGCGCAATACGGTATCCCGACTCTGTTTTCTGCACACCGGACTGCGGTACTAAGCCTAAACCTGCCGCGCCGATTGCAATACAGCAGCCGCAATAGGATTCCCGATTTTCCATTGCCTTAAATCCACCGACTGCCTTACCGCGGATGTTTCTTCTCAGCGGACTGTAGCTGTCAAACGGCTGTGCACCCTTGCGCGCGGTATAGCGGTCATAAACCTCCCGATAATACGGTAAATCAAACGTTGCCTCATTACCGCAGGTTTTCTCCTCGGTATTCACCGATCCGTAGAGCGCATTCCACGCGGATTTTTCAATCTCGTCCGCATAACGGCTTTCCCCGGTCAATAAGTACATTCTGTAACAAAGCTTCATCCAGGTAACAGTAACGCAGGTTTCCTGCATTAAGCCGTCATAACCGCTATACGTCTGCATCAGTGCGGAATGATTAAACAGCTCATGCTTGCATCCGGCACTTCCGGCAACGGTAATCTCGGATTCAATCAAGCGCTTTGCAAAATTTTCAACCGCCGTACGCCACTTTTCTTCGCCCGTAATATTGTAATATTCCAAAAGACCCTCAAAACAGGACATCAGCTCATACGCCTTAACCACCTCATATTGATACGGATAAAGCTGATCCTCATAAGCGGCTTCAAAGATATTGAAACCCTTTGCACCGCCATTGTTGATAATATACTTGGCAAACGTCAGATACCGTTCCTCATTCGTCAGCCGATACAGTCTTACCACCGGTTCCAGAATCGAACTGGAGTTAATGCCGCCCCAGATTTCGGAGGTATCGGTAATCGCCAGCTTGTCCGGCCCGATCTTGCCGATAATATAATCCAGGTGCTTGCAGCATGCATCAATCACCTGCTCCTGCAATACCGAATCCTTACAAATCTCATGGAAATGAATCAGACCCAGTAAAACATATTTTCTTGCCCACATATCCCAGCCGTGAAATTCTCTTTGCCGGCTGTAAGCGGAAATTCTGCCTGCCTCATCCGCATAGGAAATCAGCTCATGCACCGTTTCCGTCAGAATGGTATAAAGCTCCTCATCCTGCGTATATTCATAAACGATACAGGCACCGCGCATCAGCTTGCCCCAGTATTCGCCGCGCCATCCGTCGTCCTCGTCATCCGGTGTTCCGGCAAACTGCTCCGCCGCCAGATGCCATAAATCTCTGCGCTTTAACTGTTTCTCGGTAATGAATTGCACCATATCATCCACAATCCCGGTGTATTGCATTGTTTTCTCCATCATTATCCTCCATTCCACTGCCCTCAGCAGCTTCTTTTTTCTTCATTATACAAGATTGCGATTCTCTTGTAAATGACCTGCATTTGCGTGTTATTGACTTATTGTCTCATTTCCCTTTCGTATCGTAGGGCACAAAACTTAAGTCTGAAAGAAAATTGCTCAGAGCGCTGCTTTGCAGCGAGCGGTGCTGTACGATGGTACTTCTCACTGCGGTTCGGTCACTGAATGGCTCTGACAATTCGGCGAATTGTCAGAGCCATTCAGCCGCTTCGCTACCCCGAGCAAAAAGTGGTACTATGGGCAATTTTATTCAGACTTTGCTTGACAGAAGCCAAAAAATAAGTTATAATCAGCTTAATCCTATCAAGACAAATTTTATGCGGAACGGAGGGGTATCGTTGGATCTGAAAACTGCCGACAGAAAAAAAGCATTGGATGATATGATGGCTACCGCAAATCAAGAATATAACGAAATTCTGTCGATTTCCGAATGGATCAATTCTCCGGAACAGAATGTCTGCGTCTGCTGCCAGGGGCCGTATACCTATGGCAGTTACCATACGCACGATTTTTTTGAAATCAATTATGCCTATGACGGGAGCTGCATTAATCTTGTGGATGATAAACTGATTTTCATGGAAAAAGGCGATTTTGTTCTGATGCACCCCGGAACCTTTCATAATTTATATGCGACGGATCAAAGCCAAATCTTCAACTTTCTGATTCGCCCGGAGTGGTTTTACCGTACCTTCTGCAACCGTACGCTGGATTCTTCACCGCTGAGCGCCTTTATTGCCAAAGCACAGGATAAGGACTATTACCGCTATCTGACCTGTACCGGCTCCGATTTATCCTTGCCACAGACGCTGTCGCACCGTCTGATTGAATCCGGCAAACAAAAAAGCCGGCAAAAGTATTTGATGATGGAAGCCATCATGACTGAGCTGTTTTGCTCGCTGATCTGCGAGGAGGCCACCTTGTCGCCGCAGACAGGCTCCGGTTCCAAAACCATCATGCAGATTCTAAGCTATATTTCGGAAAATTACAATCATCTGACGATGCCGGAGCTCTGCGCCGCAGTCGGTTATTCCAAAGCACACATCTGCCGTCTTTTCGACAGTAAGCTTGGAAAAAGCTTTACCGATATTCTGACCGAAATCCGAATCGGTCATGCAAAATCTTATCTGCTCAACACCGATCTCTCCGTAAAAGAAATTTCCTTTGCGGTCGGCTATAGAAGCGTAGAATATTTTCAGCGATTGTTTAAGAAGAAATTGGGTTGTACACCCGGACAATTCAAAGCCCGTCACAGCCGATAAAATGCCGCCCGATCTCACAGCAGACCGCGCGGCATTTTTTATCCTTATAAAAACAGCAGCAAGCTCAGCGCAATTACTGCCATTCCGACAACAAACCCAATAATCGTAACCTTGCTCTTTTCATACTCCCTCGCCATCGGCAGCAGTTCCTCCACCGAAATAAAGACCATAATTCCGGCAATCATTCCGAATAACAATCCGAACACCAGATCATTAAAAAACGGTCGCAGTAAAAGATACCCGATCACAGCCCCCACCGGCTCTGCCAGTCCGGACAGAAAAGAAATGGTAAACGCCTTTTTTCGGTTTCCCGTCGCAAAATAAATCGGCACTGCCGTTGCAATTCCCTCCGGAATATTATGTATCGAAATCGCCGTTGCAATCGCAATTCCCAAATGCGGCTCTTTTAACGCAGAGGTAAAAGTCGCCATTCCCTCCGGAAAGTTATGAATCCCAATCGCAAGCGCTGTCATGAATCCCATACGATTCAGAATTTTTTCATTCTTTCCGTGATCGTGTAAATTCCCAATATCCCCCTCCGCGGACGGTACCAGGAAATCAATGATTCCAATAAATAGAATCCCACCAAAAAACGCCGCAGCCGCAAGCCAGTATCCGCTGATGTCATTCGTATATGCCGAAAGATACGTTTTGGACTTCTGAAAAATTTCAATCATCGAAACGTAAATCATTACCCCGGCGCTAAATCCCAGCGAACCTGCCAGGAATCGGGTATTTGTCTTTTTGGTAAACAGCGACAGCAAGCTTCCCACGCCCGTTGCCATCCCTGCGAGCAGCGTTAAAGATAACGCAAACAACACATCATTCATAATAATCCTCCATTCCGCCGCCGTATAGCGGCATAAATAGTTCTTATGTTATACTATGGATTTATAGAAATTGTGTGAATCCTCTTGATTATTTGCAAAAACCCATATATAATAAGAAAGAAACTATAAAACAAAACGTGCCGCCATCCGCGGCGGAATGGAGCTGACTATGATTGAAATAAAATCCGTATCCAATCCCAGATACAAAACCCTAAAAGCATTATCCCAAAAAAAAGAACGGCTGAAAAGAAACGAATTTACCGTGGAAGGCATTAAATCCGTTCATGACGCGATTCATGCCGGCGCGGCAATTGATCGGATCGCCGTTAGCGATACCTTCTATAAAACAGCATCCTTCGAGTACCCCGACGGCGTTCATATTTTAAAAATCGACGATCCCCTGTTTAATAAGCTGTGCGACACCGACACTCCCCAGGGCATTTTGGCGGTGATTAAAATGAAAGATATGAGCAAATTTCAAATCAATCCGTCCAAAGACTATATTTATTGCGATAATGTAAAAGACCCCGGCAACCTCGGCACGATCATCCGTACCGCCGACGCTGCCGGAATGGGCGGCGTTCTGCTCTCGTCCGGCTGCGTGGATTTGTATAATCCCAAAACCGTGCGTTCCAGTATGGGTTCGTTCTTCGCCATTGATATTCTCCGCAATGCAGATGATGATCTGCCCGAAAAATGTAAGCAGCAAGGCTTTTCTCTGATCGGCGGCGCTTTGACCGAAAATACGATTGATTATCGGCAAGCGGATTATAAAAAACCTTGTATTTTAATTGTAGGAAACGAAGCAAACGGAATCTCCGAAAGCTTGCTGAAACTTTGCACACCGGTCAAAATTCCGATTTTCGGAAATGCGGAATCCTTAAACGTTTCCGTCGCTGCCGGAATCCTAATTTATGAAATTGTTCGAAATAGGTCTTGACATTTTCGTAATTTTGTAGTATTGTGAAATGTGTATGATTTTAGAAATGTGGGATTTTTTTGAAAAACAGGAGAAAAATTTATGTCGAACACAATAAAATGGTTATGGCTGACAACAAAGCGTGGATTAAATTCCATCAAAATCTCATATCTGATAGAGAAATACGGAAATATCAATAATATTTACAGCCGTACCGACTATGATGTTCCGCATTTAACAAAAGCAGATCGGGAGGCGTTATCCGATAAAAGTCTGGACGCTGCCGAACGCACCTACAGCGATATTTGCAGCTGCGGCGCGAGAATCCTAACCTGCGACAATAAATATTATCCCACAAGTCTGCGCAATATAAGACCGATGCCGTATGTGCTGTACATCCGCGGCAATGCGATCGACATGGAGAACATGTTCGGAATCGGCGTTGTCGGAACCAGAATCCATACCGATTACGGAGCGTATTATGCTTCGGGAATTTCCTATGATCTGGCAAGGAATGGTGTGATTATTGTAAGCGGAATGGCAAGGGGCATTGACAGCATTGCTATGAAAGCGGCATTAAGAGCCGGCGCAAGAACCATTGGTGTACTCGGCTGCGGAATTGATCAGATTTATCCCGAGTCCAACCGCTGGCTGTTCGAGGAGGTTCTGGAGAACGGGATGATCATTTCGGAATATCCGCCCGGAGCGCTTCCCCTGCGCGGACATTTTCCGCAGAGAAACCGTATTATTGCCGGTCTTTCACGAGGGATTCTTGTGGTAGAAGGCTCAAAGAACAGCGGCTCGCTGATTACGGCAAAATTTGCTGAAGAATACAACCGCGATATTTTCGCCGTACCGCGCAGTATCGGGGCGAAAAATGCAAAAGGAATCCCGATGGACGGAACAAATCATCTGATTCAGTCCGGCGCAAAGCTTGTGATGAACGCCGGAGACATTCTGAACGAATATGGGATTCCGTTTAAAAAGACCTCCAAACGCGAGACTGCTCCGGTTGAAAAGGAAGAAAAAATAAAACCTCCTGTTCAGCCGCCCGTCAAGAAATTGGATATTGATTCCTTGCTTGAACGCGCATCGTCCGACTTACAAAAAGAAGTCATTCGGTTTATCGGCGACAAAGCACTGTACGCAGATGAAATTGTTCAAGGCTTAGATGCCGAAACCAGTGCAATCGGCACGACCCTTACCATGATGGAAACGTTCCGGCTGATTCAGCGTCAGCCGGACGGCAGATATAAATTAAACGATCAGTAATGCGAAACGAGGATTTTCTCGTTTGCGCATCGAATTTGTGCCGCTGCAAGGCGGCGGAATGGAGATTAAGATAAATGGCAGCAAAAAAGCTTTTGATTGTGGAGTCTCCGGCAAAAGCCGGAACGATAAAAAAATATCTTGGCAGAGATTACACGGTAATCGCTTCTATGGGGCATATTATCGACCTGCCGAAAAGTCAGCTCGGTGTCGATACCGAGCATAATTTCACGCCCAAATATATCACGATCCGCGGCAAAGGGCCCTTACTTGCGCAGCTGAAAAAAGAAGCCGCAAAGGCGGATACCGTCTATCTCGCAACCGACCCGGACCGCGAGGGAGAAGCAATCAGCTGGCACTTGGCGAAAGCGCTGAATATTGATCCGGCGTCCAAATGCCGCGTGACCTTTAACGAGATCACCAAGTCCGCGGTCAAAGCCGCAATCAAAGAGCCGCGTTCCATCAATATGGATTTAGTCAACGCACAGCAAGCGCGGCGGATTCTTGACCGAATCGTGGGCTATAAAATCAGTCCGATTCTCTGGGAAAAGGTCAAAAAGGGACTGAGTGCCGGGCGTGTTCAGTCGGTTGCAACCCGACTCATCTGCGACCGCGAGGAAGAAATCGAGAACTTCACTCCCGAAGAATACTGGACAATTAATGCGATCTTGACAGAGCCGCGTTCCGGAAAAGACTTTGAAGCACGATATTACGGCGAAAAAGATCAAGAAAGAAAGCTTTCAACCGGTGAGGATGCCAACCGTATTTTAGAGGGCATCGAAAAGGCGCGCTTTATGGTGGAGCATATCAGACGGGGACAGCAAAAGCGAAATCCTCAGCCGCCGTTCACCACCAGTACCTTGCAGCAAGACGCTTCCAGAAAGCTGAATTTCCAGGCGGCGAAAACCATGCAGATTGCGCAGACGCTTTACGAGGGTATTAATCTCGGCGGCAAGATCGGCAGTATCGGTTTGATTACGTATATGAGAACCGACTCCCTGCGAATCGCCGATGACGCACAGGCAGAAGCCGTTGAATTTCTGACAAAGAATTACGGCGCGGATTTTGTGCATGCCCGTCAATATAAAACCCGAAAAAATGCGCAGGACGCGCATGAGGCGATTCGTCCCACTTCCATTAATATCAAGCCGATTGAAATTAAGGACAAGCTGACGAACGACCAATATAAGCTCTATAAGCTGATTTGGGAGCGTTTTGCCGCGTCCCAGATGAAGAGTGCGCTTTATGATACAATGAACGTGACCCTGGACGCAAACGGTCATACTTTCAAAGCATCCGGCCGTCATCTCCGCTTTAAGGGATACATGGCGGTGTATGTAGAAGGCTCGGACACGAAAGAAGAAAAGGACAAAATGCTGCCGCCGCTTGAAGAAAAGCAGCAGGTTACGCTGAAAGAAATTACACCCAATCAGCATTTCACCCAGCCGCCCCCCCGATACAGCGATGCAACGCTGATTAAGGAGCTGGAAGAAAACGGGATCGGTAGACCATCCACCTATGCGCCGACCATCTCAACGATCGTATCGCGCGGCTATGTAATCCGAAATAAACGTCAGCTCATTCCGACAGAACTGGGCTTTGTTACGACCGATATCATGAAGAACAATTTTAAGGATATTGTGGATGTGGACTTTACCGCCGATATGGAGGGAGAATTGGACAGCGTTGAGGACGGAAAAACACAGTGGGTCAATGTGCTGAACGAGTTCTATCCCCCATTCAAGAAAAATCTGGATGAAGCAAGCGAACGTATTGCAAAAATTCAGATTAAGGATGAAGAATCCGATGTAGTCTGCGAAAAATGCGGGCGGAAAATGGTCTATAAATTATCCAAATACGGAAAATTCCTCGCCTGCCCCGGCTACCCGGATTGCCGCAATACCAAAGCCATCCGCGAGGGAACGGGCGTTGCCTGCCCCAAATGCGGCGGCGAAATTCTCGTAAAACGCTCCAGACGCGGAAAAGTCTATTACGGCTGCGAGCATGCGCCCAAATGCGATTTCATGGCATGGGACGCTCCGGTCAAGGGCGAAGTATGTCCGCAATGCGGCGGACTGCTGCTGAAGAAAAACGGCAGATCGAAGAAAATTTTCTGCTATAACGAAAACTGCAATTATGAAAGAAAGATAAAGGAATAAATGATTTTGGAAAACGAAAAATCAGTAAAAGTAATCGGTGCCGGCTTAGCCGGATGTGAAGCGGCATGGCAGCTTGCGCAAGCCGGGATTTCTGTGACACTGTACGAAATGAAGCCGAAAAAATTTTCTCCGGCACACCATTGCGATAACTTTGCGGAATTGGTATGCTCCAATTCACTCAAGGCGGATCGGATCGAAAACGCCTGCGGACTTTTAAAGGAAGAAATGCGGCTGTTCGGCGCACTGATGATGGAGGCGGCTGATGTTGCACGCGTTCCTGCCGGCGGTGCGCTTGCGGTGGACAGGACAATTTTCTCGGATTTTATCACCGAAAAAATCAAGTCCCACCCCCTCATTACCGTTGTTCATGAGGAAATTACGGAAATTCATCCCGATGAATACACCGTCATTGCCACCGGACCGCTGACATCGGACGGACTATCTGCCGCCATTACCGGTCTGACCGGCGATGATGAGTTATATTTTTATGATGCCGCAGCACCGATCGTCACGGAAGAAAGCATTAACCCCGACAAGGTTTTTAAAGCCGCACGCTATGACCGCGGCACTGCCGATTATATCAATTGCCCGATGACAAAGGAAGAATATTCGGCATTTTATGAAGCGCTGATTCATGCGGAAACCGCGCCGCTCAAGGAATTTGAAAACCAAAAGGTATTCGAGGGTTGTATGCCGGTCGAGGTCATGGCAAAACGCGGTTTTGAAACGTTGACATTCGGGCCGTTAAAGCCTGTCGGCTTAGTCAATCCAAAAACCGGGAAAGACGACGCTTACGCCGTTGTTCAGCTGCGCCAGGATAACGCTGAGGGAACGCTGTATAATCTCGTAGGCTTTCAGACCAATCTGAAATGGGGCGAGCAAAAACGCGTATTTTCGATGATTCCGGGGTTGGAAAATGCCGATTTTATCCGCTACGGCGTAATGCATCGCAACACTTATATCAACTCCCCCCGGCTGCTGAACCGTTATTACCAAATGCGGCAGCATCCGAAAATCTTTTTTGCCGGTCAGATTACCGGCGTTGAGGGATATGTGGAAAGCGCGTCAAGCGGAATCCTTGCCGGGTTCAATCTTGCACGCCTGCTAAACGGAAAGACGCTCTTTGAGCCAAGCGCACAAACCTGCATTGGCGCATTGCCCTTATACATTTCCAATTCCGCCAACGAAAAATTTCAGCCGATGAATGCAAACTTCGGCATTATCGACGGATTGGATATCCGAATCAAGAAAAAAGCCGAGCGTTATGAAAAAATCGCTCTGCGTGCACTCGATACATTAAAAAATCAATTGAAAGGAATGGATTTATCATGAACAAAAAATTAATCTTTGCAATTACTTCCTTATTAGTTGCTTCACTGTTGCTGACATCATGCGGCAGTAAAGGCAAAACCTCCGCATTGAGCGGTGACGGAACAGACGCGGTGACAGCGACTGACAATGCCGCCGATAAAACCGATACCGCACAGGATGCAAATACGGCAACCGGTAAAAATCAAGCAAGCAAGGATAACAAATCCGATACTGCAAAAAAGGATTCCAAATCCGAAAAATCTGGTTCTGCGCAATCTAAAAGCAGTTCTGCCAACACCATTGAGGAAAATGCGGAAGAAGTGCAGGTAACTCCCACGTTCATGTTCTTCACCTCCAACAGTGATGCGGATCATGAAAAAACCATGTCGATAATCGAGGATTTGAAAAAGAGCTACGGTTCAAAAGTCAATTTTGATTTAGTCGATATTGATTCCAACCCGGACGCGAAAAAGAATTTCCCGGTAGAGGGACAGACTCCGGCACTGATCATGCTGAATACCTCCAACGATATTTGCGCATTTGAATTTAAAATTACGGAAAAAGCAAAAATGGAGGACGCCATCAAAAAGGCGTTGGGCGAATAAACGATTACATATTAATACCCATTTTGTTGTGAAAGGGTGGATTTTATATGCTCGGAATCTTACTGTACCTTTATTTTCTGGGAGTCGGCTTTCTGTACGCGAATGAGCTGTTTCGTGAAAAGGATCGTTTCTTTCGTGCCTGGATGGGCGGAATCTTTGGCAATATGATTTTAATGGCAGGAATTGTGCCGTTTGCGCTTTTCTTCGGATTTTCGAAGTTATCGCATATATTGCTGCTGATTGCCGCGGCAATCCCCTACGGAATCCTGCGGCTGAAAAACAAGGATAAGCTGTTTTCCTGTCCTCCGGGAGGAAGCAAGACAATGGATTTTCAAGTTCTGCTCTGCTTAATTCTTCCGATTTCCGTTGTGATCTGGGTGCTGATGACAAATCATATTCTGACCCCTTATGCATCCGGCGGTGTTGCAAGCGGTCAATGTACTTATGGGGATTTACAAATGCATCTGGGCTTTGTAACCGGAATTGCCGAACAAGGCAAATTTCCGCCCGACTATATGTTTTTGGCAGGCAAACGGCTGAATTATCCGTTTTTCGTGGATATGCTGTCCTCCTCCCTGTACTTGTTCGGGACGCCGCTGCGGTGGGCAGTGCTGTTGCCAAGCTATGTCATGGCTCTGTTACTCGTATCCGGATTCTATATTCTGTCCTACCGCGTGACGGGAAAGAAATCCGCCGCCGTATTGGCGACCGTATTTTTCTTTCTGAACGGCGGTTTCGGATTTGCGTATTTTCTGGACGGAGCAAAGGCAGATCCCACGGCATTTACCCGAATTTTTACAGATTATTACCACACACCGACAAACTACAATGAAATGAATATCCGCTGGTCGAACACGATCTGCGATATGATTCTTCCGCAGCGCACGACCATGGCAGGCTGGTGTATGCTTTTCCCCTGTCTGTATTGGCTGCTGGATGGGCTGAAAGAGCAAACAAAAAAGCCGTTTATCATTCTGGGAGTTCTCGCCGGATGTATGCCAATGCTGCATACTCATTCGTTCCTGGCGCTCGGAATCATCAGCGCTGTTTTGTTCTTTGCCTTTCTTCCGGATGCGGAGAATAAAAAAAGCTACTTAACGCATTGGGTCATTTACGGCGCGATCGCCCTATTGCTTGCGATGCCGCAGCTGATTTTCTGGACGTTTTCCCAAACCACCGGAAACGATTCATTCTTGAATTTCCACTTCAATTGGGTAAACGACCAAGACCCATATCTGTGGTTTTACATTAAAAATTGGGGCATGGCATTTATTCTCGCAATCCCTGCCTTTATCAATGCAAACAAGCCGCAGAAACGGTTATTTGCGGCAGGCGCATTGATTTTTCTGTTGGCAGAGCTGATTCAGTTTCAGCCGAACGAATACGACAATAACAAGCTGTTTTACGTAACGTACATGATTACCTTGATGATTGTCAGCGATTTTCTGACGGTGCTCTACGAAAAACTGCGCTCCATTCGATGGCGCGCCTACTTTGCGGTGCTGACGATCGCAGCGTTTACATTTTCGGGAGTGCTGACAATCGGACGGGAATATGTTTCGGGCGGACAGTACCAGACCTTTACCGACAGCGATTTTGAAATGGCGGAGTATATCAAAAAGAACGTTCCGTCCGATGCTGTTGTGCTGACCGATACCAACCATTTAAACCCCGTTGTTACGCTTGCCGGAAGAACCGTGTATGTCGGCTCCTCCCTCTATGTTCATTTCCACGGTTTCGTGAATGAATATCAGCAGCGCAGCAGCGAACTGGAGGAATTAAAAACCGCATCTTCTGCCGAAATCCAAGCCTTCTGCCGCGAGCATGATATTTCTTATATTTTTGTCGGCGCGGACGCATGGATTGACGCAAGCAGGCTCTCCGGATTTGAATGTATTTATACTGCCGGAAATGACGCACTATTCCGGATTCAATAAATGATAAAAACAAACGGAAAGGAATTAAAATAAAATGGAAAAAATAAAACCGAGAACATTAACGGGATTTATGGAGTTGCTGCCGCAGGAGCAGATTGAGTTTGACCGTTTTATCGAAATTTTAAGAAAAAACTACATTAAATACGGCTTTTATCCGTTAGATACACCCGTATTGGAAAGCTCCTCTGTATTGCTGGCAAAGGCAGGCGGCGAAACCGAAAAGCAAATCTATCGTTTCAAAAAAGGTGATACCGATCTGACAATGCGTTTTGATCTCACCGTGCCGCTTGCCAAATATGTTGCACTGCACTATAACGATTTGAGTTTCCCCTTTAAGCGGTATCAAATCGGCAAGGTATACCGCGGCGAAAGAGCGCAAAAGGGACGCTTTCGTGAATTTTATCAAGCCGACATCGACATCATCGGCGACGGTGAATTGAGTGTCATTCATGACGCTGAAATTCCCTCAATTATTTATGATATTTTCCAATCCCTCGGAATCAAAAATTTCAAAATCCGAATCAATAACCGCAAGCTTCTGACCGGATTTTTTGAAATCAAGCAGCTTTCGGACAAGGTAGAGGATATTTTAAGAACGATTGACAAGCTGGATAAAATCGGCGCGGAAAAGGTGATCGCGGAGCTGTGCAATCTGGAGATTGCCGAAGATACGGCAAAGGATATTTTGGCTTTTGTCAACACACAAGGCTCGAACGCGGAGCATCTCGCAGCAGCCGAAAAATATGCCGGCTTAAATGAAACCTTTGATGCGGGACTGGCAGAATTAAAAACCGTATCGGAGTGTATTCTGCTTTTCGGTGTTCCCGAAACGCACTACAGCATTGATTTTGCAATTGCCCGCGGACTGGACTATTATACCGGAACAGTTTATGAAACCGTCATTACCGATCATCCCGAATTTGGCAGCGTTTGCTCCGGCGGCCGGTATGATAATCTGGCTGAATTTTATACCGATAAAAAGCTCCCCGGCGTGGGAATCTCCATCGGCGCCACGCGTTTATTCAGTGTGCTGAAAGAAACCGGATTCTTTGATTTTGACAAAGCCTCCCCGATTGACGCGTTAATCGTACCGATGACGCAGGATATGCCCTATTGTATTCGGGCGATGGCGGCGCTCCGCAACGCCGGTGTGAAAACACAGATTTATTTTGAGGATAAAAAGCTCAAGAAAAAAATGACTTACGCAAACAAAATCAACGCGCCGTTCGCAATCTTGATCGGCGATGATGAAATTGCCGCGGAAAAGGTTGCGGTAAAGAATCTTGAAACCGGTGAACAAACCATATGCAGCATCGAAGAAGCCGCACAACAAATTCTTCAAGCATAACAAAAAAAAGAACGTTCTTTCATTGATTGAACGTTCTTTTTTGCCGTTTCGTTTCGGCTCAAATATCCGCTAACTCATCTGCATAAACCGAAAATCAGATAAAATGCGAATATGTAAACCGTTATTGCTCCGAGATCGTAAGCAATTCCTTAAATAGTCCCTCCTGCTGACTCAACTGTTCAAAATTCCCCGTCTGCACAATCTGACCTTTATCGAAAACGAAAATTTTATCCACATTCCGTACCGTTGTCAGCCGGTGCGCAATCATAATCACGGTGTGAGTTTTCATGAGATCCTCCATCGCATGCTGGATATGTTTTTCCGAAACATTATCCAAAGCCGAGGTCGCCTCGTCAAAAATCAAAATATCCGGTTTCCCCAAAATCGCCCTTGCGATTGCAATCCGTTGCTTCTGACCGCCCGACAGGTTAAAGCCGTTATCCCCGACAATCGTATTCCACCCTTTTGGCAAATCATTGACAAACTCATGCACGCGTGCTGTTTCCATTGCCGCAATCACCTCACGCATCGGTGCTTCGGGACATGCCATACGAATATTTTCCATGATACTTGCCTGGAAAATAAACGGCTCCTGCGGCACAATTCCGATATTCTTCCGCAAATCGTGCAGACTGTATTTTTTAATATTCTTGCCGTGCATTAAAATCTCACCGCTGTTAATATCATACAGACGCATAATCAGCTTCGTGATCGTACTTTTTCCGCTTCCGCTGGAACCAACCAGCCCATAACTATGGTTGTATTCCATTTTGCAATTCAGCTTATCAAAAATAATTCTGTTGTCATAGCCGAATGTGACATCACGAAATTCCACGCACGGGAGATTCTTTTGGATTGCGCTTTCCCGTTCCAGATTAATATCATAAACATGCCCTATATTCTCCGGCGTTGAGGTTTGCGTTTCCAGAATCGACATAATCCGATCCAATCCTGCCTCCGCATTGGAACGAATCAGATTAACATTAAACCACAGATTAATGGAACTGTTAATCACCGTCATGCTGCTGACAAACGCAACCAGCTCACCGGCGGTCAATCCCCGATAAATGCAGGATAATGCACCTATAAAATAAATCAATGCTGTTCCCACATACTGCGTAAATTCCGGCTTTGCCGCTTCCTTCCACTGGGTAAAAGACAACAAAATCCCTTTATTCTTCAGCGCGTCCATCTGTCGTTCAAAATTAGCGTGAATATTATCCTCAATAGCGTACATCTTAATTGCACGGCTGCCATGCAGCACATCATCAATATATTTGCTGGCTTCCGATTCGCTTTTCAGCATATCGCCCGACAAATTCCGGATACGCTTTCTTGAAAAGTAATTAAATGCCGCTGAAACCAGTACAATCCCCAGCATGACAAGCGTTAAAAGCCAATCATAAGAAAACATCGCCGCCAGTGAAATCACAAGTGCAACAGATTGATACGGAACACTCATCGCGAACTGCGACAGAAAATTTTTAAGATTTGCAATAGGCGAACCCATAATATAGTTGAACAACTCACCCGAAGAAGTCTTATCAAAAAAACGCATACACAACGTTTGAATATGACGAAAAAAATCCGAACGGATTCGAAACATAAAGCCTTCAATAGCTATGAGAAGATTTCGATATCCCACAGCCCATGAAAGAATCCGTATCAAACAAAGAGTAAGATACGCAATACAATAAAATCCGGCTCGTTGCAGCCGCATTTCCGGTGGAAGTGCCTCGTTTTGAATCGCGTCATCAATAACATACTTAATGACCAGTGGCGCAAGCGCTACCATGATTCCGTTAATCAGGGAAAAAATCACCGCAATCCCCAAATTTTTTCGCTGTTTTTTCGTATAATGAAAAAGTGTTTTCCAAAAATTACGTTTTCGTTTCATGATAATCATGAACTCCTTTCATCAAGCGCGGATTGAAAAAAATGACGTACCAAAGTCCCATCAAAATCTTCAATCCCCGTCCCCCCATGATGTTTTTTTTGATTTCACGAGTACCTTACCAAAAAATATAACTTTTGTCAACAGGATTCTTGAATTGTAAACAAAACGTAATATTAACCGATGAACACCCCACAACCGACTGTAAAAATCGTTGCCAGCAACATAACCGCATCCCTCACATGCATGGGATAAGTATTGCTTCCGCTTTTCGGTGTTCTGAGTGCAAAGCCGCGCATTTGCGCCGAAATGGAGCTATCCTCAATCTTTTTCACTGACGAAACCAACAGCGGTACGCATAGGGGCAGCATCAGCTGCAATTTTTTAATCGGATTTTTTGTATCAAATTCCACGCCGCGCGCCGTTTGCGCTTCTATAATACCGTGCATTTCGTTCGCAAACACCGGAATAAACCGAAGCGCGGTTGTTAAGGCAAATGCATATTTATACGGAACATGCAGCCGTTTTACCAACACGCCCGAAATATCCGTCATTTTTGTTGTCAGCAGCATCAGCGTCAACGGCAGTGCCGCTGCGGTCAGCCGAAGTGACAGCAAAACGCAAAAATGCAAGCCGGCGTCTGTGACGTAAATATTCAGCGGCAGCCGCAAAATAACATTTCCCTGCCGAATAAAAAACACCTGCAACAGCAATAAAATCAGTCCCAATTTCAGCAGCGATGTAAAAATCTTAAATATTTTTTTCTGCACTCCGGCAACTGCGCTCATCAACAAAGTCAGCGCAATCACCCCTAAAACATATAGGATACTGTTACACAAAAAGCACCCCAAGCAAAGCAAAAATGCCGCTATCAGCTTTATCAACGGATTGGCACGGTGCAAAAACGAATCACCGTAGCAATATTCAAGCATCCCTTTCATCGTAATCCTCCATTCTTATTCCGATTTACAATTGCCGTCTATAACATCCATGAACTCATCAACCGTAAAACAGCCTTGAAATTTTCCGCCCAATGCCGCTGACAGCTCGCAAATCTGTGGCGGCAATACCGAACTGACTTTTGACAGCTCGGGATTTGCCAAAACCTCACGGCAATCCCCGTCCAGAACGATCTTTCCTTGCTCCACGACAATCACACGCTCCGCAAAATCCGCAACAATTTCCATATCATGCGACACCATCACGACCGTTGTTCCGGTTACATTCAGTGTTTTTACCAATTCCATAATGCGCATACATTCGCGATAATCCAAACCTGTTGTCGGCTCATCCAGAATCAGAATCTGCGGCTGAACCGCCAGTACCGACGCCAATGCCACCTTCTGCCGCTCGCCGCGACTCAAAGAAAACGGATCACTATCCGGATCCAACTCCAGTTTTTTTGTAATCTCCGCAATCCGTTCCTCTACATTCGCCATCCCAACACACTCTAATGAAAAGGCGATTTCATCATGTACAGTATTTTTACAAATCTGCCGATCGGGATTCTGAAACAGAAAGCCGCAGATTTTCGCCGCTTCACTCGTTTTCATTGACGCAGTATCCCGACCCGCAATGCGCACACTGCCCGAATCGGGCTTTAGCAATCCGTTAATCAGCTTCACCGTTGTGGTTTTTCCGGCTCCATTTCCGCCGACAATCGCCGCAAACTCCCCTGCGCGAATCTGCAAATTAATATTCTGTAAAATCTCATTCCCGTCATAACCAAAGGAAACATTTTGAAACTCGATCATCTCCGGCACACTCCCTTGACTATTTTTTCGGCATCCGCCACCGTAACCGCCGCCGGGCCGGTATACAGACCGCGCTTTTCCAACGCATGGGAAACATCCGTCACGCGCGGGCAGCTTACGCCGGTTCGCTTTAATTCTTCAACGTCCTTTAAGACCTCACGCACACCGCCGAATTTCAAAAGCTGTCCATTCTCGACAACGGCAAGCTTTTTTGCATATTCGCAAAGCAGCATAATTTTCTGCTCTACCACTACAATGGTAACGCCCAAATTTTCATTCAAATACCGAAGCATTTCAAAAATCCGAATACTGCTTTGCGGATCCAATTCCCCGGTCGGCTCATCCAAAATTAAGAGCTTTGGCTTTAATGCCGTAACCGCGCAAATCGCCGCCTTTTGCTTCTGTCCGCCGCTCAACGAATCAAATGTCCGATAACGCAAATCCGAAATTCCCGCGCTTTCCAACGCCCATCGGATGCGCTCCTCCGCCTCATCTGCCGGAACAGAAAAATTCTCCAAGCCGAATAAAATCTCATCCTCAACCACCGAAGTTGTCAGTTGAGCATCAATATCCTGCATCACACAGCCGGCAATCCGACTGATTTTTTCCGGTTCGGTATCCACCGTGTCCATTCCGTCCACCGAAACCGTACCGTAGAAATCACCGTGCCGATATTGCGGAATCACCGCGCACATGCTATGTGCAAGCGTCGTTTTGCCTGCGCCGCTGCCGCCGATAATCCCGACAAAATCCCCATCGGCAATCTCCATATTAATATTTTTCAGCGCAAAATTCTTGCTGCCCTCATATTGAAACGAAAAATCATGAATCTTAATCATTTTGCCGCACCTTTTTTCATTGCCAGGCTCAGCGGAATGTAAAGAATCTGCACGATTACACTGTTAATCGCCGCTGTACCGAAGATAATTCCGCAAAACAGCTGTAACGGCATCGGGGTTACGTCTGCGCCCGAATATAACGCCAGATAAACGATTCCGATAAAGGTGAAACCGCTCGCCAGCGTACTGATAAAAGTTGAAACAATTGGTGAAAGCGAGAATTTTCCGATATTCATCGGAATTTTCATTAAGAAATACATGCATACCGCTCCGACAATCTCACTGACCAGATTGACATACGGTGTTCCGGGAAATAACTGACATACAACGCCCGAAAGCAATCCGATAATTGCCGCCTCGACCAACCGCGGACGGATAATCAGCATTGCCAAGCAATACATCGCGATAATAAAATTGGGTTTTACGACCGTAAACATTGAACCGACAAAAAATTTCAGAACCGCACCCGCCGCAAGCAAAATGCCTATAAAAATAATCTCACTGAGTCCCAGTCCCTTTGCCTTCGCTACTGCTACATTTCTCTTTTCCATAATAAAAAACCTCCTGAAAATAAAATAATTCCGTAGAGGTTTGATTTCAAAAAATATTCAAATATGGTATTCCTCGGATTACTCCTATAATACTCGCTCATCTCATCTATTCTCGTCTAATCTCATCTCTACTGTAATCAGCTTAACACAAAAGAAATATCTTGTCAAGTACTTTTTTTGATTTTTTTTAATTTTTTTGTTTTGCCGCATATGAGGGCAAACGGGCAAGATCTTAAGCAGCTGCGAAAATTTCGTAGGTTGTGCGTTTAACTGAGCGCCGCGTACAAAGGTACGCAAGTGAGGGCAAGCGTGCAAGATTTCAAGGCTCGGCGAAAATTTCGTAGGTTGTGCGTTTAACTGAGCGCCGTATACAAGGGTACGCAAGTAAGGGCAAGCGTGCAAGATTTCAAGGCTCGGCGAAAATTTCGTAGGTTGTGCGTTT
>CAUGRT010000005.1 GCA_959602045.1 uncultured Clostridia bacterium | reverse complement strand
GTGACCAAGAGAAAGCAAAAAAAGAAAACAAACATAAAAACCAACAGCAAACATAGAAACAAAAGAAAAAAAGATCCCTCATCTGCAACATGATTGCTATAGAAAAAATTGTGACCAACAGAAAGAAAAAAGCAAACAAAAAACCAAACAAAAAACCAACAGCAAAACAATAAACACCCCCCTTACCCCCCTCCCTTTTGCCAAAGGGCAGGGGTTACGAAGAAAGGACACTCCCACCATGAAGATTCATCAAAAATTCGGATTCTATAATGTCATCATGCTGATTACGCCTATCGCGCTGATTGGCATTATTTCTGTAGTCTTTTTGATTCTTTTTATCGCAAAGTTTCCGGTAGAAGAACTATCCCTCTCCCGAACCTCACTGCTGAATCCCGTTATTTTAATCCAGGCGTTTGGACAGTTTTTTAAGGATCACCCCGGCTCGGTAGGCTATGTGTTTCTTTGGCTGCTGCTTTGTATCTTGATTATCGCAACGACTACTACAGTAGTCACGCATATGATGGTGCGAAGTATCGAGCGCCCGATTGACACCTTAAAAGAAAGCGCGGAGAATATCAAAAACGGACAATTGCAGTTTGAGGTGATGGGGAGTAATTATGATGAGATTAATAATCTGTGTGAAAGCTTTGACGAGATGCGGCGTGCGCTGTTGCTGGCAAATGAACGCGAAGCCGATATGAAACATGAGCGGAGCTTGCTGATTGCGAATATTTCCCATGACCTAAAAACGCCGATTACTGCGATTAAGGGCTATATTGATGGGATTCATGATGGGATTGCCGATACGCCCGAAAAACTGAATAAGTATCTGGATACCATCCGACAAAAGGCAAATACCATTGAAAACCTTGTCAGCAATCTCTCCACTTTTTCAAAATTGGAGCTGTCCAGATTGGAATTTTCCTTTGAGAAAAATGATTTGCGTGATTTGGTACTGGATGTACTGGATAGTTATCGGATTGATATAGAGCAGCTGGGGATTCGATTGACTACAGATATAGTCTGCGATCCGGTTATGGTGCGCATGGATGCAGAGAAAATGCGGCGCGTGTTTACCAATATTATTGAAAACGCTATTAAATATCGCCGCCATGCGGACGCTTGTCTGGATGTCAGCGTTCGAATTAGCGGTGGAAGTGCTTATGTTTCGATTGCGGATAATGGCGTGGGAATTGAACCGCAGGAATTGACAAAGGTCTTTAGCAGTTTTTATAGAACCGATACCTCCAGAACCTCGCAGATCGAGGGCAATGGACTGGGATTGGGCATTGCAATGCAAATTGTTCGCCGGCATGGCGGCAAGATATGGCTTAAAAGCGACGGGGTGAATTGCGGAACTACTGCAATAGTCTGTTTGCCGTTGCTGTAAGATGTGTTTGTACTTTGAAGAACAATCGGATGATGTTTGTCCGATTGTTTTTTATTTGCATAAAAATCAAAAGAATGTCAGAAAATAAAGACAAAGTATGAATTGGCGTTGTAAACGCTTTTGAGGGAAGAAAAGTCCGTAGAGTTTTAGGTTTCGGGCTGGGTTTTGTGAAAGGAGTCAACATGTTTAGAGGAAAAGTGGTCATTGTCGGCGCCGGGTTTGTCGGGTCTACAATTGCGTATACGATTATGTGCGGCGGATTGTTTAATGATATTGTGCTGTTGGATATTAATCGGGATAAGGC
This sequence comes from uncultured Clostridia bacterium, assembly GCA_959602045.1. Classification (GTDB taxonomy): domain Bacteria; phylum Bacillota; class Clostridia; order UBA1381; family UBA1381; genus Ornithomonoglobus_A. The sequence goes on along the minus strand of CAUGRT010000005.1, from coordinate 105,945 downwards.
GGAGGGCGATGCGATGGATATGGCGCATGGCGTTTCGTTTGTTAAGCCGGTCAATGTTTATAGCGGTGATTACAGCGAATGTTCGAATGCCGATATTGTGGTGATTACGGCGGGCGCAAATCAGAAACCGGGAGAAACGCGACTGGATTTGCTCAAAAAAAATGCGTCCATTATCAAGGATATCGTGGGGCAGGTGATGCGTTATGCGCCGCCGGATATCATTCTGCTGACGGTGACAAATCCTGTGGATGTTCTCACCTATATTACCTATTGTGTTTCCGGATTACCGAAAAATCAAGTGTTGGGTTCGGGGACGGTGCTGGATACTTCGCGGTTAAAATATATGATTTCTCGGCATACGGATGTGGATCCGAGAAATTGTCACACCTATATTATCGGAGAGCATGGCGACAGCGAGGTTGCAGCTTGGAGTATCAGCAATATCGCCGGTATGAGTATGCCCGAATATGCGCGGCGAACCGGAAAGTGTACAACGGCGGATTTGGAGCGGATGTATAATCAAGTGAAACGTGCGGCATATGAAATTATCGAGAAAAAGGGTGCGACATATTATGCGATTGGCTTGGCGGTGAGCCGAATCTGCGCTTGTATTGCCGGCGAGGAAAATTCCATTTTAACGGTTTCCAGTATTTTGGAGGGGGAATACGGTTTAAAGGATGTCGCGTTGTCCGTCCCGACAAAGCTTTCGGGATATGGCGTTGAATATATTTTGGAGGTCCCGTTTGGGGAGTCGGAAATCAAAGGCTTGCAAAGCAGCGCCGAAACCCTTCAGACGTATCTTCGGGAATTGCTCTGATGGGGGTTAATACCTATAAAAAAGAGAACGCACAGCGAAAATGAGCTGTCGTTCTCTTTCTTTAATTCTTCCCTTTTATCAATCCGTTGCCGGGGTTTATGATATAATCAGCTTAAAAGTTACCGTATCGGAATCCATAACGCAGTTTTCGTCAAACTCGATTCCGGCATTGCTCATTGCTTGGAGAAATTCCTCCATCTTGTCGGTACTTACACTGTAATAATCTCCGTTATTGCCAATTGAATATTCATTGATAATTTCTTTTGCTCTTTCGGCATTAGCAGATGAAACCTCAATAGAGTTCGATGCATCCGCTGAACGTGAATAGTCGGACGATCCGACATTTACAGATTTAGAATCCGAATTTTCCGGAAGTGTATATGCGTTAGGGTCTAAAAGATTATTCACTGCGATCGGCGCATCCGTTTCCGAGGTTGTCGGTGGTTGGGATGCCGGTGCAGCGGTTATCTCCGGAGCCGCCGTGTTTTCCGCAGCTGGAGCTTCGGTTTGGTTCTCCTCCGGTGCTTGCGTATGCTCTGCCGGTTTTTCTGTGATTTTCGGACTCAGCGTGGGAGTGGTTGCCTTTTTTTGTGCATGGGACGGAATCGCTGTTGCCAAAGGCTTTTGCGTTGCGGATCTTGCCGCAGGCGTTCGGGCGGTTGGTGCAACAGATGTCATTGGCATTCCGCTGGGAGCCGGTGAGCCTGTCGGAGCGGCTGTGCCGCTTGGCATTGATACAAAAGGCATTTCGCGCGGTGTGTATGCGTCCTCAAGCGAAATACCGCCGGGTAAATCCGAATTGGTACCGCGGATTTGCTGATTCAGGACGTTCGCATTTGTTCCGATAATAGCGATCAATGCCAGACAGGATGCGATCGCGCTATAGCGGTATCCGTATTGTCTGAGATATAGCCATACGCTTGTATTTTTCACAACCTTGGTTTCTTCCTTGTCGATTCGTTCATTCAATTTTGCAAGGAAATCATCCGGCGCTTTGAGTTTCGGGAGAGAACTTACGGCATCCAGCATTGCCCGATAGCCTTCTAACTCTTTTGCACATTCATCGCAGGTTTCTGCGTGCTCTGCAAGTGCTGCGTGTTCTTCGGCAGACAAATGGGTATAGTCCGCGAGCAATTGATTAAACTTTGCGCAATCCATGAGTTATTCCCTCCTCTCGTTATTTTTATCTTTCTTAATTGCATAGTATTAGACGTTTTAAGTATAGTTTTTGTTCCACTTTTTCTGAAAAAAGTTCGGATTTATTCTGTCAGCTGCTGTTTCAGCGCCATTCGTGCGCGATTTAAACGCGATTTGACCGTTCCTACGGGGCATTGCAGGATTTTGGCGGTTTCCTCATAGCTTCGCTGCTGAATATCGCAGTAGGTGATGACCTCCCGATATTCCGGTTTCAGCCGGCTGATGGCTTTGCGCACATGCTGCTGTGCCTCGGATTGCTCCAGTGCGTTTTCTGGCGTATAGCGCGCGTCCTCAATGTCGATTCCGTTTTCATCGTAATCATTGGAATCAATGCTGAAAGTATTGGCGCGCACCTGCCGCTTTCGGAGAAAGTCCTTGCATACATTGGAGCAGATGCGAAAGAGCCAGGTGATGAACGAAGACTTTTCTTCAAAGGTGTTGATGTTTTTATAAACCTTAATGAAGATTTCCTGCGCCGCGTCATAGGCATCCTCGCGATTGGAAAGCATGCTGTATGCAAAGTTCACGACCGAATCCTGATAGCGTGTTACCAGCTCATTAAAGGCATCGCGGTCGCCGCGTTTGCATTTTTTTATTAAGTTTTTATCCTCCAACAAGCCGTCACCGCCTTTTCAAAAGTTCATTTAATTAAAAGTTTCGGATTCTGTTCATATAAGCGTCATAGTATGCGGAAACATCTGCCATGCAGTCGCCGCTGAACTTGTCCAGAAACGCCTTGGTAATTTCGAATGCGACAGCGGATTCCACCACAACTGAGCATGCCGGAACCGCACAAGCGTCACTGCGTTCTACCGACGCTTTCACCGGGGATTTATCGTCAATATTTACGGTATCTAAGGGGTTATACAGTGTGGGAATTGGCTTCATGGCTGCACGAAGCACAATCGGTTCACCGTTGGACATGCCGCCCTCGATTCCGCCGGCGTTATTGGAGATTCGATGATAACCGTTCTCAAACACAATCGGGTCATGAACCTTAGAGCCGCAGGTCGTGGCGGTATTGAATCCCATACCAAATTCCACGCCCTTGATTGCCTGCACACTCATCACCGCAAAGGCGAGATTGGCGTCAAGCTTGCGGTCGTATTGTACATAACTCCCCAATCCGGGCGGCAGATTCAGCACGCGGATTTCCACAACTCCGCCGACACTTTCGCCGCTTTTTTTGATTTCGTCAATATAATCCATCGCTTGCTGCGCACGTTCCGCATCCCCGAAACCGACCGGTGAGGCGAGAACCCGCTCATAAAAGGCAGCGTCAAGCTGCTGTACACGATCTTCGATTTCGCCGATACGAACAACTCTGCGGCAAAATTCAATCCCGAAAGGCGTTAACGCCTGGCTGACAAGAGCGCCTGCCGCGACTCTTGCCGCGGTTTCTCTGGCGCTTGCGCGTTCCAGAACGTTCCTTAAATCATGATGATCGTATTTCATGCCGCCGGTCAAATCCGCATGACCGGGGCGCGGACACTTTACGGCTTTTGCTCCGTTGGATTCTTCAGTGCCCATAATCTCCGACCAGTTTTGCCAGTCCTTATTTTCGATTTTCAGAGCGATCGGACTGCCAAGCGTATATCCGCCGCGAACACCGGATAGGATTTCTGCCGTATCCTTTTCAATTAACATTCGTCCGCCGCGGCCATGACCCTGCTGACGAGCCGCAAGTGCGGCATTGATTTTTGCGAGATCAATCCGAACTCCGGAGGGCATTCCTTCTATAATAACAGTAAGACATTTCCCGTGCGTTTCGCCGGCTGTAAAATATCTGAGCATGAGCGATAATTCCTTTCGATTGTTTCAAGTGTATAAATATCCATAGTATCTCTTATTTTATCACTTTTCCGGTGTTTTTTCAAGTATTTTATCAAAAAAGTGCCGATTCAGACCGGGGGATTTGCATGAGAGAGGGATAAACCGCATACCTATGCCGTTTATAGTGTGTTGCAGATTATAAAAAACTGAAATAAAACTAAAGATTTGATAAAAAATGAAAAAGGCTGCAAAAACGATTCGGCTCGGCATGGACATGATGATATAGGGGAGGGATTAATGGATATTTACCCGACCGAGCGTATTTGTTTTTGCAGCCTTTTTTGTATGGTTTCCCGCAAGGATAGGGAAAAGAGGAGAGTTTAGTTTATTTAACGATAACTGCTTCTGTCACCGCACCCTTATAAAGCTTCAGCAGGATTCTGTTGCCTTCTTCTGCGTCGAAGCTCTGGATGTCGCCGATGGAGGACAGTTCTACGTTATTCTTGGAAAGCGTGCTGTCTACGGAGTAAACCTTGACGTTATTCGAAAGCACATAGTTTGTTTCGGATGCGCCGTTGACGGTTACATTTACGGAGTTGGAGAATTTCTTCGTAACCTTACCGTATACTGTTTTCAGGTTTTCTACCGGCTCTGTAACGCCCTCTGTGTCTTTTGCGGAGATGTCTAACAGAACTCTCACGCTGACGATCTCGCCCTTGGAGTTGGTCTTATACTGAATAATATCGCCTGTTTCCAATGCTTTACCGTTCTTCACAAGAACCGTATCATCCTCGGCAAAGATCTTCTTTTCCTCACCGTCTACCAAAGCGGTTAAGAGCTTTGTCTGTTCATCTTCTGAATTCATCGCTGTTGAAATCTGCTTTACAACTGCCAGTGAGCTGTCTGCATTTGCCTTTAATGCGGCATTCGTCAGAACAACGACTCTTGCGGTATAGCTTTCAGTCATATCATAAACCTGTGCATTATACTTCTGCTTATCCTCGAACGTGGATTTCTTTACGATTTCATAATCGGTGGAACCCTCAGGGATGCTGAATATAAGCGTCTGGTCGTCAATGCGGACATTGGACAGCTTGGACAGATCGGCGTCATATACGGCGTCGGACAGCTTGTAGTTCAAGGTAAATACGTCCTTATTAATCTTTCCGGACGCGGAGCTATCCTCGGCAGTTTTGATGCCGGTAATTTTTCCGTCAGCGTTTTCCGTAAAGGTAATCAGCTGCTTTTTGGTTGAACCGCCGCTGTTGAGCGCAGTTACAACTGATTTTGAAGTTACGGTTGTGTCATTGAAACGGATTTTCTCGTTTGCGGAGAGTACCTTTTCCTCGCCGTTTTTGGTATATAGCTTAAAGGAAGAAACCTCTGTGCCGTTATCGGTGTAGGCATTGAGCAGGTACGCATAGTTGGAGCTGAGGTTGGAGGTTGTATCAACCGCTGCAATTTTGCCTGCTGCGTCCAGATAGAACGTTCCCTCTAAATTTATATCCAGAACATCGTGATAGTTTTTTGCAATCTTGTAATGCTCATTATTGATATAAACGCCCTTATCGTCCTTTGCCGTAATCTTGCCGGTAACGGAATTGGAGGTTACGGTTACGGAATACAGGGACTTATCTGCGCTCTCATAGACCGAAAGAACATCGTATTCCTTTAAATCTTTCAAGCTAATCTCATCAAAGCCTTTTTTCAGTGAGTAGCTTACGGCATCGTCTAATTTTAATGTGCCGTTTCCGTATTTATCGGTAATCTTGTTTGCGGAGGTTACTTGATCCACAACATAGTTCTTGTACTCATTAACAAATACAATATTGTATTTTGCGTTTTTCTTTGTGTCGAGCAGTACGATGGAGCCTTCCTTATCGGAAAGGTTCAGCAAATCGGCATTAAAGTCTACCTTTTTGCCGTTATAAATCATCACTGCGTCATTCTCAATCTCAGCCGTGTACTTTGTGGAAGAGCTTTCACTCTTGAAATACTCGATTGCTGTATTGGAGTTTCTTGTTGTCACTTTGTTAAATAAATCGGATGAAATTTCAACAGAAGCGTTTTGTCCCTTTTTCTCAATCGCCAGGATGACCTCATCGCTCTTGGATGCGTTCTCTTTTACGTAGAAAATTACGTTATATCCCAGAAGATTTGAGAAGTTTTCGGAAGCCTGATAGACGGTATCGTCAATTTTAATCTGGTTTTTTGCAAGTGCTGCCGAGCCGTCGATGGACGCGCCCTCAACTGCCTTGATTTGACCCTCAAGCTTTGTTACCTTGAGCTTTTCTTCCAAAAGCGTCTTGTCTGTCACTTCGTATTTTACATTGGAGCCGTAGCCTGTCTGCTCCATCATCTTTGCCTGAAGTGCATTTTGTGTCAGAAATGCGACGTTTCCGCGCGAGATATGCTCATTCATACCGGACTGAACGTTATCCGAAAGACCTGCCGATGAACCGGTTACCATATATCCGTTCGGGAATCCACCCTTGGATTTTGCCGCTTCCTCGTAACCTGTCGCCCGAACAAAGATTGTCATGGCTTCGGCATAAGTGATTTTATCATTGGGACGGAAGTTTCCGTCGCCATCGCCGACAACTAAGCCCATGCTGGACGCAACATGCACATAGCCGTTTGCCCAGTGATCCGCCGGAACATCCAGGAAGTCGTTGTTGCCTTTCGTGCTTTCTGCGATGGCTTCCATTCCCATAGCGTGTACTGCCATCTTCGCAACCTCGCTTCGGATGATCGTATCATCCAGACGGAACGTTCCGTTGTCATCTCCGATCATGATTCGGAGTGCGTTCAGAACCTGAACCGGTTCTTCAAAACGTGTTCCCGCAACATCGGACGGAATCGCAGCAAATGCATTCATGCTTGCTGTCAGTGCCGCTGTTGAAAGGACCGCGCAAAGAATCTTTTTTAAGTTCATATAAAAATCCTCCTTTAATCCGCAGAGCGCTTACTCTGCTTCTATACATTAAGCCTCTTGGGTTTACATAATGTGAATATAATCGAATTATGTCAACCGCTGTTCTAATAATACAGCCTTTTATGTATTTTTTCAAGCGGTAATTTTCGGAAGTTCGGAGAAATGCTTTTTTATTTATTATAGAAGAAAGTCAAATTTTTTTCAAGAAATATCAAGTGCATCCATGAATTACTTTATACATAAGATTATGCGGTGGATAAAAGAGAATAAAAAAACCGCCTAAACTAAGGCGGTTTTTTTATGGAGCTGGTAATGGGACTCGAACCCGCGGCCTGCTCATTACGAATGAGCTGCTCTACCAACTGAGCTATACCAGCATAGCAGGGAGAACGCATGCGTTCTCCCGAAATTTCATTATTACGATACCCTTTGCGGACAACCGCGCTGACACCGCGATCTCATGTCCTGTAGTTCCATCAAATATTTATAGAACGGTGTCTGCCACAAGCATGTCCGGGTACCGGACAGAGATTAATACTTTCTCTTTCTTGCAGCTTCGGACTTCTTCTTGCGCTTTACGCTTGGCTTTTCGTAATGCTCGCGCTTTCTGATCTCCGACATAACACCCGATTTTGCACACTGGCGCTTAAATCTACGTAATGCACTATCTAAGGATTCGTTATCTTTTACTCTTACTTCAGACACTTTTATCCCTCCCTCCGGCAAGTCAATTCAAAAATGGACTTGATGGAAATTCAGTCTTGCAGGAGCCGGTCCAAATACTGCCCATGCAACATATCTATTATACAATAAACTGCATATAATTGTCAAGACATTTTTTAATATTTTCATATAAAAATCTTGACATCGGGGCAGTGCTGACCATTCCGGCAATACTGTTTGTAAAAATTCTTCTTATGCGGACAATACAACCAGTGCCATTGTCGTTACAAGGAACAGAATAGCAAGTGTTGTTGTGAGTTTGATGTACATCGCTTCTTTTGTTGTGCCGCCGTTGCTCTTGAAGAAAGAATCGCCCATGTCGGACGAAGCGCCCTGAATGCCGCGCATTCCCGGATCCTTACCTTCCTGTACAAGCACAATAAAGATCAGCAAAAGCGTTACAACAATGTGAATTACCAGCAATACATTCTGCACGAAAATAACCTCCTTTATCGTAAACTATACACTATACCCATCTATTATATCATAAATCCGCAATTTTACAAGATGTTTTTTGAAATTTTTTTAAAATTTTTTAAAAATCTGTACGAAACCGATTTTTTCTGATATAATAAGAGGAAAAGGAGCCGCAATTGGCGGCGGAACGGAGAATGATCATGAACGAAGAGAAGAAAGAACGGTTTATTCTTGCCGGAGTCCATCGAGGCTTGCGTGACGCATTGGAGGATACTACGGAGGAGTCCATTGATGAATTGGGGGAGCTTGTCAAAACCGCCGGCGGCGAAGTGGCAGGTGTGGTGATCCAGAATCGTCCCGACTTGGAGGCTGCATCTTATATGGGCGAGGGAAAGCTTGAGGAAATCAAAAATGCCATTGGGACACTGGAGGCGGACTGCATTGTTTTTGATGATGAGTTATCCCCTGTGCAGATGCGCAATATTTCGGATTTTCTGGAGATCAAAGTATTGGATCGTTCCATGCTGATCTTGGATATTTTTGCGATGAGAGCCAAAACGAGCGAGGGAAAGCTCCAAGTGGAGCTGGCACAGCTGAAATATCGCTTGCCGCGTCTGCGTGGGTTTGGTGTGGAAATGAGCCGAACCGGTGCCGGAATCGGTACGCGCGGTCCCGGTGAAACCCGTCTGGAGAGCGATCGCCGACATATTCGCCGCCGAATCAGTGCGCTGGAGGAGGAAATTCGCGAATTAAAAAAACGCCGCGAGCTGCTTCGTTCGCGCCGAAAAAAAGACGGTATCATCACCGCCGCCCTGGTGGGCTATACCAATGCCGGAAAATCCACGCTTTTAAATGCGCTGACCGATGCCGGAGTTTTTGCGGAGGATAAGCTGTTTGCTACGTTGGATCCGACATCGCGCGGAATCACACTGGAGGATAACCGCCGCATTTTGCTGGTGGATACGGTGGGATTTATCCGAAAGCTTCCACATCATCTGGTGGAAGCATTTAAATCCACCCTGGAAGAAGCGGTCGTGGCAGATCTGCTCCTGCATGTGATTGACGCGTCCTCGGATGAGGCGCAAAATCAGATTCAGGTGGTCGAGCGCGTCTTGTCGGAGATTGGCGCGTCCGGTAAACCGGTGATCGGCGTTTTTAACAAATGCGATAAAACCATGTCCGAGCCGGTTTTTAACGGTAATTTTGACCGCACGGTGAGTATCAGCGCAAAAACCGGGCTGCATATGGACGCGCTGCTTGCGGCGGTTTCCGAAACAGCGCCCGGACAAAAGCGCCGCGTGACCGTCTGCATCCCCTATGACAAGGGCGGAGAGGTCAGCGAACTGCACAGCAGCCAGAAGGTGTTAAGCGAGGAATATACCCCCGATGGCACGCGTATGGAGCTGCTGGTTGACAGCGCGGCATATGAGCGGCTAAAGCAATATCTTCTTATTAAATAGACAAATGCCGAGGTACTCCATCGACCATGAATGGCGGCAGCTCGCCGATGATCAGCGGACGTGCATAGGCTTCAAATGCGTCAGAAACATAGGTTCCGTTTTGGGTAATCCAATCGGTGGGCACACACTTTTCGGCGTTGGCAATTTTGCGGATGTCGTAGGTGTCGGTCGTAATGCAGTACGGCATGTCGGAAAGGCGCTTGAAAATGACCATTTTTCCGGTTTCTCCGCGCAATGCCGCTTCAACAGCCGCCGCACCGGCAGTATATGCCTCTGTAATATCGCACCGCGAAACGACATGCGATGCACAGCGCTGCAAGGTCGAGAAAACGATTCCGCGGGACTTGATCCCGATGTTCTCGCCCAGAAAATCCGCCAGATAGAGCGCCGTTCCGCCCAACATGGTGTGACCGAATGGATCCTCGCTTTTCGCCGATTCGCAGATATATTTTCCGTCTGCCGTTTTTACACCCTCGGAAACCGCAACAACCACAGCGTCCTTATGCTTTTTTGCCTCCTGTACCTGCTGCATAAATCGGTTCAGATCGAAAACGGATTCGGGAAGATAGATTAAATCCGGGCCGCTGCAATCCTCTGTTTTTGCCAATGCGGACGCCGCCGTGAGCCATCCGGCATTTCTGCCCATAATCTCAACCACCGTTACCGAATCCACCGCATAGGTAGTGGAATCGCAGATGATTTCTTTCATAGCAACCGCGATGTATTTCGCCGCCGAGCCGTATCCCGGCGTATGGTCGGTCATGGCTAAGTCGTTATCAATCGTTTTCGGCACGCCCATAAACCGAATATCGGAATGAATTGCGGCAGCGTATTCGGAAAGCTGCATAATCGTGTCCATGGAATCGTTTCCGCCAATATAGAAAAAATATCGGATGTCCAGATTTTTTAAAATGGCAAACAGCTTTTCATAAATTTCCGGCTGCTGATCTGCCGGCGGAAGCTTGTAACGGCAAGTTCCGAGGAAAGAGGAGGGCGTGCGTTTCAGCAATTCGACTTCCAGATCGCTGCGGATATAATCCGCCAGGTCTACATATTGTTCTTTCAGAAGCCCGTCGATTCCGTACCGCATTCCGTATACCGTTTTGCAGCCGCGGCTTTTTGCCGTCTTATATACGCCGACCAAGCTGGAATTAATCACAGACGTCGGGCCGCCGGATTGACCTACCATAACATTTCCCAATGACATAAAAATTCTCCTTTAATTCTGTTCGTTACGTTTATTTACCAATATTATAACACGTTTCCCGAAAAACTGCAACATGAAAAACAACAAATATTGCAAAGATTTGTATGAATCGAAACCGAGAGGATGAAAAGGATCGAAAGATGAGGAAATCCGAAAAGCCAAGAAGAAAGACTATTATAATGAAATAAGGCAGAAATAAATCTGCCAAAAAAGCAAAAAACTGTACAAAAGGGATAAACCCTTTCTTGTACAGTTTTTTACCTTCTTCAATCCAGAATACTCTTCTGTTCCACCGACAATTGCATTATAAACAATTTTTTGGAAAAATGCAAGGGTTTTAGAACGAATTTTACATTAATTTAAGATAAGAGTGCATTTTTCCGACAAAATCATAAAAAGTGTGAACTTATTTTTCGCATATTTCCTCATAAAATGACTCATTTTATCACAGAAACACATTTTTTGCATGTAACTGTGAACTTTTGTTCAAAATGTCAAATAAACCGATATCCAACGCCCCAGACGGTATCAATAAATTTATCGCCGCTCACTGCGAGCTTATCCCGAATCCGCTGAATATGGACGGCAACGGTGGATACATCCCCGACCGCGTCCATTCCCCAGATTCTGTCGAACAGATGCTCTTTGGAGAATGCACGGTTGGGGTTCTGTGCCAAAAACAGCAGCAAATCAAATTCCTTTACGGTGAACGGAATCTCAGTGCCGTTTACGGTAACGCGCCGCGCTGCGCAGTCGATTGTCAGCGAGCGTATTGAGAGAACGGAGGATTCCTGCTGACCGGCAGTCAGTTTTTCGTGACGGGCAATATGCGCCTTAACGCGTGCGACCAGTTCATTGGGGCTGAACGGTTTTGTCATATAGTCGTCCGCACCCAAGCCTAAGCCACGGATTTTGTCGATGTCGTCGCTTCTGGCGGAAAGGAAAATTGCCGGAGTCTGTTTTTTCTTACGGACGTTGGATAGGATCTCGAAGCCGTCCATTCCCGGCAGCATAACGTCGATAATCAGCAAATCGTAATCGTTGCGGAGCGCCGCGTCCAGACCGGTCGTGCCCCAATTTTCAATATCACATTCAAAGCCGTTGATAACGAGGTAATCGCGTTCCAGCTCCGAAATTTCGCGGTCGTCCTCGATGATTAAAATTTTTTTCATGATTCGTGATCCTTTCTGATCTTTTTTGCAGTGCAAATGCATAGATTTTGTTTATCAGCAGTATAACACAAATGCGGTAAAAAATCAATGTTTTTGCCGAAATGGAACAGGCGGAATAAAAAAATAAAATCCCCTCCGAAAAGGGGATTTTAAAGAGTAATATCTCTCGATTATTTAACCCAATCTGACATTGTAAGCTTGGTTGTTACAAATGTAGCAGTTGAACCATTTGCGATTTTTGAGTTATTAAGAGCGGTGTTAACAGCGTTCTGTACACCAGCGTCAAAACCGCTTGTTGTTACAACATTCTCTACAGAAAATCTAGAGATATTTAATACCGGAACTTCATATTTCATTGTCTAAATACCTCCTATTACTTTAATGCACCGCTAACAACGGTTACAGATGAAAATTCATTAGTATCATAGTTAACGATTAAACCAATTGTTGCAGCAGCTTCGATAGTTGCATCCAGATCAAAAGACTGTGTCTTTGTTTCTTCTGAACCACCAACCGGAGTTGCTTTGATTGTCCATTCAATCTTTGAAGCAGCACTTGCGGGTGCAGCAACATTTGCAAGACCAACAGCAACTGTACTTGTGCCATCTGTCCATGCATCTGCATCTAAACCGACATCTGTCGGATCAACATTCAATGCTGTTGATGCACCGGATTCTGCAGCGGCAGGAATTACAATTGTAACAGCAGTATCTGAAACTCCTAAGCTATCAGATGTTGCCGTTGAACCATGTACAGAGTCACCATATGTACGAACTGTCAAAGCATAGTCATTATTAGGATCATATGTATTAGCATCTAAGTATGCATCATAAATTACAATCTTATTTTCTTTGGTTGTATCATTTACCTTGAAGTTAAATGAATATAATTCACTGTTTGTAGTCAGGCTCATTCCAGAGCAAGAAATTGTAAACATGTCACCTTTATAAGGTCCTGGTGCAAAGGTTCCTTCCCATGAACCGGCTTTAACTATATTATTTTTATAAGCAGGCTTTGCGGGCGGAAGTGCCTTATATAATGATGTATCAAAATCAGTAGAATCTAACTTAATACTGTTACTAACACCAGCGATAGTTGCGCAATCTGCCTCATAATCACCCATTATATCCTCAACATTTTTTAAAGAAACTGTAATTGTTCCTTCGCCTGTTTCTTTATTGTATGCAGTAACATCAGCAGAAATTAAACCCTTTTCAGCAGCCTGAACACCAACAGCAGATACTGCCATTGCTGCTACCATGCTAAGAGCGCATACTGATGAAATGACTTTTCTTAAAAAGGTCATCTTTTTTCCTCCTTTTTATTTTGTTTCTGGTACATATTCTGTTCGATCACCAACGGTCTTTTTACCGTCAATTGTTGTAGTATCAATGCCCACAACATTATTAATCAAGAATGTTGCATCAGTATTATTAACTTTGTTGTCAGCATTAACATCTGCTGCTTGCAGTGACTCACCTGTTAACTCGGATATTGATACAACATGGTTAATGACATAAGTAACATCCGTATTATTAATCTTGTTGTCACCGCTTGGGTCACCGATTAATCTTGTACTGTTTTCATACGGATTTGTCGATTTTTTCGGAACTAGGAAAGCCATGCGCTGAAGCGTACCGTCACCGCCGATACGGATTTCATAATACTTACCCTCAGTGAGCTTGTCAGGACCTACATATACTGAAGTATATGCTGTTCCCTGTTCATCAATCTGCATGATGTCGGTTTCACTGATAGTATCTAAGATAGTACCGTCAGTACCGTCTTTGGTATTCACAACCAAAACAGTTTTTCTACCTCCCTCCGCAGGAGCTTTGCAGCCGGTAATGTCAACGCTATTTGTTTCAGGATTCCATACAGCATTGAATGTATCCTCAGCAAAAGAACTTGTAGCCATAATACCTGCTAAACTTGCAACAATCGCGGAAGCAAGTAAAATTTTCTTTAATTTCATCATTTTAATCTCCTTCTTTCTTAGACCAAAAACTCCCAGCATCCTATAAGTTATGTATCTCTCTCTATGATTCCCCTATGCTCTCTCACAGAAAAAATCACCCTGTCCAAACAATCTACAACAGATTCTCTCATTATGCCCTGTGTAATTTACCCCGTGTGTTCTAATGGAGCGAATCCCACCCAAACAAACAGAAAAATATATATTAAATGGTTGTTTTCTGCTGTACCTGTTTCATTTCTGATGACTCTCTCACTCATCATCATGACTATATTCTACTACAATTCTTCTGATATTTCAAGCCTTTTTATTCAAAATAACGATTTTCAGCGTTTTGGCTAATTTGGGTTTTGGGTTTTATTAACTTTATACAAACCCTTTTCGAGAAAATCCGCGTAAAATGGGATTCTCCGACGTTTTTTAAGGATTGTCCGCACCTTTTTTACCCCGATTCGGCTCAATTTTGGGTGGGATTCGCTCCATTAGAACACACGGGGTAAATTACACAGGGCATAATGAGAGAATCTGTTGTAGATTGTTTGGACAGGGTGATTTTTTCTGTGAGAGAGCATAGGGGAATCATAGAGAGAGATACATAACTTATAGGATGCTGGGAGTTTTTGGTCTAAGAAAGAAGGAGATTAAAATGATGAAATTAAAGAAAATTTTACTTGCTTCCGCGATTGTTGCAAGTTTAGCAGGTATTATGGCTACAAGTTCTTTTGCTGCGGAGGCTAAAATGACAGCTACTTGGGACGCTGCTAGCAAGAGTGTTATTATTGAAAATTGTCCGACAGCAGCTGCAAGAAAGACTTTGCTGGTTCTTACTACCAATACAGATGGTTCTTTGCTGACAACTGTTGCAGAGGAAAATATTAAGCAGATTGATGAGCAAGCCGATGCCTATACAAAAGTACCTATTGGTGATGTTGCTGATGGTACATATGAGGTACGTGTAGGAGGTGACGGCACTATTGCTTCTGCTTTATTTACGGTAGGTAAAAAGAGTACAAGACTGTTGGGTGATGTTGACGGTTCTACTGTAATTAATATTGGTGATACTACTCCTATTATTAATCATATTTTGGGAACTGGATTAACAGGAGAATCTTTGCAGGCTGCTGATACGACAGATGATGGTATTGTAAATATCGGTGATACTACTCCTATTATCAATTATGTTTTAGGAGAAGATTCAACTGTAGATGGTATCAAGACGATATCTGATAAGACTACACAGGTAGTTGAAGAAGCTGAATAAGGAGGATATAAATAATGAGAGTAATGAAGAAATTGATAGCTGCATGCAGTGCGCTTGCTATGGCAGCTACAATGTTTTCAGCTTTTGTAGTTCAAGCAGCAAGTGAGCCTGTTGTAAAGTTGAATTTAAATTCAACTTCTGAGGGCGTATATGATCTTGCAGTAAATGTAGATACTACAGGATGCGCATTGGGAAATAAGGTTGGTTCATTTCAAATTTCCTTTAACTTAGACGAAACCAAGTTTGATATGAAAAATGGTCCTTTAGCAACAACTTGGGATGAAGATGCAGAGGAAGACGTATATAACAATATTGTATATGGTAAGTCAAAGTATGCAGGTGGTTCATGGACTTATAAAAATAATAAATTTACGTATGCTTTCTCAGATACCACTGGTAAGGGTCAAGCTCAAAGCACACCTACTGATATTATAACACTCAAGGGATTAAAGTTATTATCTGGAGTTGAAACAGAGGATATTGCAATTGATATTGTTGACTTTTATTGTGAAGTAGGAAATGGTTCAAGTAATCAAACTTCCTATGGTGTAGCAGCACAGAAACCAGCAAACGTAATGGATAGTGCAAACCTTATAGGTGCTACATTCCCTGGTAACAAGGTAACTCCGGCAAAGCCGTCAGTTCCGACAAACACAGGTGCTACAGCTGATTCATCAGCAATTCTGAACGTTAAGCCGTCAGATGTTGGTGGTACAGGCGATGTATGGACAAACGAAGATAAGACAGAGAATGCAGTAGCAGGTCTGGCTAACTTCACACCGTCCGCTGCTACATCAACAATTGAGTGGACAATCAGCGCAACTCCGGTTGGCGGCGAAGCAACACAGTACACAAAGGCATTTGATTTGGGTGCTTCAATTGACGCAGCTGCAACAATCGGTTTGATCGTTAACTACAATACTGCTGAGTATTCATCAGTATCCATCGTTAGCGGTGCATTGAAGTAATAGGAGGTATTTAGACAATGAAATATGAAGTTCCGGTATTAAATATCTCAAGATTTTCTGTTGAAAATGTTGTAACAACAAGTACAGGTGATTTGAACGGCTTGAACGCTTCAACAGCTGCAAGCATTCAGGATGCTATCACTAATGGTGCTATCACAGGTGCAACCAATACTAAGTTTGTTAAAACAACAATGGCAGACTGGGTTAAATAATCAAGAGATATTACTCTTTAAAATCCCCTTTTCGGAGGGGATTTTATTTTTTTGCAATAAAAAAGGCTGTCCATGAATCCGAACCCGATCCGGAAACCGGGTTCAATCATCACTGCAACCTTTTTATTCCCAAATGATATGTATTCGTATGGGAATATCAAAATATTCTTTATATCTTCCGTCATGATAATCGCTGTTATAGGGCATGGAATGTTCAAACGCGTCATTGCGGTATTGCTTCTGGTGCAATTCTCCGCGGCCGGTTTTGTGCCATTCCTCAATCAGACGGACGTTCTCATGATAAACCTTGTCATTCTTATAAAATCCATGCGTAATATAAACCACATTCCAAACCGAAAGCGCCAGTACCAGTAAATGCACAACCGCATAAGGGACGGTTTGCTTTTTCACAATCTCGGACAACAGCACGACCGTATTCAGAATAATCATGATCTCGGCAAAGAGAATCACGCGTGCGCCGAGCGTTGGCGAGAACACGATAAACGCACAGGAAAAGATTCCGAAAATCAACCCAATCAACGGCAGCGGATTTTGATTATTTTGGAAATATACATATGCCGCGCCGAGAGCTGCTGTGAAATAATAGACTCTCGAAGCATAGAATATCACATAATAAGCCGCACCCATCCAGGCGAAATCGCCGGAGTGATTGGTAATCAGCAGCGCGGCAATCTCGAACGGCAGCAGCCACGCGATCACGCGAAGCCGATTCCGATACAGATAAACGCCGCAACAGGTCATGAACACCAGATTCAGCCAGATCATATAATTGGAAGAAATGCTGTAGTTCAGCATAAAATCAATACCGTTAAAGATATTGAAAAATGTGCCGTTGGAGCTGCCGATTTCGTCGCCCATTCGGCTGAGATTGCCGGGAGCGAGAAAAAGCGATACCGCACCGAGCAGCGTCAGCAGCAATGCTTTTTTCAGCTTGGGTTCAATGGACTGCTTTTGCGTCAATAACCGGATAAAATAGCCGATTGTCAAAATGACGGTCAAGGCGGATTCCTGCTCCATTGAGGCGGCGGCAAGAAATCCGACCACACACAGCTTGACGGTGCTTTGCCGCTCATACGTGAACAGCAGATACCAGTACCAGGTGAACATCATCAGCGGATAAGTGTAATTAAACGAGCCGGTCAGCCACAGCGTACTTTCCTTTGCCATTTCAATGTGAATTGTCAAAAACGCGCCGCAGAGCAGAAACATCAAAAAGCGCAGCTTTGACACGTCTTTTATATAAAGGTTCAGCAGCCGATAGAGATTCATTGTTACCGCCACCCACATAATCGCATTGGTGATTTTCCAGAAAATATGCGGAAGCCACAGGAAAACGGATGCCAGAATATGCACAATACACCGCCCGTTGGTATGCAGATAGTGATCGGTATGCGCTTCAATAAAGTGTCCGAATCCGCTTTTTGCAAAGGTCGCGTAGAAAAAATCATCTCCGGCATTCGTTACAAACAGGCTCATGAGCAGGATGCCGATCAATAAGCCGGCAAGGCTGAACCATCGGATGTCGCGCTTCATCGTTTACCCCTTTGCCTGCTCCAGGAGTTTTTCCAATTCCTCCTTGGAGAATGTGTAGCGATTATCGCAGAAGTGGCAAGTCAGCTCTGCCTGACCCTGCTCCTCAATTAAATCCTGCAATTCCTTTTTCCCGATGGAGATCAGCGCCTGCTCCATGCGCTCTTTGGAGCATTTACATTCATATTTCGGATGAATCACATGATTATCCATCAGCATGTCAAAGCCATCGGTTACGCGGAACAGCATATCCTCGGCGCTCATTCCCTCGTGAATCATAGTGGTGACGGGCGGCAGCTCGTTAATGATGTTTTCAAGCTTTTGCGCCATCTCATCGGTTGAGCCGGGCATCATCTGCACGATAAAGCCGCCGGCAGCCAAAGCGGTATTGTCCGTATCGACCAAAACTCCCAACGCTACGGCAGTGGGGATTTGCTCCGACGCGGCAAAATATGCCGTTAAATCCTCCGCGATCTCTCCCGAAACCAGGGGAATCTGACCAATATACGGTTCTTTCAGCCCCAAATCCCGAATGACGGAAAGCGTTCCCTGTCCGACTGCGCCACCGACATCCAATTTTCCTTTTTCATTCAGCGGACGTTCGACAAACGGGTTGCCGACATAGCCGCGGACATTGGAATGGCTGTCGGTTACGGCAACTAATGTACCGATCGGCCCATCGCCGCGGACTTGCAGCGTTACGGTGTCGTCCTCATTTTTGAGCATAGCGCCCATCAGTGACGCGCCGGTGAGCAATCTGCCCAACGCCGCTGTTGCAACAGGATAGGTTTTGTGAATTTTATGTGCTTCGTTTACAAGATCGGTCGTGACAGCGCAGAAAATCCGAATAGCTCCGTCCGCGCTGCTTCCTCTTACCAGTGTATCCATGATTCTATTGATTCCTTTCCGTGAAAATGTTGATTTGTTTCCTATTATATTGGTTCGGTGATTTCTCGAATGGAGTGACAAGAATTTTCATCTGTTTTTCGCTCTATTGCGGCTCAGACATCCGCTACGTTGCGCGGAACTCGCCTCCATAGCTCGAAAAACAGATGAAAATTCATTCAAGAAATTCCACTTTACAATCACCTATATTCTATTAATCAAAAAATCAAGCATATTACCATTTTATAATTGGTCAATATTATTATACCATATCCTCTATACAAATATCAAGCTTTATGTTATAATATTTACAAAAACTATTTTTATTAGGAAATCGGACGAGATGAGAGGGATTCGCTTATGATTCAGATTAAGAATGCAAAAATTATTCCCTGTACGGGGGAAGTTATTGAAAACGGCGTGATTGTTTTTGATGATAAAATTCGATATGTGGGGACGGAAACGGATCAGTACCAAGTCGATCAGACGATTGATGCGGCCGGGATGGTGATTACGCCGGGGCTGATTGACGCGCATTGCCATGTGGGGATGTTTGAAGATTCGCTCGGCTTTGAGGGCGATGACGGGAACGAGGACAGCGATCCGATTATGCCGCATTTGCGTGCGATTGATGGAATTAATCCGTTTGACCGGGCGTTTCGGGATGCGCGGCTTGCCGGAATTACCACGGTTGTGACCGGGCCGGGAAGTGCGAACCCGGTCGGCGGACAATTTGCGGCGATAAAAACGGATGGGATTTGCGTGGATGATATGATTCTGAAAGCGCCGTGTGCGATGAAATTTGCTCTGGGGGAGAACCCGAAAGTGGTTTATAATGAAAAAGAGGATACCCCGGTGACGCGGATGGGTACTGCGGCGTTGATTCGGGAAATGCTGATTAAGGCGCGGATTTATATGGAGCAGCTTGAAAAGTGGGAGGAGGATCCGGAGGAAAACGACCGTCCGGAATTTGATATGAAAGCGGAGGCGCTGATTCCGGTCTTACGGCGAGAGATTCCCGTAAAGATTCATGCGCATCGTGCGGATGATATTTGTACGGCGATTCGTCTGGGCAAGGAATTTAATATTCGCATCACTCTGGAGCATTGCTCGGACGGCGATCGGATTGCGGAAATCCTGGAACGGGAGAAGCTGCCAGTTATGCTGGGGCCGACGCTTTCCGACCGCAGCAAACCCGAACTGCATAATCTGACATTTGCGACTTATAAAAATTTGTCCGAACGGGGGATTTCTGTGGCGATTATTACCGATCATCCGGAAATCACGATTGAAAATCTTCCGCTTTGCGCGGCGATGGCGGTAAAATACGGCATGGATGAAAAATTGGCACTGTACGGCATGACGCGGATTGCCGCAGAGAACTGCGGAATTGCGGATCGCGTGGGAACCTTAGAGGTCGGAAAGGACGCGGATATTGCGGTCTTTACGCAAAATCCGGTTCGCTTTGACGCGCGGTGCGTGTATACTTTTATTAACGGAAAGTGCGTTCAAAAATCATCGGAAATTTGACAGAAGTCGATAAAGTATGCTATAATAAGGCTAAATTATGGCGGTGGAGTGGGATTTGAAATGAATGTGAAAAAGATATTGCCGATTTTGGCGACACTGGCGATGATGCTGAGTGCGTCGGCTTATGCGGCAAATGATATTTATGAGGATATTGAAGCCATGCTGGAGCAGGAGCAGGCGGCGGAGGAAGAAAAAGCGGAGCAGGGGCCGCAGGCGTATTTTGTCCATTCTCCGCTATTTGATGCGGATATTCCGTGCGAGAAGGTCAATGTTTATAACAAAAGCCTGTCCGTTCATTTGAGCAAGGATCAGAATTTGCAGCTGGATGTTCATCCGATGCCGGTTAATACCACAGACAAAAAGCTTGTTTATATCTCCTCGGATGAATCGGTGATTCGGGTGGATGAAAACGGCGTAGTGACACCGGTCGGCGTTCCGGGTGAAGCATTTGTTAAGGTGCAATGCGGAAAGGTTTCCAACGATATTAAGATTGATGTGATTCGGGGAACGGAGAGCGTGTCGCTTTCGCGAAAGGATATGCTGTTTTACATAGATCGTCCCATTACGGCAAAATTAGAGGCGATCGTTGCTCCGGCAGACGCGACAAATAAAAAGGTCACATGGACTTCGGAAAATACCGCGGTTGCTTCGGTGGACGAAAACGGTACGGTTACGCCGGTTGGAACGGGAACCACCCAGGTGGTTGCGAAAACGGACGATGGCGGATTTACCGCGAAATGTACGGTTTATGTACAGATTTATGACATCCCGGTGCGCGGCGCGTTTATCACCAATGCGGTGGAGGCGATTCGCGTGGACAGTGATTATAAGCTGACGTCTTATCTTTATCCGCAAAATGCGCGGAATAAAATAGTGGCGTGGTATTCGAGCAATCCGGAGGTTGTGACTGTGGACGGCGAGGGAAATCTTCATGCAGTCAGCGAGGGAATGTCGGTCATTACGCTG
The DNA here is from genome assembly GCA_959602045.1 of uncultured Clostridia bacterium. GTDB lineage: Bacteria > Bacillota > Clostridia > UBA1381 > UBA1381 > Ornithomonoglobus_A. Next base: position 84,896 of record CAUGRT010000005.1, on the reverse strand, counting down.
CGCGCGTCCAACGGTACGGAGGATACGTTTACCATTTCCTGCGTGCCGGATGACGGAACACCGTTTGAATATCATTATATTTCAAAGCCGGTGGAACAAAGAATCGCGGAGCTATCTATGCCGGTGTTCTATACACATTATAACACAAGCTTCAGCGCGGCGGTGGATGCACAGATGAAAGCTGCGCCGACAATTTTTACGTCCAATGCGGCGGCAGCGTCCCGAAGCGATGTTGAAAAATATTTGAATCCGGCGAACTTCTCGACCGGATATGCGAAATATCAATTCCTTGATCTTTCGGTTTCGAACGGAATCAGCGCGGCGGCATTAAACAATTATCTGAAAGGAAAGGGCGTTTTGGAAAATAAGGGCGAGACTTTCCTGGCGGCGGCAAAGGCGAACGGAATCAGCGAGATTTATCTGGCGGTACATTCAGTCCTGGAAAGCGGAAACGGAACATCGAAGCTGGCGGCGGGCGTGGAATATAACGGAACGGTCGTTTACAACTTATTTGGAATCGGCGCATATGATAATGACCCGATTGGCGGCGGCGCGAAATATGCCTTTGAGCAGGGCTGGACGAGCGTTGACGCGGCGATCAACGGCGGTGCGGAATGGATCAGCAGAAACTATATCAACAGCGGTCAGAATACGCTGTATAAAATGAAGTGGAATCCGAAAAATCCGGCAACCCATCAATATGCAACAGATGTTGCCTGGGCGGTCAAGCAGGCGCGGTCGGTCAAGAGCCTGGTCGAGTCCTTGGGCGGATCGGTATCGTTTGATGTGCCGATTTACAGTGATCAGCAGGAATTTGGAATTGCATGGGATTAAATCTCGTGCGGAAAGGAATACAAAATGAATTTAATTGCATCGTCCTCAAGGGATTGGGGAATCGGAAAAGAAAATCAATTGCTGTTTCATATTCGGGAGGATATGCAGTATTTTAAGAAAATGACGACCGGGAATGTTGTGGTCATGGGAAGAAAAACGCTCGACTCCTTACCGGGCGGAAATCCGCTGCCGGAGCGTGTGAATATCGTCATGACGCGGGATCGGGATTTTTCACGCGAGGGTGTAACGGCGGTTCATTCGGCAGAGGAGCTTTTGGAGGAGCTGAAACGGTATGACAGCGAGGTTTTTGTATGCGGCGGCGGAGAAATTTATCGGATGCTACTGCCATATTGCCAAAAGGCATATATCACAAAAGTCAACGCTGATCGGGAGGCGGACGCTTTTCTGCCCGATTTTGACGCGGATGAAAATTGGCGGATTGCAGAAGAAAGCGAGCCGCATTTTAGCAGCAAGGGGTTAGAGTTTCGGTTTCTGACCTACGAGCGCGTTTAAATTTCGTGATTGTTTTTGGGGGAGAAGCCGTATTGGTGCAGATAGGCTCTGTAAAATGCGGAATAGCTGCTGAACCCGGCAAGCGACGCCGCATCGCCCAGGCTGACTCCCTCATCTCTTAATTCGCAGGCGCGGATCAGGCGCTTGCTGATGATGTATCCATGTACCGTCAGACCGGTCGCATGCTTAAACAAGCGGCATAGATGGTATTTGGAGATATAAAAATTTTTTTCCAATTCATCTAAATTAATGTTTTCCGTATAATGGTTATTAATATAGGTAATTACGGATTTTATTGGACTTTTCAGCGCGTCTGCCGCGGAAAAGACGGTGATGGTGTTGAGCAGATACAGAATTTCTATTAATGTTGCTTGGATGATCGGAGATTGGTTATTCCGAAAATTGTCCGAGTATTTTTCCAAACGCAAAAAAGCATTGTAAAGGCCGCTGGAGCGTACCAGCTCGGCAGAAATTTTATTCCCTGTCCCCATTGAAAAATCCGTAAAGCACCGTTCGTACTCCGGACATTGATTTTGAGCAAAAAATTCGGGGAAAATCGTCAGCACATAACGTCTGTAGCATTTGGAACTGTTATGATACACCCGATGCATTTCGTGTTTTCGGATCACAATTATATCGTCCGGCTCCAGGCTGTAGGTGTTTTCCTCCACAACGTATTTTGAATCCCCCTCCAGGAACATATAAATTTCATAATGCTCATGACTATGCAGAAAAAAGTAATCGTTTGACGGATGTTCCTCCACAGATTTTGATATTGCATAATACATTTTTCATCACCCTATTTCAGTTTATCATAAAACCGCAAGAAATGCAATAATAATAACAATTTTTCGGTTGTATTTTTTTAATGTTTGTGCTAATCTATAGTTAAATTAAGTCTTTGGGCGATGGATATTTTAGAATGGAGGATGAATATGTATCAGTATATCAGTGGATTTTCCGATGAAATCGCATCGGATATTGACGTGCAGTTTCAAGTATTGAATAAGTTAGGAATTCGGTATTTTGAACCGCGCGGTATTAACGGGAAAAATATTTCGGAGTTGAATGACGCGGAGGTTGCGCAGCTAAAGGGTAAGATGGCGGAGTATGGGATTCAGGTTTCTTCTATCGGTTCGCCAATCGGCAAGGTTCAGCTTGCAGAGGATTTTGCGCCGCATTTTAAGCTGTTCCAAAGAGTAGTACATATCGCAAAGGAATTGGGCGCGAAATATATTCGTATTTTCAGCTTCTTCCACGAGGGCGGCGAGTGGACTGCGGACGAACGGACAGAGGTTTTGAGCCGGTTGAAAAAAATGATTGCGTATGCGGAGCAGCAGGATGTGATTTTGCTGCACGAAAACGAAAAGGATATTTACGGTGATATTGCGGATCGCTGTCATGATTTAATGCAGGAGCTTGCCTGCGAGCATTTTAAGGCAGTATTTGATCCGGCGAATTTTGTACAGTGCGGTGAGGATACGCTGCGCGCTTATGAGCTGATGAAGGATTATGTTGTTTATATGCATATCAAGGACGCAAAGGCGCAGAATGGTTCGGTTGTTCCGGCAGGAATGGGCGATGGTCATGTCAGAGAGATTTTAAAGCAGCTTTTTGACGGTGGCTATCATGGATTTTTGAGCTTAGAGCCGCATCTGGGAAGCTTTGAGGGCTTAAGCGGATTGGAAAACGGAGATTTAATGAAGGATTTGCCCGAAGGCGGCGAGGGGACATTTACGCTGGCATTTAAGGCGCTGAATGAGTTATTGTAATGTAATCGGAAAGAAATTTTATCTGTTTTTCATTATATGGAGGCGAGTTCCGCGCATCGTAGCGGATGTTTGAGCCGGAATGGAATGAAAAACAGATAAAATTCCGTGTAGGCATATTCAAATTATTAATTTTACAAACAGGGATTCATACAGAAAGGACGGAGTAAAAAATGGATGAAGTAAAAATGGGTGTTATCGGATTTGGAAATATGGGAACAAGCCATGCGCAGAATATCATGCAGGGCAAGGTTCCGGGGATGAAGCTGGCGGCAATCTGTGATATTTCGGAGCCGCGCCGCGAGGCTGCGAAGAAAGCTTATCCCGATGTTCCGGTGTTTGAGAATGCGGAGGAAATGTATAAAAGCGGTGTGTGCAATGCGGTTGTTATTGCCGTTCCGCATTACGATCATCCGCCGCTTGCGATTCGGGCATTCGATTATGGCTTGAATGTTATTACAGAAAAACCTGCCGGTGTTTATACCAAGCAGGTCAAAGAAATGAATGAAGCAGCGAAGAAGTCGGGCAAGCTGTTCGGGATTATGTATAATCAGCGGACGCGCCCGGTTTATCAAAAGCTGCGTGAAATGATTCAGCGCGGCGATCTGGGCGATATTAAGCGCATCACCTGGATTATTACGGACTGGTATCGTCCGCAGGCATATCATGACAGCAGCACCTGGCGTTCCACCTGGAAAACCGAGGGCGGCGGCGCACTGATTAACCAGAATCCGCATCAGCTGGATTTGTGGCAGTGGTTGTTTGGGATGCCGGACAGAATTTTTGCCAAAGCGTCTTTTGGAAAATATTACGATATTGAGGTTGAGGACGATGTGATGGCGTATATGGAATACGATAACGGCACGACCGGCGAATACATCACGTCCACCGGCGAAACTCCGGGAACAAATCGTCTGGAAATCGCTTGCGATATGGGTAAGGTGATTATTGAAAATAACACGCTGATGTTCTATCGGAACGTGATTTCGGAAAGAGAGCATAATAAAATCAACAAGCAGCCGTTTGGCGTACCGGATTGTTGGGAGTGTAAGATTCCGGCAGATTTTTCGGGACCGGAGCATGTGGGTATTTTCCGCAATTTCGCCGATGTTCTGCTGCATGGCGGCAAGCTGATTGCACCGGGCGAAGAGGGCATTAACGGTCTGACGATTTCAAACTCCATTCATCTGAGTGCATGGACGGGCGAAACGGTGGATGTTAAGAATTTCCCGGATGACCGATTCTACGAGCTGTTGCAGGAGAAAATCAGAACATCGACCGTTGTAAAGAAAGATCAGCAGATTATTGTTGATAACACAACAACCTATTAAGAGAGGAGCGAAAAACATGGATAAACATATCGGAGCGCAGTATTATACAATACGCGACAGTATTCAGAATATTGAGGATTTTGAAAAAAGCTGTAAAAAGATTTCGGAAATCGGTTATAAGATTGTACAAATTTCGGGAACGCCGTTAAAGGCAAAGGACATGCGGCCGATTTTGGATGAATACGGCTTAAAGGTTGTGACAAGTCACCGCGGATTCCCCGATTTTATGAAAAATATTGATGAAATTATTGATTATAACAAAACCTTGGGGAGTGACCTGTGCGGCGTAGGCATCATGCCGAAGGAATATGGCACTGACCGTCAAAAGCTTGAGGAATTTATTCGGGAATCCCAAAAGGTTTGTGAGGCGCTTAAGCAGGAAAATATGTATTTTGGGTATCACAACCATGCGTTTGAATTTGCAAAGCTGGACGGAAAGACAATTTTGGATTATTTGATTGAGGGAACCGATCCGGAGGTATTTAACTTTATTGTGGATACTTATTGGGTGCAAGTCGGCGGCAAAAATCCGGCAAAGGTGATTGAATCGCTCGGCAAGCGTGCAATGGCAATTCACTTTAAGGATTTCCGTGTTGATAAGGAGAATTGGACAGTTCCAACGATGGCGGAAGTCGGCGAGGGCAACCTGGATTGGGACGATATTGTTGTTGCTTGCGAAAAGGCAGGCTCCAGATGGGCTTTGGTAGAGCAGGATGGCAATTGGCTGCATGATCCGTTTGAATCCTTGAAAATGAGTTATGATTATCTGACGACAAAGGGATTTTGTTGACAGACAAGAAATTGAGGGAATCACAATGAAAAATGCTTGTATTATAGGCTACGGCGCGATTGGCCCGATTCATGCAATGGCGCTGGAGCATACCGAAAATGCGCGCTTTTATGCGGTTTGTGATATTGATCCCGCGCGGCTTGACGCTTGTCGGGAACAGTACGATGTGAAATGCCTGGATCATTTTGACGCGGTTTTGGCGGATGAGCAGATTGATTCCGTTCATATCTGTACGCCGCATTATCTGCATTTCGACATGATTCGCCGTGCGCTTGCCGCCGGAAAGACGGTTGTTGCGGAAAAACCGGCGACGATGACAAAGAGCGAGTGGGATCAGTTAAAAGCCCTGCCGGGTGCGGATAAGATTTGTCTTGTCCTGCAAAACCGCTATAATCCGAGCATTGTCCGGTTAAAGGAAATGGCGCAAAGCGGAGAGTACGGGGAAATTCGTGCGGTTCGCGCGTTTATGACATGGAATCGGACGCCGGAGTATTACCGAAGCGGCGCATGGCGCGGAAAATGGGCAACCGAGGGCGGCGGCGTTTTAATCAACCAGGCAGTGCATACATTGGACTTTATGACCTATATTGCCGGTGGCGTGGATTCGCTTCGGGCAAACAGTATGAATTATTCCTTGCAGGATGTCATTGAAACCGAGGACACCTTTACGGCATACATGCGATTTCAAAACGGCGCGGGTGGAATCTTCTTTGCCACGAATGCTTATCCGATTAACAGTGCGCCGGAGGTTGAAGTGGTTTTTGAAAAGAAAACGGTGCGTTATGCCTATGGGCGGCTGACGGCGGATGGCGTGGCTCTGGCGGAGGATGTGAAGCCGACGGTCGGTAAGGATTATTGGGGTTCCGGTCATGAGCGGTTAATCCGAAAATACTATGACGAGCAAGTGTATTTTTCTCCTGCGGATGCAGAGGATACCATGAATGTGATGTTTGCGATGTATGCAAGCGCTGCGGAAAACGGGAAAGAACAAATTCTCGGAGATTAAGCCCTGCAATTTGCTTTGATACAGAAAAAGACTGCAAAAAACAAAGTTTTTTGCAGTCTTTTTTATACTAAAAAGGGTGTTGTTTTTTGCAACAACCCCTTTGGCGGTGAACAGAAGGGTTTTAACGCTCCGCACCCAGTATAATTTCATTTGCCACGGCATAGATGAACGCCATATTTGTTGGCTTTCTTTTTCTTCCATGCAGTGAAGACAAATCGCGAAAACACTCCGAATCCGATTGATTCCATGCTTCCGAAAGACAATAGCGAATATTGCGCTCAACGCATTGGTCGGTCGTATGATATTGCTTTGCGGTTTCGGAATACAAAATCTTAGCCGGAATCTTTTTGTGCGGCAGGCTTTGAACAGCCTCGGTTACCGCAGTACAAAGATAATCGTAGCCTTTCATATGTGCGGGTAGATTCAGCTGTGCCAGAAATTCGTGGACAACAGCCTCTGTTTCGGATTGATTGTCCTTGTTGACAATAATCCTAATCCCCTCCTTAGTTTTATTCCGGGATTTTAAACAGATCCCGAACATTAACCGACGGCAGTGCGATCTGCCGCCGGAAATGTGCAAATTTTATCTCTTTAATAAAACATCCTTTTCATATTCACGGATGCCATCCAACCAGGAAAGACCTGCGCCCTTGCCTGTTTTTTCACAATAATAATCCCATACCAGAGCAACCGGAGCGGCTTTAAATTCCTGTGTGATTGCAAGGCGACCGGAAACATCGCCCTCCGCTTCAATCTTCTTCATCATCTCAACCGGCTGAAGCAGTGCATACAGCATTGCCTTTCTGGTGTTTCTTAAACCTGTTACCCATGCAACGATTCTGTTGATGGACGCATCGAAGAAATCAGTTGCAATATATGTAGAATCCAGCTTATTCATTCTTACCAGTTCTTCCATGATTGCCTTTGTTTCATCGTCAAATGCAACAACGTGGTCACTGTCCCAGCGAACCGGACGGGAAACGTGCAACAATACGGAATTGCTGAAAGTAAAGATGGAAGCCAGCTTTGCCGAAACAACCTCTGTCGGGTGATAGTGACCGGTATCCAATGTCATGATAATGTGATCCTTATTGGCTTTCATTACATAACCCATGCAAAATTCGTGAGAACCTGCGGTAAAGCTTTCCGCACCGATTCCGAATACCTTGGATTCGATACCGTCAATAACGCCTTTAACGTCCTTTGTTGCTTCAAAGATTTCATCATAGCTCTTCTTAAGCTGTAATCTCGGTGTTAAGGTGTCCACCGGGAACTCTTTATCTCCATCCGGAGTCCAGTGATTGATTACGCAGGGCTTGCCGGTTCTCTCATAGAAGTACTGACCGATCTGACGGCAGCGGATTCCGTGCTCTACCCAGAACTTTCTGATATCCTCATCAGCAGAGGACAATGTGGCTTTCTCGCTCTTGGGATGTGAAAAGTAGGTCGGGTTGAAGTCCAGACCAATCCCTTTTTCAACAGCCCAGTCTGCCCAGTTCTTGAAATGCTCCGGCCCGATCTCGTTTCTGTCTACAAAACCGTCTGCTTCCTGGTAGTTTGCGTGAACATTGACTTTCAGCGTACCCGGAATATAGGACATTGCCTTTTCAATATCAGCTCTAAGCTCAGCAGCGTTTCTTGCAGCCCCCGGATAATTTCCGGTAGCCTGGATACCGCCGGTAAGACCGCCCTCTTTTTTCTCAAAGCCTGCAACATCATCACCCTGCCAGCAGTGCATGGAAATTGGAGTTTTGTCACAGATTTCGATCATCTTGTCAACATCAATTCCATACCGTGCGTAGTACTCTTTCGCTACCTCGTAACCTTTCTTAACATCGTACATTAATTTTTCTCTCCTTTATAATAATATTTCTGCTGCTTTTCGTTATCAAAAAGCATTTTGATTTTTTGAAATTGAAAAATCACAATAAAATCCAATCTCTCTTATCTTCCTATTATATAATAAATTTTTCCTAAATGCAAGACAAAATCAAAAAAATTACAAAATTATTTTGATAATGCCGCACCGATAATGCCGGCGTCATTAAACAGTGTGGCAATTTCGATTTTTGTTTTCGGCATATATCTATTGTAGTCATTTTTTGCGATAAAATCAAGAATCGGGTTCAGCAGATAATCTCCCTGCTTTGAGATACCGCCGCCGATCGAGATTTTTTCGGGTTGGAAAATATCCAAAATGCTAAATAATCCGTCTGCAACGTAGGTGATATATTGATCTACAACCGCTTGCGCTGTCCGGTCGCCTGCCTGTGCACAGTCAAATGCCGTTTTGCCGCATACTTCGCCGTTTTCGGCAACCCATTGATGCATTGCAGTATCGGGATCCTTTTCCATAGCCGCCTTTGTCTGGCGAATCAATGCCGTTACCGATGCGTAAGATTCCCAACAGCCAAGATGACCGCAGGTGCAAGGCTCGCCGCCGGAAACGAGTGTGATGTGTCCAAGTTCTGCTCCGGCACAGTTAAAGCCTCTGTAAATTTTTCCGTCTAAAACAATACCGCCGCCGACACCGGTTCCCAGTGTAATAAAGATAAAGCTTTTCGCGCCTTTGCCATTGACGATATATTCGCCATAAGCCGCGGCATTGGCATCATTTTCCAAATTGATGCGCTTTCCGGGGAAATATTCCTCCAGCATTTTGCGCAGGGGGGTATGCTTCATTGCAAGGTTATTTGCATATGCGATTTCGCCGCCGGCATTATCTACCGTTCCGGGACAGCCTAAACCGATGGATTCAATATCATCCATGCTCAGTCCCTCTTCGGCAACCAGATCCTTGCAAAGCTTTGCCATATCCTTTACAATTTCCTCAACATTTCGCTCCGCCTTTGTCGGGGTACTTCCTTGTCTTAAAATTTTTCCTGTTTCATCTACAATCCCGGCAGCGATGTTTGTTCCGCCCAGGTCGATTCCCAAATATAACATTTTTTCGTTCCTTTCCTGATAGATATTCGCAGGCAATTGATATGCGATTGCGATATATTATAATGTTTCTTCCATTATAATATAAAAAACAGCTTCTGTCAATGCGGAAAGCAAAAAAAGAAGAACTGTCGCCCCATATGCAGGTTTTTTTACAGTTCTTCCTTGCTGGTTATTCGTATTTTTTTATGCCGATGTCGTGTCTGTAGTGTACGTCCGTAAAATGAATTTTCTCGACTGCCGCATAGGATTTCTCAATCGCCTTATCCAGATTTTCGGCAATGGCTGTTACGCCGAGAACGCGTCCGCCGTTCGTGACGAGGGCTCCGTCCTTTTTAGCGGTTCCGGCATGGAATACGATTAAATCATCTGCTTTGACCTCATCCAGACCGCTGATGGGATAGCCTTTTTCGTACTTTACCGGATAACCGCCCGACGCCATAACGACGCATACAGCCGCATTATCCTCCCACTCAATATCCATTTCATCTAAACGCTCATCAATGACCGCTTCCATAATATCGACCAGATCAGTTTTCAGCCGCGGCAAAACGACCTGTGTTTCCGGATCGCCGAAACGACAGTTATATTCAATCACTTTTACGCCGTTTTTCGTCATCATCAAGCCATAATACAGCACGCCCTTGAACGGTCTGCCTTCTGCTGCCATAGCGCGAATCGTCGGAAGAAAAATATTCTTCATACATTCATCCGCTTTCGCCTGATCATAAAGACGACTGGGCGAAAACGTTCCCATTCCGCCGGTATTCAAACCTTCGTCATTGTCATAAGCACGCTTATGATCCTGTGCGGAAACCATCGGCTTGACCGTTTTACCGTCCGTAAATGCCAGAACCGAAACCTCGGGACCGGTCAAAAATTCCTCAATAACAATCCGGCTGCCGCTCTTGCCGAACTTTCCGCCGTCAATCATCTCATGAACGGCTTCTTCCGCTTCCTCGAAATTCTGAGCGATAATAACGCCCTTGCCCAAAGCCAGACCGTCTGCCTTAATGACTGCCGGGAAGCTTCCCTTTTTCAAATACTCAATCGCCGGAGCGCTTTCAGTGAAAACCTCATAGCTGGCTGTGGGGATGTTGTACTTTTTCATGAGCTCTTTGGAAAAAGCCTTACTGCCCTCGATGATCGCCGCATTGGCACGCGGCCCGAATGCGCGGATTCCGGCTGCCTCCATCGCGTCTACCATTCCGTCCACCAGCGGATCATCCGGTGCGACCATGACCAGATCAATCTCCTTTTCCTTTGCAAAGGCAACCATTTTTTCCTTATCCATTACGTTGATGTCTACGCACTCCGCCAATTCCGAAATGCCGCCGTTCCCGGGCGCACAGTAGATTTTTTCTGCCTTGGGCGACTGCGCGATTTTCCATACGATTGCATGTTCACGTCCGCCGCTGCCGACTACTAATATTTTCATAATCGAATACTCCTCTCTATTTTTGAGCTGAAAATTATCATAACATTTAAATGGGGACACTAATTCAATTGTTGATTTTTAGTGTCCCTCGCGTTCGTTCTATTAATGATGGAATAAACGGATTCCCGTAAATGCCATCGCCATATTATACTTATTACAGGTATCAATTACGTTGTCGTCACGAATTGAGCCGCCCGGCTGTGCAATCACCGTTACGCCGCTTTTTTTCGCTCTTTCGATGTTATCGCCGAATGGGAAGAAAGCGTCGGAGCCGAGAGCAACATCTGTATTTTGATCCAGCCATGCTCTTTGTTCTTCCTTTGTAAATACGGGCGGTTTTACCTTGAAAATTTTCTCCCATGCACCATCTGCAAGCACATCCATATGCTCGTCGGAGATATAGACATCAATAGCGTTATCTCTGTCGGCGCGCTTGATTCCGTCTACAAACTGTAAATTCAGAACCTGCGGCGCTTGGCGAAGCCACCAAATATCCGCCTTATTTCCGGCAAGACGTGTGCAGTGGATTCTCGACTGTTGTCCTGCACCGATACCGATTGCCTGTCCGTCCTTTACATAGCAGACGCTGTTGGATTGGGTATATTTCAGCGTAATCAAGGCAATTTTCAAATCTCTTTTCGCTTCATCCGAAAGCGTTTTGTTTTCAGTAACAACGTTGTCAAGCAGTGCGTCGTTGATGTCCAATTCATTTCTGCCCTGCTCGAAGGTTACGCCGAATACCTGTTTCCGCTCGATTTCTGCCGGGATATAATTCGGGTCGATCTTGATAATATTATAGTTTCCTTTTTTCTTTGCCTTTAAAATTTCCAATGCTTCTTCACTGTAACCCGGGGCAATCACACCGTCCGAAACCTCTTTTTTGATTAACAGTGCCGTTGCCTTATCACATTCATCCGAGAGGGCGATAAAATCGCCGAATGAGGACATTCTATCCGCGCCTCTTGCTCTTGCGTAGGCGTTGGCAAGCGGAGTCAGCTCCACATCGTCCACGAAATAGATTTTGCGCAAGGTATCCGAAAGGGGAAGTCCCACAGCGGCTCCTGCCGGGGAAACGTGCTTGAAAGAGGTTGCCGCCGGAAGCCCGGTTGCCTTTTTCAATTCTTTAACCAGCTGCCAGCCGTTCAATGCGTCCAGCAGATTGATATAACCCGGCTTACCGGAAAGCATCTCAAACGGTAAATCGCCGTTCTCCATAAAGACTCTTGACGGCTTTTGATTCGGGTTGCAGCCGTATTTTAATTGCATTTCGTTCATAAATTTACGTTCCTTTCTTGTTTTAAATGCTCCTGCACTTACTGATTTTTATTTACAATTCTGGATTCGGTTTTGCCGGATTCAATATCAATAAACCGTACAAACAATGAAACTTTATTGTCCCCATTCAATGAATCCCAAAGCCCGTTTGTAAATTCGTCAATATCGTTCGGGATGGTTACAAGCTTTGGCTCACCCTCGAATGACGGGAGAGGATTCCCGTCCCCCATATAGGTGTGAATAAAGTGTCCCTCGCCGTTAATGGGATTTTTATAGCTGAATGTGTACCGCTGACAGGATTCCGGATTGCCGTTGGCGCTTTTCAGAATCGACAGGGCATAATTATATTTATTGTCCCCGACTTTCATGATCCCCGAAATTCTTGGGGTATAGTTCGGTGCGTCATCTTCAAATTCGCGTGTGCGCAGACTTTGTTCAAAGGTCAGCTGCTGATTCATCAGCTCATAAATGGTATCGGTCTGATCGCCGTTGGTTACGATAGTTTTATTGCCCAGAACGCGAACCGGAGCATAAATAATCAAATGCGGATCGGACAGCTTTGACGGATCAAATGCCTGAGTGCGGATTCCGTCACCGTCCTCCACGAAAACGCGGTTACGGCTGTTGACCGATCTTCCCATGATAAAATATGCCGTTACAGCGGATTTTCCGTCAGTCGATTTGCCGATGACGATTCCTCTGCCGGGATATGCGTTGGCTTGTAATTCTTCATAAATATTCAGTGCTTTCATTCATAGTCCTCCGTTTTCTGTTTTTTTTATGGGAACAGTTAAAATTCGAATGTGTGGGTGGGGCTTTGCATGCATTTTCATTCTATTGCGGCTCAGACATCCGCTACGCTGCGCGGAGTAGAACTCGCCTCCATAGAATGAAAACGCATGCAAAGCCTACGAAAAAAATGTGTGTTTTTTACGATTTTATTCCTATATTTCCCCGGCGCAAACCATTTCCACTGCACGGGGCAGAATAATCCATTCTGCTTGTTCCATTACACGTTTTTGCAAAATTTCCGGGGTATCTCCGTCTTGTACGGCAACTGCCTTTTGCAGAATAATTCTGCCTCCGTCCACGACCTCGTTTACGAAATGTGCCGTTGCGCCCGTGACTTTTACGCCGTAATCCAATGCGGCTTGATGGACTCTTAATCCGTAAAAACCATCGCCGCAGAACGAGGGAATCAGGGATGGATGGATATTGATAATTTTATCCGCATACTCATGGAGCAGTTCTCCGCCGAGGATTGCCAGGTATCCGGCAAGCACAATGACATCCACCTGCATTTCTTTCATATAGGTACAAATTTGACGGTTCATCTCATCCGAATCGCCGCCGCAATCTGCATTTTTTCGGATCACCTTTGTCGGGATTCCGGCTTTTTTTGCCCGTTCCAATCCATATGCGTCCGCGCGGTTGGAGCATACGCAGACAATTTTTCCGCTTTTTATCACTCCGCTTTTTTCGGCGTCAATCAATGCCTGCAAATTGGTTCCGCCGCCGGAAATCAGTACGCCTATTTTCTTCATAAGATTTCAACGCCCTTTTCGCCCTCGGCAAGCTCACCGATGATATAAGCTTTTTCGCCGGCTTCGGACAGACACTTCACCGCCGCGTCTGCCTTATCGGCATCTACCGCAACAATCATACCGATTCCCATATTGAACGTATTATACATATCTCTTTCGGGAATATCGCCGAGCTTCTGCATCATGTTGAAGATCGGAAGAATCTCCCAGGTTCCTTTTTTGATTACCGCCTTTAAGCCGTCCGGAAGCATCCGGGGAACGTTTTCGATAAATCCGCCGCCCGTAATGTGGGAAACTGTGTGGATTCCTACCTCGTCAATCAGCTTTAACAGCGGTTTTACGTAAATTTTAGTCGGAGTCAGCAGTTCTTCGCCAATTTTTTTACCCAATTCGTCCGAATAGGTATTCAGCTTTTCTTTCGCGTCCGGGTCATTTAAACCGAACAGCTTTCTTACGAGGGAGTAGCCGTTTGAGTGAATACCGCTGGAGGCGATACCGATCAGCACATCGCCTGCCTTTGCATTCGCGCCGTCCGTAATTTTAGACTTTTCCACAACGCCTACCGAAAAACCGGCGAGGTCGTATTCGTCTATGGGATAGAATCCGGGCATTTCTGCCGTTTCGCCGCCGACTAAAGCACAGCCGGCAAGCACACATCCGTCCGCTACGCCTTTTACGATTTGCGCAACCTTTTCGGGAACGTTCTTTCCTACGGCAAGATAATCCAGGAAGAACAGCGGTTTTGCGCCCGAACATGCAACGTCATTGACGCACATCGCAACGCAATCCTGACCGATGGTATCGTGCTTGTCCATCAGAAATGCAACTCTTAATTTTGTTCCGACACCGTCTGTACCCGAAACCAGAACTGGATTTTCATAGCCCTTCGGAACCTCAAACAAACCGCCGAAGCCACCGATTCCGCCCAGTACGCCCTCGATGGCGGTTTTCTTAACGTCGTTTTTAATCAGTCTTACCGATTCGTAGCCTGCTTCAACGTCCACGCCGGCTTGCTTATATGCATTTTCACTCATATTCAGATCTCCTTTACCAATTCCTTTATTTTTTCGTTCTTTTTCATCACACCGTCAACCATCCGCTGCTTTTCTGCGCGCAGGGCGTCTTTTAAGCTGCTGTACTTGAGGGACATCATCTGTGCTGCAAGGATTGCTGCATTGGTGCCGTTATCAATTCCAACCGTTGCAACCGGGATTCCCGGCGGCATCTGAACTGTTGCCAATAATGCATCCATGCCCTCTAAGGTGGATTTGATGGGGATTCCGATCACCGGCAAAATCGTATGCGCTGCGATTACGCCCCCCAGATGTGCTGCCATGCCGGCGGCGCAAATAATAACGTCAATTCCGTTTTCTTCGGCATGCTTTGCAAATTCCGCTGCCGCGTCCGGCGTACGATGCGCCGATATAACGTTGACGTCAACCTCAATTCCGAATGTCTTTAATTTTTCTACGCAGCCTTTCAGCTTCGGGAAATCCGAATCCGAACCCATAATCAGCGCAGCCTTTGGTGTGTTCATAAGCGTTTGCTCCTTTACATATTAATCTATCGGTCGATTGTAAAAGCCGATACTCCGAATGTGGTGTGGGACTTTTTATCTGTTTTTCGTTCTATTGCGGCTCAGACATCCGCTACGCTGCGCGGAATTCGCCTTCATAGAACGAAAAACAGATAAAAAGTCATTCGAAAAATACATTTTCGGCTGAACAATCCAACAATTCGAATGAGATACAGGACTTTTCATCAATTTTTCGTTTGATTGCGGTTCAGACATCCACATGCACGGAACGCACCTCCATAAACCAAAAAGCAAATAAAAAGTCTTTTAAATCGTATTTTACAATGCTCCGATATTTCTACATATTATTATAGTATCAAAATCCATGCAAAAAGTCAATATCCATATCCGCCAAAACGACAGAATCCACAACGTTTTTTTTGGGGATTCATAACGCTTTTTCCACAAAAAACTTCCATCTGTGTATTGACCGTCGTAAAAATAACTGCTATAATAAATAAAAACAGGGAAATGTCGTATGAGAATTTTGACTTGAATACGGCAGAACGGAGAGGGTTATGATTTCAATTATGCAGTTTGAAGATCGGTATACACAGGATGTTATCGATTTGGTTTTACATTTTCAAAATGACGGAACGCGTCTGCCGGTAACGGTAGATGATCAGCCGGATTTGAGGACAATTACGGATTCCTATATTCGTGCCGGCGGAGATTTTTGGATTGCGACGGAAGACGGGCAGCTGATTGGGTCAATCGGAATTATGCCGTGCGGCAGCGAAATTGCAATTTTAAAGAAATTTTTTGTATACGAAAAATATCAGGGAGAACCGGTTCATCTCGGTCAAAAGCTTTATGCCCGTTTGCTGCAATTCGCAAAAGAAAAGGGATTTAAAACAATTTTGCTTGATACGCCTGCCAATACCGTCAGAGCGCACCGGTTTTATGAGAAAGCAGGATTTCAAAAGGTGGAGGAAAACGAATTGCCGATCTCATTCAGTCATCCGTATCAGGATTGTGATTTCTTTTTATTGAATTTGGAAGATTAAAAGACGGTGAATGGGGATTTCAATGGTTTTTCATTCTATTGCGGCTCAGACATCCGCTACGATGCGCGGAGTAGAACTCGCCTTCATAGCTTGAAAAACCATTGAAATCCCCAAACCACCCATTCGGATGATAGATTAAAACTTCATTATATAAAGAAAGGGATGTCGATATGAAAAAAATATTTGCCGCCGTTCTGATGCTGGGAGCGGTTTTATCTGCGGCGACTTGCTTTGCTGCAAGCTCGGATTTTGTGATTGAAAATAAGGTTCTGGTCGAATACACCGGCGAGGATGTTTATGTTGAGATTCCAAGTTCTGTACAGATTATCGGTCAAGACGCGTTCCGTGGGAACAAGACGATGGAGAATGTCAAAATTCCGGGCAGCGTAAAGGAGATTGAAGCCAATGCTTTTCGAAGATGCCGAAAACTCCAAACCGTTACGGGGATGGCGGCAACGGTCGGGGATTATGCATTTGCGGATTGCTCGGATTTGAATGATATTCCGCGGATGGAGCTTGCGGAGGAAATCGGGGCACATGCGTTTGACGGCTGCCGCTCGTTGGTTACGTTCACGCTCGGCGAGGATTTAAAGACCATCGGCACCAGCGCTTTTCTGGATTGCTCTCAGTTAAAAACCGTAACCATTCCGGCGTCGGTTGAGAAAATCGGAAGCGGAGCGTTTATGAACTGCATTAATCTGACAACGGCTAAATTTCAAGTGGATAAAAATACCGGTGTGAGCGATATTGGTGAACGCGCATTTTATAATTGCCGCAAGCTTGAAAAAATTGAAGTGCCGGGATCGGTGCTGAATATCGGGCCTTACGCCTTTGCCGCTTCCGGGATTTATAAGGCACTGATCGGAAAGGGTGTGGAAACCATCCGAAGCTATGCATTTGCAAACTGCAAGGCGCTGGAGCTGGTGCAAATACCGGATACCGTATCCAAAATTTATGACCATGCGTTTGCCGAATGTACCGCTTTGACGGAGGTGCGTCTTTCGGGAAATACCGCGCGGATTGACGCAACGGCTTTTAACGGCTGCACCGCCTTGGAACAGCCGGTTCCGGAAGCAACACCGCAGCCCTCGTCCGAGCCGCAGGCAACTCCCAAACCTACCGAAAATCCCGATCAGAGCTTTCCGATCTGGAATCCCGATCTCATCGAAGCGTATCGGTTTATGATTTCTTTGGAAAGTTAGCGTTATGCAATATTTATTCATCAAAAAGGGGTATAATGCCGAAATTGCGGTTTAATTATGCATGGTATATGAATATTTAAACGTTGCACAAAAAAATTTATGAAATTTTGTGTATTTTGTTATTGCAATTCAGGGAAAAATCTGATAAAATATAACGTAGGTTTTAGCAGACGCAAACAAAGATAGGAGCTTAAAACACTATTAGTTTGAAGAAACACTATATATTATAAAAGGAGGAGTTTTGTTTATGTCATATGCACAGGACGTATTAGCAAAGCTAAAGGAAAAAAATTCAAATGAGCCGGAGTTTATCCAGGCTGCAACAGAAGTACTTACAACATTGGAGCCGGTATTCGAGAAGCATCCCGAATATGAAAAGGCTGCATTGCTGGAAAGAATCGTAGAGCCGGAAAGACAGATTATGTTCCGTGTTCCCTGGGTAGACGATAACGGCAAGGTTCAGGTAAACAGAGGTTTCAGAGTACAGTTCAACAGTGCAATCGGACCTTATAAGGGCGGTTTAAGACTTCACCCGTCCGTAAACCTGGGTATCATCAAATTCTTGGGTTTTGAGCAGATTTTCAAAAATTCATTGACAACATTGCCGATCGGCGGCGGTAAGGGCGGTTCGGATTTCGATCCTAAGGGCAAGTCCGACAGAGAGGTTATGGCGTTCTGCCAGAGCTTCATGACAGAGCTTTATCGTCACATCGGTGCAGATACAGATGTTCCTGCCGGCGATATCGGTACAGGCGCAAGAGAGATCGGCTTTATGTTCGGTCAGTATAAGAGATTAAAGAACTGCTATGAGGGTGTTTTGACCGGTAAGGGTCTGACATGGGGCGGTTCTCTGGCAAGAACAGAAGCAACCGGCTATGGTCTGGTATACTTCACAAACGAAATGCTGAAGGATCTCGGCACAGAATTGGCAGGTAAGACGGTTGTTGTTTCCGGTTCCGGTAACGTTGCAATCTACGCAACAGAGAAGTGCCAGTCATTCGGCGCAAAGGTTGTTGCTCTTTCCGATTCCAACGGCTACATCTATGATGAAGAGGGTATTGACCTCGCTGCTGTTAAGGAAATCAAGGAAGTACAGAGAGGCAGAATTAAGGAGTACTTGAAGTACAGACCGAACGCGAAGTACACAGAGGGCAAGGGTATCTGGTCCATCAAGTGTGATATTGCTCTTCCGTGCGCAACACAGAACGAGCTGCTTTTGGACGATGCAAAGCAGTTGGTAGCAAACGGCTGTATCGTTGTTGCAGAGGGCGCAAACATGCCGACAACACTGGACGCTACAAAGTATTTGCAGGAAAACGGCGTATACTTTGCACCGGGCAAGGCTGCCAATGCCGGCGGTGTTGCAACATCAGCGCTTGAAATGAGCCAGAACTCACAGAGACTTTCCTGGACATTTGAAGAAGTTGACGCAAAGCTTCACGATATTATGGTTAGCATCTACAAGGCTGCTTCCGCTGCTGCTGACGAATACAATAAGTCCTTCAACGGTAAGAAGGATCTTGTTTCCGGCGCAAACATTGCAGGCTTCATGAAGGTTGCTGACGCAATGATGGCACAGGGCATTTGCTAATAAGACGATAAGTATAGGGGTCGATTCACGTCGATCCCTATTTTTGTGCGGAAAAGAAATCAAGCTAAAAAAGGAATGGCTTTGCATGGATTTTGTTTAAAATCCATGCAAAGCCATATTTTTTATTTTATTGTTGTAATTTCGCGGTGGAAGTCTTGCAAAGATTTCACACTGCCGCTTGATTTCTGCATTGCCTTAATTCCGGCAATACAAGCTTTTGCTCCTGCCATGGTTGTCATATAGGGGATTCTGCCCTTGATAACGCCTTTTCGGATGTAGCTGTCATCGGTTGCGCCCTTTTTGTCATTTGGGGTATTGATTACCAGACTGACTTCCTTATTGGTGATCGCGTCAAGCACGTTGGGGTGTCCTTCGCTCAGCTTAGCGATTTCTTGGGATTGGATTCCGTGCTCTGCCAAATAAGCGTGACAACCCTTGGTTGCCAGAAGATCGAAACCACATTCCAACAAGCCTTGTGCTACTTCAACCAATTCGTCCTTGTCGCGGTCATTCACGCTGATCAGCGCCGTTCCCGATGTCGGCATCGGGGTTTGCGTTGCTTCTTCTGCTTTTGCAAAGGCTTCGCCAAAGCTCTGCGCCATGCCGAGAACTTCTCCGGTTGAACGCATTTCAGGCCCTAAGATCGGGTCAACCTCTTGGAACATGTTAAAGGGGAATACCGCTTCTTTTACGCCATAGTGCGGAATGTGCCGTTCGGGAATTGCCGCAACAGGCGAGGGTCTGCCGGTCAGAGGCATGGTGATAATTTCGGTTGCCAGCGGTACCATGCGGATGTCGCATACCTTGGAAACCAACGGCACGGTTCGGGAGGCTCTGGGGTTGGCTTCCAAAACATAAACCGTATCATCCTCAATCGCATACTGCATGTTCATCAATCCGCGTACGTTCATTTCCACAGCGATTTTTTTGGTATATTCCTTAATGGTTTGAACGTGCTTTTCCGGAATGTTCAACGATGGCAAAATACAAGCCGAATCTCCGGAGTGGATTCCGGCAAGCTCAATATGCTCCATCACCGCCGGAACAAATACGTTTTCACCGTCGCTGATTGCGTCCGCTTCACATTCGGTTGCATGATGCAGGAATCGGTCAATCAGAATCGGGCGGTCGGGTGTTACGCCGACAGCGGCATTCATATAGATTTTCAGGCTTTCAGCGTCATGCACAACCTCCATACCGCGTCCGCCCAGTACATAAGACGGGCGAACCATTACGGGATAACCGATTTTTTCGGCAATGGCGAGCGCTTCTTCAATGGTTACCGCCATACCGGATTCGGGCATGGGGATATTCAGCTTATCCATCATGGAGCGGAATAAATCTCTGTCCTCTGCCAAATCAATGGTTTCCGGCGTTGTTCCGAGAATATTGACGCCGTTTTTCTTTAATTCCGCTGCCAGATTCAGCGGCGTTTGTCCGCCGAATTGTGCGATTACGCCGACCGGCTTTTCCTTTTCGTGGATGCTTAAAACATCCTCCAGCGTCAGCGGTTCAAAATACAGCTTATCGGAGGTGTCGTAGTCGGTGGAAACGGTTTCGGGGTTGCAGTTGACAATGATCGTTTCAAAGCCGAGCTTTTTTAATGCCATTGCGGCATGAACGCAGCAATAGTCAAATTCGATTCCCTGTCCGATTCGGTTGGGACCGCCGCCCAGAATCATGATTTTCGGCTTTTCGCTGTTAGACGGACTGTTATCCTTCATGTTATAGGAGGAATAGTAATAAGCGGCATTCTCTGTTCCGCTGACATGTACGCCCTCCCAGGCTTCGGTGATGCCGGCGCGGATTCGGGCGTGACGGATTTCCTCCTCTTTGATGTTCAAAAGCTGGCTTAAATACCGGTCGGAGAAGCCGTCCTTTTTGGCAGTTGCCAGAACGTCTGTCGGCGGAACGCTGCCCTTATAGGCTTTCAGCGCTTCTTCTTCCTCAACCAACTCTTTCATTTGCTCAATGAAATAATGCTTGATTTTTGTCAGTTCAAATAATTCATCCACGGTTGCACCCTTGCGGAGTGCTTCATACATAATAAACTGGCGTTCACTTGAGGGCGTACGCAGCATGGCAAGCAGCTCATCCTTAGACTTTTCTCCGAAATCCTTTGCACCGCCCAGACCGTATCTGCCGGTTTCCAGGCTGCGGATTGCCTTTTGGAAGGCTTCTTTGTAGGTTTTTCCGATACTCATGACTTCGCCGACTGCGCGCATCTGTGTACCGAGCTTATCGGCAGCGCCTTTAAATTTCTCGAATGCCCAGCGTGCGAACTTGATTACAATATAATCTCCGTCCGGATAGTATTTATCCAGTGTTCCGTATTTTCCGCAGGGAATGTCGGAAAGATCCAGACCGGCGGCGAGCATTGCCGATACCAGTGCAATCGGGAAACCGGTTGCTTTGGAGGCAAGTGCGGAGGAGCGGGAGGTTCTGGGGTTGATTTCGATTACGATAATCCGTCCGTCCTGAGGATTGCGGGCAAACTGAACGTTCGTACCACCGATAACCTGAATGGCTTCTACAATCTTGTATGCCTGTCTTTGCAGCTCCTGCTGTACGTCCTCTGCAATCGTCAGCATGGGTGCGGAGCAGAAAGAGTCGCCCGTATGCACGCCGAGCGGATCAATATTTTCGATAAAGCATACGGTAATCATGTTGCCGGCAGCATCTCTGACTACTTCTAATTCCAGTTCTTCCCAACCGAGTACGGATTCTTCAACGAGAACCTGACCGACAATACTTGCTTGCAAGCCGCGCTCGCATACAACTTTCAGCTCTTCGGGATTGTACACCAGTCCGCCGCCGGCGCCGCCCATAGTATACGCCGGACGCAGAACAACGGGATAGCTTAGTTTTTCGGCGATTGCAAGCGCCTCGTCAACAGAGTATGCAACCTCGCTTTTTGCCATTTCGATGCCTAAGCTGTTCATGGTTTTCTTAAATTCAATACGATCCTCACCGCGGTCGATTGCGTCAACCTGTACACCGATAACCTGTACGCCGTATTTTTTCAATACGCCGGCTTTATCCAGTTCGGAGCAAAGGTTTAGTCCGGATTGTCCGCCGAGATTCGGCAAAAGCGCGTCGGGACGCTCTTTTTCGATGATTTGCGTCAGCCGCTGTACATTCAGCGGTTCGATATACGTTACGTCAGCTGTTTCGGGATCGGTCATGATTGTTGCCGGGTTGGAATTGACCAGCACGATTTCATAGCCGAGCTTGCGGAGCGCTTTACACGCTTGTGTGCCGGAATAGTCAAATTCACACGCCTGACCGATAATGATCGGGCCGGAACCGATAATCAGCACTTTATGAATGTCTTCACGTTTTTTCATATTGGTTTCTCCTGTTCATATTCTATATTATTTCCTAAATTATATTATCTTATATCCGACATGATTTGTCAAGATATTTTTTTCCTGTATTAACATTGTTCCTGTCGAATCTTACATAACATTAAGAATTTAACGTGAATTTAAGGGAATGTAAAATCTTTTTACACTTTTTTTACATAAAAACGGTTTTAGACTTTACACCGGGTTGGTACAATAGTTTTTGTAATGAAGAACAAGAGAGCTTCAGCGGTACGGCAAATGGGTTGCCGGACTTGTACAAAAAGAAAGGAAGAAAGAAAATGAAAAAGATTACATCAATTATAATTGCAGGAATTATGGGAGCAGCATTACTGGCAGGCTGCGGCGGCGGACAGACAAGCAGCAGCGATCAAAGCAGTACCGCTGCAACGGGATCGGCATCCACCTCAACAGCATCCGGAACGGTTAGCCTGAACGGTTCTACCTCCATGAAGAAGCTGGTTGAAGCAAGCTGCGAGGCATTCAATGCAAAATATCCTTCCATCAAGGCAGAGGGTCAGTTCACCGGATCCGGCTCGGGCTTGGAGGCAGTAGCAAACGGTTCGGCAGACATCGGAGATTCCTCCAGAGCATTAAAGGACGAGGAAAAAGCAAAGGGCTTGGTTGAAAACATCGTTGCGATTGACGGAATTGCGGTCGTTGTGGATAGGGCAAATACCGTTTCCTCTTTAACAAAGCAGCAGCTTGCGGATATTTACACAGGCAAGATCAAGAACTGGAGCGAAGTCGGCGGCAGCGACGGAAATATTGTTGTAATCGGTCGTGAGGCAGGATCGGGTACAAGAGGTGCATTTGAAGAAATTCTGAAAATTGAGGATCAGTGCGCATATGCTCAGGAATTGGATCAGACCGGTGCGGTTATGACAACGGTTGCATCAACACCACACTCCATCGGATATATCTCACTGGACGTTTTAAATGATACGGTTAAGGCGGTTTCAATTGATGGTGTAGAGCCGACGGTTGATAATATCAAGGCAGGCTCCTATGCGCTGCAAAGACCGTTTGTAATGGCAACAAAGGGCGAGATCAGCGAGCAGAACGACGCGGTTAAGACATGGTTTGATTTCATGCAGTCAGACGAGGGCAAGGCGATTATTGAAAAGGTCGGCTTGATTGTAGCAGAATAATGGACGGCAGTTTAAAAGGAAGCTATCGTGCCGTAGAGGGGATTTCTTTCGGACGGAGCAGCGTGCCTTTGGTGCGGAAAGGGATGAACGGCGGAATGAAAGCTTCAAAGGATTTATTGGAACGGATCATGGCGGTGGTTTTTCTCGCCTGCGGTATTCTGGCGATTGCGGCGGTGTTTGCGATTTGCGTCTATATGTTCCTGTCCGGCGTTCCGGCAATTACCAAGATTGGTTTAAAGGAAATGCTGTTTTCCAGGGTCTGGGCGCCGACTGCGGCTGAACCGAAGTTCGGAATTTTAAATATTATTCTGACCTCCATTGTCGGCACGATTATGGCAATTATCATCGGTGTTCCGATTGCACTGCTGACAGCAGTGTTTCTGGCGGAAATTGCCCCGAAAAAGCTGACCGCGGTTGTTAATCCGGCGGTTGAGCTGCTGGCAGGGATTCCGTCAGTTGTATATGGATTATTGGGTATCTTGATTGTAAAGCCGATGATGTATCGGTTGGAGATGGCGATTTTTGCAAATTCTCCGGAACATCAGATGACCGGCGGTGCAAACTTGATTTCGGCAGTCTTTGTCCTTGCGGTGATGATTCTGCCGACAGTTATTAACGTAAGCTGCACCTCCATGAAAGCCGTTCCGGCACATTTAAGGAGCAGCTCCTATGCACTGGGCGCAACGAAAATTACAACCGTTTTCCGCGTGGTGATTCCGGCGGCAAAATCGGGCATTATTACTTCGGTGGTATTGGGAATCGGCCGTGCGATCGGCGAGGCAATGGCAATTACTTTGGTTGCCGGAAATGCAGTCAATCCCCCTGCACCGTTTAACAGCGTGCGGTTCTTGACAACCGGTATCGTTGCGGAAATGTCCTATTCGCAGGGTCTGCACCGTCAGGCGCTCTTTACAATCGGTCTGGTGCTGTTTATCTTTATTATGATTATTAACATCCTGCTGTCAGTCACTTTGAAAAAAGCAGGAGAAACAGAATCCGAATAAATAAAAAAAGCGAAAAAAGAAAAAACAATCGGCGAACAGAAAAAACCTTCCCAATAAGGAGTCGGATGGGTTTGGCTTCTATGGAGGCGAGTTCTACTCCGCGCAGCGTAGCGGATGTCTGAGCCGCAATAGAATCCAAACCCATCCGATTCCGGCACAAGCTTAGCATAGAACGCTAATTTCCGAAACCGGTTCAGACTAAGCCAATCCCAATCCGCTCAATCTAACATCGGGAACAAATTCAAAATAAACAACACCCATGTCGGGAACAAGTTTTGGATAGGGCAAATCGCTGTTTGATTCTGGGTGCAAAGTCTAAGCCACATAATTTTACAAGGATTTCTGTGAAGGGAGTACAAGAATGAGTATTTACGACAAAAGAAAGCATCCGTTTGAGGCGGTGCTGTATGGGTTGATTTACCTGTCCGGCGTATTTGCGGTCTTGCTGCTGATCGGCATTATTGGCTATGTTGCCGTCAAAGGAATCGGGAAAATCAATCTGACATTTTTAACAACGGTCAAAAGTATTGCCGATGACACCTTCGGTATTCTGGGGTATATGGTGAATACTCTTTATATTATTGTCATCACCCTGCTGATCGCTACGCCGATCGGTATCGGGGCGGCGGTCTATCTGACGGAATACGCAAAGGGTGGAAAACTGGTGCGCGTTATCGAGTTTGCAACAGAAACCCTTTCCGGAATCCCCTCGATTATTTTCGGTCTGTTCGGTATGGTGTTTTTCGGGCAGACACTGGGATTGGGATTTTCCATCCTGTGCGGTTCCCTTACCTTGACGCTGATGATTCTGCCGATTATTATCCGAACCACCCAGGAGGCGCTCAAAACCGTACCGGAAAGCTATCGGCAAGGCGCTTTGGGGATGGGTGCGCAAAAGTGGCATATCATCCGAACGATTGTTGTACCATCGGCATTGCCGGGCATTGTGACGGCGGTCATTCTGGCAATCGGAAGAATTGTCGGGGAATCGGCGGCGCTGCTGTTTACTGCCGGAAGCGTGTATTTGCTCCCCAAAGGAATCTTTTCCCACTTGTTTTCATCGGGCGGAACACTGACCATCGGAATGTATCTGGAAATGGCAGAGGGCAGCGTGGATAATGCATTCGGAATTGCACTGGTACTGATCGTATTGGTATTATTGATTAACGGAGCGACAAAGCTCATAACGAGAAGCTTAAAGAAAGGCGCATGAGGACATGATTAATATTGTAAATGACGTCAAAATGAAGGCGGAGAATCTGAACCTTTATTACGGAACACACCACGCCTTAAAGGACGTGAACATGAATATTTATAAAAATCGTATTACGGCAATGATCGGCCCGTCCGGCTGCGGAAAGTCAACGTTTTTGAAAACGCTCAACCGCATGAACGACTTGATTGACTGTGTGAAAATAGACGGGACGGTTACGCTGGATGATGAGGATATTTACGGGCGCGGCGTGGATACCACGGTCTTGAGAAAGCGTGTGGGTATGGTGTTTCAGCAGCCGAATCCGTTCCCGATGAGCGTATATGACAACATCGCCTACGGCCCGCGGATTCATGGAATCCGGAATAAAAAGCAGCTGGATGAGATTGTGGAAACGAGCTTGAAGCAGGGCGCGATCTGGGATGAACTGAAAGATCGGCTGAAAAAGAGCGCGTTGGGACTTTCGGGCGGTCAGCAGCAGAGATTGTGTATCGCAAGGGCGCTGGCGGTTGAGCCGGAGGTGCTGCTGATGGATGAGCCGACCTCGGCACTGGATCCGATTTCAACGCTAAAAATCGAGGAGCTGATGGAGGATTTAAAGAAGAAATATACGGTTGCAATCGTAACGCATAATATGCAGCAGGCAACGCGTGTGGCAGATTATACAGCATTTTTCCTCGTGGGTGAAATGGTGGAATTTGACCGAACGGAAAAGCTTTTCGCAAATCCTCAGGATTCACGAACAGAGGATTATATCACCGGTCGGTTCGGCTGATGGAAAGTTAATTTCAGAGGGAGGATATTGGGCTATGCCAAGAAGAACATTTGACAATGAACTGCATGCGCTGCATAATGAGTTCATTGAAATGGGCGAGATGATTGAAAAAGCCATTTCACAGAGCATTGAAGCGTTCAATAAGGGCAATGAGGAAATGGCGCGCGAGGTCAGCAAAAATGATTATAGCGTGAATAAATTGGAGCAGGAAATTCAATCCAAAGCTTTGAATCTGCTTTTAAGACAACAGCCGGTGGCGCGGGATTTGCGAAAGATTTCCACTGCCCTGAAGGTCGCCGGGGATATGGAGCGAATCGGAGATCAGGGCGCGGATATTGCCGATATTGTCCTGCGGTTTGCGAAAGAACATCAGCCGATGCAGAGTATTCGGATTGAGGATATGGCAAAAACGGCGATCGAGATGGTACGGGCATGCGTCAGTGCGTTTACCTGCGATGATGTGGAATTGGCGAACAAGGTCATTGAAGAGGACGACAAGATGGACGGTCTGTTTGACGAGGTGAAGTCGGAGATTGTGAAAGCATTAAAGACAGCGGAAAATAACGGCGACGTCATTGACAGCTGCGTGGATCTGCTGATGATTGCAAAGCATTTTGAAAAAATCGGCGATCATGCGGTGAATATTGCGGTTTGGACGAAGTTTTGCGAAACGGGCGTGCTGAATGATGTTCGGCTGCTGTGATTTTACTTGAATTTTACAAAATATTAGATTGTTTTGATAGCGCGAACCGTTCGGATCGTGCTATTATAATATAAACGGAGGATGAGGTGAGGGGAGCATGGCAAAGATTTATTGTATTGAGGACGACGACGAAATTCGCGAATTGATTTTATATGCCTTGAAGTCCGGCGGATATGAGGCGGAGGGGTACTGCTGCACGGCGGACGCAGACCCGGAAAACGGGATGCCGGATTTGATTTTACTGGATATTATGCTGCCGGAAACGGACGGCTTGACTTATTTAAAGCAGTTAAAGCATAATGCAAGGTTAAAGGATATTCCGGTTATTTTGCTTACGGCAAAGTCCTCGGAGATTGATAAGGTGGTCGGACTGGACGAGGGCGCGGACGATTATATGACCAAGCCTTTCGGCGTGATGGAGCTTTTGTCGCGGATTCGGGCGGTTTTGCGGCGGAGCGGCGCAACGGATTCGGAGGTCATTCGCGTGGGCGCGGTATCTATGGATCTGAGCGCGCGAACGGTACATGTTGGGAGAACCTCGGTATCGCTGACGATGCGCGAATTTGACGTTTTGGCAATGCTGCTCAGACATGCCGGTAAGGTCGTGACGCGCGATATGCTGATGTCGAGCGTGTGGGGATATGATTTTGAGGGCGTGACCCGAACGGTCGATATGCATATTAAAACCATCCGTCAAAAACTGGAGCATGCAGGCTTGACGGACTATATTACAACCGTGCGCGGCGTGGGTTATAAGATTGAAAAGGAATAAAAAAAGGACTTCTCCGAACAGTCCTTTTTTTTTGCGAAATTTGTTGTTCTATGTACATATTCTATTCCCGTACCGAAAATAAAATATGAATGTCCCCCGACGGCTGCCGCGGAAATTTAAAATAAGCATATTTATCGTGGAACAGAAAATTCCTGCTCATTTTTGCACCTTTAAAAATGAAATATAGGGGGCAACTTATATTATCAGGAATTCGCCTAAAATTAAATTTTTCCGCAACCGCCTAAAACCAACTGTTCTGTTCACCGACAACGAAAATTAAGAGACAGCTGAAATGCCGAACCGTTTGAGGATCATTTAAACGGTTAAAAATGATCTGAATTTTATAACAACAATCCCTCCCTAAGGACATTCTTCCCAATTTCGCAATTCCATTTGATTTTGCACCCTTTCAATTCCTAAAAACAACAACGATTCTCCGAAAAGAATTTCCATCTGTTTTTCGTTTTATGGAGGCGAGTTCTACTCCGCGCAGCGTAGCGGATGTCTGAGCCGCAATAGAACGAAAAACAGATGGAAATTCCAACCGCTGCATTTGGACTGTTTTTTCGTGAATTAAAAAAGTGCGCCAACCGAAGCCAACGCACAAAAAACGCAAACCTCGATTTGTTGTCACACAAATTTAATAAGCGTAGTTTTATTTTCAGTCTGGTTTGAAACCTCAAAAAATTACAAAGCTTACAATCGCATAAAAATTCCCGAGGCAATTATATATAACCGGAAATAATTCTTATTTAGAAGCATGAGATTCGCATTTTTATCGAATTATGAACTTCTAAATAATATGCGATTTCATAAAATTTTATGCAATTTTATGAAAATTATGCGATTTTTGTTAAAAGAATGCTTGCCTGTAATTTTTTCTATGCATTTTTGCCAAACTGAAAAAGGCTATAAACAATCT
This sequence comes from uncultured Clostridia bacterium, assembly GCA_959602045.1. GTDB lineage: Bacteria > Bacillota > Clostridia > UBA1381 > UBA1381 > Ornithomonoglobus_A. The sequence goes on along the minus strand of CAUGRT010000005.1, from coordinate 56,172 downwards.
CGCCAAGGAGAGTATACGCTTTATCAATTACTATTAAATTTATGTGACATAACTATAATACCATATTTTCTGAAATTTGGCAATAGTTTTTATAAAAATATTTTTAATTTCATTCAGCAGAAATTAAAAAAGTGCGTCAACCGGGGTCAACGCACGCAAAAACGCAAACTCCGATTGTTGTCACACAAACCTAATCAGAATGGAATTTTTTTCTTGCACACTCTAACTAATGGAATTTACATTTTTTTCAAATTCGTCGTTAGAATATACAAAAAAGAGTATAACAATACTTTATCTACCTGTTTATACCTGCGAAAAAGTTCCATAATATTTAATTAAGCTCATGTGACATTGTTATGATACCATATTTTCTGAAATTTGGCAATAGTTTTTTGCGAAAAAATGTGATGATTTTGTCGAGGGGATGTTATTAATGCGGTGATGTAAATAATGATGAATAAAATGACATCAAAAAATGCATCATAATATATTGACAAAACGGATGATTCAGTATATAATAACAGTGAGGTGAAGAAGTCTGAGTAAAATTGCTCATCGCACAACTTTTTGCTCGGGGTAGCGAAGCGGCACTCTGAGCGATTTTCTTTCAGACTTAAGCTTTGTGCCTTACGCACGGAAAGGAATGGTTATAAAGATGTTAAACACAACAAAAACAGTACGTTATACTGCCACACTTCCGTCTGATTATATTGACGAATTGAAACAGCTTGCGAAAACACAGCAAATCCCCTCTGTCAATTTTGCCATAAGGCAAGCGCTTGATGAATACTTGAAGCAAGCAAAAAAGCGTGAATATGAAGAAATGATGAAAGCTGCCGCAAAAGATCAATCTTTTATGGAAAGGACTATGAAATGCGCGGAAGATTTCAGCTTTTCGGATGGTGAGGTGCAGGGCGAATGGTAAACAAATGGGAAATATATTTCTGCAACCTCGACCCGACGCAGGGGAGCGAGCAGAGAGGAACACGCCCCGTTCTTATTATATCCACCGACAGCGTAAATCATAATCTCACCGTATCAACGGTACTTCCGTTATCCAGCATTAAAGGGAACGAGAAAATTTATCCGACAGAGATTTTGTTGCCTGCCGATATTACGGGACTCCCCAAGCTGTCTGTTGCGATGCTTCAGCAGATACGGACAATTTCTCATGGCAGACTGATAAACAGGGTGGGAATGATAACCGATGCTGAAACGAAAGCAAAAATTTCAGAGGCTTGCAGAGAATATTTTGATTTATAAATTTAGCATAATATAAACGGTCATGGCTGAATCAAAGCGGTCATGGCTGTTTTTGTGTTAATGATATTTACCTTTGTGCAGAATCGCAAAAGGACTGTAATCCATACGAGGCAATACGGAATTGCCTGTATTTTTTACAGTCCTTAAAAAGATTTAAAAAGCTTAGAATAGTCCAAGACCGCCGAAGCTGACGATCAGGGAAGCGAAAACGATGGAAACCATCGACAGCAGTTTAATCAAAATATTTACGGAGGGGCCGGAGGTATCCTTAAACGGGTCGCCTACGGTATCGCCCACAACAGCCGCTTTGTGGTTGTCGCTGCCCTTGCCGCCGAAGCTGCCGGCTTCAATATATTTTTTCGCATTATCCCAAGCGCCGCCGGAGTTTGCCATCATAATAGCAAGAACAAATCCGGAAACAAGCGCGCCGGCGAGCATGCCGACTACGCCGTTGCAGCCGAGAATCAGTCCCACAACAATCGGAACAAAAATTCCCAATGCCGCCGGAAGAATCATTTCTTTCAGAGAGGATCTTGTACAAATATCCACACAGGTTTCATAATCGGTTTCCGCCTTGCCCTCCATCAAGCCTTTAATGGTCTTGAACTGGCGGCGAACCTCGATAACGATTTTTTGTGCCGCACGACCGACCGCCTGCATGGTCAGCGCACTGAACAAGAACGGCAGCATTGCGCCGACGAATAATCCGATCAGCACGGCAGGGTTGGTAATGCTCAGATTCAGCTCGCCGCCCATGGACTGAACCTTATCGGTATAGGAAACAATCAGAGCCAACGCCGTTAAAGCAGCGGAGCCGATGGCAAAGCCTTTTCCGGTTGCCGCAGTCGTGTTTCCGAGGGAATCCAGTGCGTCCGTTCTTTCGCGCACTTCGCCGGGCAAGCCTGCCATTTCAGCGATTCCGCCGGCATTATCCGCAACCGGGCCGTAAGCGTCCGTCGCCAGTGTGATTCCCAATGTGGAAAGCATACCGACCGCGGAAAGTCCTACGCCGTACAGTCCCGATGAGAAATTCGCCGCACCGCCGGCTGTGAAGTAAGAAATAATCACGGAGATTCCGATGATGATAACCGGAATTGCCGTGGAACGCATTCCCAATGCGATTCCGTCAATAATAATCGTTGCCGCCCCGGTTTCGGACGAAGAGGCAAGCTTTTTTGTCGGCGTATAGGAATCAGACGTATAATATTCCGTAAAGAAACCGATCAGAACGCCGGCAACCAATCCGGAGATCACTGCCCAAAATACGTTGGAGTTTTCGGGGAGCAGCGTAAAAATCAGAACGCCCGAAGCGACTGCGCTGATTAAGGCTGCCGCATAAGTACCGCGGCGCAAAGAGCCGAGCAATGATTTTTGATCGGCATTTTCTTTTGTGGAAACAAAGAATGTACCGATAATAGACGCGAGAATCCCGATTGCCGCGATCAGCATGGGAACAATAACGCCGCTAAAGCCTAAGTTTGCGGCAGTAGCAAGCGCACCGCAGGAAATAATAGAGCCAACATAGGATTCGTACAAATCCGCGCCCATTCCGGCAACATCGCCTACATTGTCGCCTACGTTATCGGCGATACAAGCAGGGTTTCGCGGATCGTCCTCCGGAATCCCGGCCTCTACCTTTCCGACCAAGTCTGCACCGACATCCGCGGCTTTGGTAAAGATTCCACCGCCCACACGTGCGAACAGCGCCATAGAGGAAGCACCCATGCCAAAGGTCAGCATTGCGGACATAATATCGTTAATTTCCAGTTTAAATACGAATTTCAGCAGAATAAACCAAATGCTGATGTCCAAAAGTCCCAATCCGACAACCGTCAGTCCCATAACAGAGCCGGAGGCAAATGCGATTTTCAAGCCCTTGTTTAAGCCCTCCCGTGCGCCGTTCGCGGTTCTGGAATTGGCGTAGGTGGCGATTTTCATTCCGATAAAGCCGGACAATCCCGAAAAAAGACCGCCCGTTAAGAAAGCAAACGGAACGAAGATTGTCAAAAATCCGCTCAATGCCAGAATCAGCAGGATTATAAACATAATCGCAAAGAAGATTCCGACCGTTTTGTACTGACGTTTTAAGTATGCCATTGCGCCTTTTCGGATTTTCAGCGAAATGCTTTTCATTTTATCCGTTCCCTCGGGCTTCTTTTTGACCGAATAGAACTGATAGCAGGAAAAGATCAGTGCAATTACCGCACACAGCAGCACCGCAAAAGGAGCGGCATTTTCTACGTTTAACATGATAACTACCTCCTGTTGTTGTTTTATTGAGTCGAAATTATGAATTTTTACTAAAATAATAGCAAAAATTACAAAAAACTAAAACTCTTTATACAAATTATTTTACACCTATTTCCACGAGAAGTCAAGACCCTTTATCGAACTGTAATTTTCAGTTGACAAATTTGTAATAATGATATAAAATTACAGTAATAAAATCGGGAAAATTACCAAACATGAATTTTTAAAGGAAATGTAAGAATACTGAAATATATGACAGGATGTTTTATGGTATAATAGAATAGGTTTTTTATATCGTCAGGGGGATTGGGTCAACCCTGTTCAGAACCGGAGGTGCTTTTTTGAGTTCAAAGAATATAAAACAACGAATCGGAGAGATTGCGGTATGCACGGTGGTGCTGGCAATTTTATTAACGATTTTAATTCCGACCATTTCAAAATGTATGGAAAACGGCAGTGAAAACAAATGCCGCAAGCGGCTGGAGCTGATTACATCGGCGCTGAACACCGCGGTCAAGGATCAGGAAAATTCGGAAAAATGGGTTATGATGTTTGACCAAAAAAATTCCAGACGGCTTTTGGATACCTTAAAGCTAACCATGAAGCCGGAGGCAGCAAACCGGATTGACACTTCGGAATATTATATTAAGAGTGAGAACGGGCGGTTATATGTGCGGTGCGTGAAGCATCCGAAGATTGATGATTACTTTGTGAAAATTCCGGAGGGTATTTCTGTGCCGGATTCGAAAGCAGAGCGCAGTGAGTTTATTGATCATTTGCAAATAACCGGCGTACGGACGTATATGCAGAATGAATCCATCAATCCGGACAAGCCGGAGCAGATGAAGTTCACGGATCAGGATGATCTGAAAAAGATTTTTCCGGATATGAAGGTAACGATTCTTTATGTCGGCGGCGATGAAAAACAGCTTTCGCCGAATGATTATCAGCTTTCTACGGAGGGCTTTGATATGAGTACGCCGGGAACCAAGAAAATCAAGATTGCCTATAAGACGGATAAAATGTGGAATCATATGATTTATGCAGATTTTACATTTGAGGTGCTGAAAAAGGCGCAGTGTCCGCCGCTGGAGGTTCGCTTTGGGAATGAAACGTATGAATTAGCGGCATGGGATTGGACAGATTATGTTGCGGAGGCGTCCCGTTCGGAGGGTGGCACAAAGGATTTTGACGCGTCTATCGTTTATTTTGACGGCAGCTACTATTATTATCCGGATGGATTCAATATTGATAGCCGGCGCGATAATTCCGATCCGGAAACGGCAGCGGCAGATATTGATGATTCGACATTTGCGGCATATCGAATTGAATTTAAGACTGATATTATTGTCGCGGCAAAAGAGGATGAAAAGGAAATGAAAAAAGCAACGGACGGTGCGCTGCTGCTGGAGGATGAACAGGTATATATTTGGCAGTCAGAACCCTCCAAAGAACTGGATTCCGGTTGGATTCGCGTATTTTGCGAATTAAAGAAAAAAGAATCATAACAAAAAAATTCAATGCAATATAGGGGAGGATGTCTGTTTTCAGTTTCCCGGAGGCGAGTTCTACTCCGCGCAGCGTAGCGGATGTCTGAGCCGGAGGGAAAGCGAAAACAGACATCCTCCCCGGAACCAGAACGAAATCTTTTAAATTAAAGAATAACCTCTTTCTAAAGAATAACCTCGTTCAAAAAACGAGACAAAACGCTTAGAAATGAAAGAAAACACACACCAAAAAGGAATAGCACCAAAAGCGGTAATTTCATAAAGAAAAAGAGTATCTTTCAGAATTGGGGATAAATTCTCCGATAAAATCAAGAGTAGGTTCAAACCCGAAAAATAAATCATTACAACAGAGAGGAAAAATACGAATGTTTTTAGCAGATAAATGGACGGAATATCAATTGATTGATACCGCGGACGGAGAAAAGCTTGAATATTGGGGCAAATTTCTGCTGCGGCGTCCGGATCCGCAGGCGATTTGGTCGGTGAAAAGTGAAAAATCACGCTGGACGAAAACGGACGCAACGTATCACCGTTCCCAATCGGGCGGCGGAAAGTGGCAATTTTTCAACAAACATCTCCCGGAGGCGTGGCAGATTCATTATCGGGATTTGACATTCAATATTAAGCCGATGGGCTTTAAGCATACGGGATTGTTTCCGGAGCAGGCGGTAAATTGGGATTGGTTTTCGGAGTTGATCCGGAATGCCGGCAGACCGATTCAAGTGCTGAATCTTTTCGCCTATACCGGCGGTGCAACGGTGGCGGCATTGAACGCCGGAGCGTCGGTATGCCATGTGGACGCGTCAAAGGGCATGGTTACCTGGGCAAAGGAAAACGTTGTTGCATCCGGATTGGAGAATCGTCCAGTGCGGTATATTGTGGATGATGTCGTGAAGTTTGTGCGGCGCGAGGGGCGGCGCGGAAGAAAGTATGACGCAATTATTATGGATCCTCCCTCATATGGGCGCGGCCCATCCGGAGAAGTCTGGAAAATTGAGGACGAGCTGTATCCGCTGATTCTTGATTGTATGGAGATTTTGTCGGATCGACCGTTGTTTTTCCTGATTAATTCCTACACTACGGGCTTGAGCGCGCAGATTTTAACCAATGTGCTGACGCTGACGATGAAAGCAAAATACGGCGGCAAGGTGACGGCGGATGAAATCGGACTGCCGATTCAAAGCAACGGTCTTGTTTTGCCGTGCGGTATCAGCGGCAGATGGGAAAACTCACGCTAAATTTGTGCCGCTAAAAACGATAGAATGGGGATTCGTATGATACAAATGGACAGCATATCCTTCAGCTACGGCGATCATCGGGCGGTGCTGGAGGATTTTTCGTTACAAATTAATAAGGGATCGTTTACGGCGATTCTCGGCAGAAACGGCAGTGGCAAGTCCACAGTGGCAAGGCTTATGAATGGGTTGTTGCTCCCATCTGAGGGGAGAGTGCTTGTGGATGGCATGGATACGGCAGATGAAACGCTGATTTATAAAATTCGCAGCCGGGCGGCTTTGGTTTTTCAGAATCCCGACGACCAGATCGTTTCGGCGGTTGTCGAGGATGAAACGGCATTCGGTGCGGAGAACCTGGGGATTCCCTCATCGGAGATTCGTGAGCGTGTGGATTCGGCTTTACGGACGGTCGGACTATACGAAAAGCGATTGTGCATGACCACGCAGCTTTCGGGTGGTGAAAAACAGCGGATGGCGATTGCGTCGGCATTGGTGATGCAGCCAAAGCTGCTGATTTTGGATGAACCGACAGCGATGCTCGATCCGTCGGGCAGACGCGAATTTTTGAAAACGGTGCAAACGCTGCATGCGCAGGGAATGACGGTTGTGCTGATTACCCATGCAATGGAGGAAGCGGCGATGGCAGAGCGGTGTGTGGTGATGGATTCGGGAAAAATCATCCTGGACGGCACGCCGGCTGAGGTATTCGAAAATACGGAAACGATGGCGGAGCTTTCGCTCGGAGTTCCCGATATGCGGCTGTTGGCAGAGGAACTGGGGCAATACGGGATTGCCGTTCCGAAAACAATTCTGACAGTAAAGGAAATGGCGGATTATTTGGAAAATCTGTTCAAAAAGGAATCATGCTGAAAGTTGAAAATATAAGCTTTTCCTATGGGGCGGCGAAAGCGTTGGAGAATGTGAGCCTTACCATAGAAAACGGAAAAATTTATGCTATTATCGGGCATACGGGGAGCGGAAAATCCACACTTGTCCGACATTTAAACGGTCTGCTCCGACCGCAGAGCGGCAGGGTGCTGCTGGATGGGCAGGAGTTTGACAAATCACAAATGAAAGCCGTCCGAAAACGCGTCGGTCTGGTGTTTCAATACCCGGAGCAGCAGCTGTTTGCGGAAACGGTTTTTGATGATATTGCGTTCGGTCCCCGAAATCTGGGATGGGAGGATGAACGCATTCGAGAAAGCGTTGACGCAGCGGCAGAGGCGGTGTCGTTATCGAAGGATTTTTATGAGAAATCCCCGTTTAATCTTTCGGGAGGCGAGAAACGGCGCGTGGCACTGGCAGGGGTTCTGGCAATGCAGCCGGAAATTCTGGTTTTGGACGAACCGTCAGCCGGCTTAGATCCGGGAGCAAGACGGGAAATGAACGAGCTGCTTTTGCAAATTCATCGGGATCATCCGGAAAACAGTATTGTTTTTGTTTCTCATTCCATGGAGGAAACAGCGCTTACGGCGGAGCATATTTTTGTTTTGGATCGCGGAAAATTATTGACTGAGGGAACACCGGATGAGGTTTTTGCACGCGATGAGCTGCTGTATCATGCCGGATTGGGCTTGCCGCAGGCGGCGGAATTGATTCTGGAGCTTCGGCGGCGCGGATTTTTGCTGAACAGTGCATATACGATTCCGCAGGCGGCAAAGGAGATTGCAGATAATTTATTAAAAAACTGTAAATAATCAAGATAAAGATTGCAAATATCAGCGCTTCATGTTACAATAGGGATGGTAATTGCATAAGATAAGAAAGGAGATTGTGATTATACGCATGAATGATGATAAAAAAAAGAAAGACAATAATCAATCACCGCTGAAAAACCCAATGTTTGTTTTTTTGCTCATTGCCGTAATCGGAACATTTATTTTCAATATGGCAATGACTTCCTATACAAGCAACAAGCAGGAGGAGATTACCTACGATAAGTTTCTTTCACTGGTGAAAGAGGACAAGGTGGACGAGGTTGTTATTAAAGCGGATCAGCTGATTATTTATGAAAAGAGTCCGGAGGTCAAGGTTAATACGAATGAGGATACCGGCGCATTTTTAAAGATGTTCGGGATTGACGTTAAGGAAGCGGCACAAAAGGCACAGGAGGAGAGCCGCCCTGTCTATTATACAGGTTATCTTGCCGATCAGCGTTTATATAATCTGTTGGATGAGCATGGTGTAAAGTATTCTACGCCGATTGCATACAACAATCCGGTTCTGGATTTTCTGTTGGCGTGGATTTTACCGCCGCTGCTGATTTGTCTGCTGTTCTTCTTCCTGACGCGTTCGCTTTCCAAGCATATGGGCGGCGGAGGAATCATGGGAATCGGGCAGTCCAACGCAAAGATGTATAACATGGAGAACAAGACAGGGATTACATTTAAGGATGTTGCCGGTCAGGAGGAGGCGAAGGAATCGCTGAATGAAATTGTGGACTTCCTGCATAATCCGGGAAAATATACGGCAATCGGAGCGAAGCAGCCCAAGGGAGCGTTGTTGGTAGGCCCTCCGGGAACCGGTAAAACTCTTTTGGCAAAGGCGGTAGCAGGAGAGGCAAACGTACCGTTCTTCTCGCTTTCGGGTTCGGAATTTGTGGAGATGTTTGTCGGCGTCGGCGCATCGCGTGTCCGTGATTTATTTAAGCAAGCAAGCCAAAAAGCTCCGTGTATTATTTTTATTGATGAGATTGATGCGATCGGAAAATCGAGAGATAATCAGATCAATTCAAATGATGAGCGTGAGCAGACCTTGAATCAGCTGCTTTCGGAGATGGATGGTTTCGATTCCTCTAAAGGTCTGGTGATTTTGGCGGCAACGAACCGTCCGGAAATTTTGGATAAGGCGTTGCTGCGTCCGGGACGTTTTGACCGCCGGATTATCGTAGAGAAGCCGGATTTAAAGGGGCGCGAGGATATTTTGCGCGTGCATATCAAGCATGTCAAGACCGATCCGCTGATTGATCTGCATAAGATGGCGCTTGCCACCAGCGGTGCGGTTGGTGCGGATTTGGCGAATATGGTAAACGAGGCGGCATTACGCGCGGTTCGGTGCGGACGGCAAGTCGTACTGCAAGAGGATTTGATGGATGCGGTTGAGGTAATTATTGCCGGTAAGGAGAAGAAGGATCGGATTCTTTCGGACAAGGAAAAACGGATTGTTTCTTTCCACGAGGTAGGGCATGCGCTTGCAACGGCATTACAAAAGAACACTCAGCCGGTTCAAAAAATTACGATTGTACCGAGAACGATGGGATCGTTGGGATACACGATGCAGATGCCGGAGGAGGAAGAACATTATCTGATGTCCAAGGCAGAGATTTTGGATCAGATTACCGTATTTTTGGCAGGTCGTGCGGCAGAGGAAATTGTCTTTGATGTTCAGACAACCGGTGCGTCCAATGATATTGAGCGCGCAACGGCATTAACGCGGAATATGATTACTCAATACGGTATGTCCGACCGGTTCGGCATGGCGGGATTGGAAAGCATTCAGAACAAGTATCTGGACGGAAGAAGTGTTTCCAATTGTTCGGACGAAACGAAAACGGAAATCGACAACGAAATCGTTCGCGTTTTGAAGGAACGGTATGAAATCGCGAAGCAGTTATTGAACGATAACCGCGACGCATTGGATCGAATCGCTGAATTTTTAATCGACAAGGAAACGATCACAGGCGATGAATTTATGGAAATTTTCAACGAAGTAAAGCGCGAACGTGAGCAGCGTGAGCAAAATGCGCAGGGAACGCAGGAGCCGGAGGCATCAGCCGAAACTACTGACTAACCGACGCCGCCGAGGAATAAAAGCCAAAGTCCCGTATATACATTCAGTATACGGGGCTTTTTTGTTGGGTAGGGGGCGTGCGCCGCCCCCTCTTGCGGCTGATTTCTACATCAGTCTTTTTGTTGGCGCAAGAGGGGGTTAATGCGAACCCCCTCTTGACACCCGCGCATAAACTTTTCGGAGAAAAGTTTAATCAAAAGCCTACAGCTCAGACATCCGCACCTTGCGCGGAACTCGCTATCGGTAACTTTTGCTCCGCAAAAGTGATTTTTATTGGGGGTTGCACCCCCACTGCCCTTTTGAGGGCAGTTCCCCTGCTTTGATAGGTTTATCTGGTTACAACAATCTCTTGTAAATTCGGTAGAGGTTGAAAAAGTAAGAGATAACTTTAGACTCATGTGGACTATTTCATGTACACTCGTATTAATTATTCCAACAGAAATTACAGATTGGTTTACCTAAAATGGTTTTTTTGTAATAAAATAACTTATTTTACTAAGCTTTTAAGCAGTTTTTCGATAATATCCAGCTGTTCATCATCCAATTGTTTTAAATATTCATTAATTTTATTTAATTTTGCAGGATTTTCAGATTCCAAATCAAAAAATTCACTGGGCGTTACACCTAAATACTCGCATATATAAAATATGCCGGATAACGAGGGTGTACCTTGTCCCGTTTCTATATGATTAATATACCCTTGGTTTTGTCCTATTGATAAACTCATTTCCCGTGCAGAAACGTTTTTCTTAGTACGAAGAGTTGCAAGCCGCAAAGCAAAATCTTTTTCATTCATAGCCGTTCACCACCTATATCATATTTTAAAGCATGTTATATTGATTTCTGTGATTTATCATGGCTTATTTGAGTTGAAATATGCTTTTATATGTGTTATAATTTAAAAATATAATACATTTAATAGCATAAAATAAAAATAGGGGGAGGGATTTTGGGTGGAAACAAAAAGACGGCTTCATCGTTGTTGCTTTACAGGGCATCGCCCGGAAAAGCTTGCCTATTCGGAATCTGAAATAAAATTTCTTTTGGAAAAAGCAATAGATCATGCAATTGCTGATGGATATGTAACTTTTATAACAGGTATGGCGCAGGGGACAGATATATGGGCGGCTGAAATTGTGCTTGAAAAGAAAAAGCACAATAATGGATTGCACCTAATCTGTGCAGTACCGCATCCCGGATTTGAGAAAAGGCGCAATGAGTATGAAACGGCACGGTACAACCATATTCTCTGTCATGCCGATTATGTTCGAATCATATGTGACCGCTATTTCAGAGCCTGATATCAGCGAAGAAATGAATTTATGGTTGATCACGCGAGCCTTGTCATCGCGGTTTGGGACGGACGTTCCTCCGGCACGAAAAACACTATTGATTATGCAAAGCGTGTGGGTGTAAAAATCGTTAATGTTTTGGACAAGCGTTTTTTTATGCCGTTAAACGCCTTTACGGAATGATGTCGAAGCTTTGTATATATTTTATAAAATTTTCATTGACACAATGCGGAATTTCTGGTATAATCATATTACTTTAAACCAAAATCCGCAGAAGAACGGGCGGATTTAATTTTATAGCATGTATGGAGGTATCAACTACATAATGGATAGTGACAGTATAACGCAAATTTTATTGATAGCTATACTGATTATGATGTCGTCATATTTCTCGGCGTCGGAAACTGCGTTTTTTTCGATGAATAAAATCCGGATGAAAAACATGGCGGCAGACGGAAACAAAAAAGCGGAGCTGGTTATGAAGCTTGCCGAAAATTACGATAAGCTGCTTTCCACAATATTAATCGGAAACAATATCGTAAATATCGGTTCTTCCGCATTGGCGACGGTTTTGTTTATCCGATGGTTCGGCAATTCGGGCGCGTCAATTTCAACGGCGGTTATGACGGTGGTGGTGCTGCTGTTCGGTGAAATCACGCCGAAATGTCTTGCCAAAAACACGCCAGAGAAATTCGCGCTGTTTTCCGCGCCGATTCTTCGGGTGATTAATATCATTCTCACGCCGCTGAACTTTCTGTTCTCATTATGGCAGAAGCTGATTTATGTCATTTTCAAGCCGGTGGACGATCGGGGCGTAACGGAAGAAGAGCTTTTGACTATGGTGGAGGAAGCGCAAAATGACGGCGAGATCGACTCTCACGAAAGCGAGCTGATCCGAAATGCCATTGAATTTAACGATATTGAAGTTATCGACATTCATACCAACCGTGTGGATGTGGTGGCGGTGGAGCTGGACTCCGCACCGGAGGAAGTCGAAAAAATCTTCCGCGAAAACGGGTATTCCCGACTCCCGGTTTACAAGGATTCCATTGATAATATTATCGGAATCTTGAATCAAAAAGACTTTAACAATGCCTTGAATGACGGTCTGACGATTGAGCAGGTCATGGGTGAACCCGTATTTGTGATTCCCTCGATGAAAATTTCACAGCTTCTGACGCTGCTGCAAAAGAAAAAATCGCATATGGCGGTGATTATTGACGAATACGGCGGCACGGTCGGGATTGTGACATTGGAGGATATTCTGGAGGAGCTGGTCGGCGAAATCTGGGATGAACACGATGAGGTCATTGAAAGCATTGAGCAGCTTTCGGAAAACAAATATCGTGTGCTTTGCAATTCCGATTTGGATAACTTATTCGATCGGTTTGGCATTAAAAACGATGTGGATATTTCCACGGTCGGCGGATGGGTCATTGATAATTTTGAACGGATTCCGGAGGTCGGCGAAAGCTTCGATTATGAAAATCTGCATGTTACGGTTCTAAAGCGCGATACGCGCCACGTTCTGGAGGTTACAGTTGAGGTGCGTGAGCCGCAGCCAACCGAATAAATTTTAAAAGCTTCTGCTTTGCGGCAGGAGCTTTTTTTGCGTTGCATAGAATAAAAAAAGCTGATTATACTATAGATATACATGTTACCTGACGAAAGGAATGGTTATAAGAATGAAAGATAAAATATTCGGTGTTTTGCAGCGTGTGGGACGGTCGTTCATGCTGCCGATTGCAATTTTGCCGGTCGCCGGCTTATTCCTCGGAATCGGCGGATCGTTCACCAACGAAACAATGCTCAACACCTATGGCTTAACCCAAATTATGGGACCGGGAACGCCGATTTACGCAGTGCTGACAGTATTAAACGACGCGGGAAATATTGTGTTTGCCAATCTTCCGCTGCTGTTTGCAATCGGTGTGGCAATCGGTATGGCGAAAAAAGAAAAGGAGGTTGCGGCTTTGGCTGCCGTAATCGCATTTTTCATCATGCATGCGTCAATCGGCGCACTGATTACGTTAAATTACGGTGGAATCTCTGAGCTGGAAGCCGCAAAGGGAATTACGGGTGCAACGACAAATGTTCTCGGTATTGATTCTCTGAATATGGGTGTTTTCGGCGGTATTATTGTAGGTTTGGGCGTTGCGGCGCTACATAACCGATTCTACAAGATTCAGCTGCCACAGGTGCTGTCCTTTTTCGGCGGAACGCGGTTTGTGCCGATTGTCTGCGCTGCGGTTTATCTGCTTGTTGGAATCCTTATGTATTTTATCTGGCCGCCGATCCAAAAAATTATCATGCATATCGGCGATTTTGTACAGAAATCCAACTATATCGGAACGTTCGTGTATGGTGTTGCGGAGCGTGCGCTGATTCCGTTCGGGTTGCATCATGTGTTTTATATGCCGTTCTGGCAGACTTCGGTCGGTGGTGTAATGGAGGTCAAGGGGCAGCTGATCGAGGGCGCGCAAAATATCTTTTTTGCGCAATTATCCGATCCATCCGTCAAGCACTTCGCCGTTTCGGCAACGCGGTTTATGTCGGGAAAATTCCCGCTGATGATCTTCGGCTTGCCGGGCGCGGCACTGGCGATGTATAAGTGCGCAAAGCCGGAAAGAAGAAAAACGGTCGGCGGTCTGCTCCTGTCTGCGGCGCTGACTTCAATGCTGACCGGAATTACCGAACCGATTGAATTTACGTTTTTGTTTGTAGCTCCGTTTTTGTATGTCATTCACTGTATTTTTGCCGGCGCGGCTTATATGCTGATGCATATTTTCAACGTCGGCGTGGGCATGACTTTTTCGGGCGGTATCATTGATATGGTGCTGTTCGGCGTCTTGCAGGGAACGGCAAAAACAAGCTGGTATTGGATTTTGATTATCGGCGCAGGGTATTTTGTGGTTTATTACTTCCTGTTCTCGTTTATCATCCGCAAGTGGAATTTGAAAACTCCCGGCCGCGAGGACGAGGGCGAGGAAACCAAGCTCTATACGCGTGCTGATGTGAATGCAAAGAAATCCGGTGCAGCCGCGCACGATGAGCGATCCGCTTTGATCGTCAGCGGTCTGGGCGGAAAAAAGAATATTTCCGATGTGGATTGCTGCGCAACGCGGCTTCGGGTTACGGTGCATGACGGAAGTCTGGTAAATCAGGAGCAGCTTAAGGCGAGCGGTGCGGCAGGTGTTGTACAGAAAGGAAACGGCGTGCAGGTCATTTACGGCCCGAATGTCACGGTTGTGAAATCCAATCTGGAGCTTTATCTGGACACGCCGATTGAAGATGTGCCGGTTGTTTCAGAACCGATTGCCGCCGAAAAGCCGAAAAAAGCCGCAAAAGCTGCTGTCGTTTATGCTCCGATCTCCGGCGCACTGCATACGCTTTCAGAGGTGAATGACGGCGTCTTTTCCGAGGGAATCCTCGGCAGCGGCGCAGCAATCGAGCCGGCAGAGGGCAAGCTGTTTTCGCCGTTTGACGGTGAGATTGCAACCGTTGCCGAAACGCTTCACGCGATTGGACTGGTTTCCGCGGAGGGGGTAGAATTGCTGATTCATGTCGGGATTGACACGGTTGATCTAAAAGGGAAGTATTTTGACGTTAAGGTTCAGCCGGGCGATCGGGTGAAGAAAGGGCAGCTGCTGATGGAATTTGATTTGGACGGTATCAAAAACGCAGGCTATCGAACCGTTACGCCGGTCGTTATCGGAAATTCAGACGCCTATAGCGAAATCACTCCGGCATCGGTGCAATCCGTAAAGCACGGAGATCCGCTGATTACGGCGTCTTAAGAAAAAATTACAGGTACTCCGTTTTATCCTGAAAATAACCCTTGAAAAAATCGGAAAGATATAGTATAATATTATTGGGTGTTTTTACCCTGACTGAATGAATTATTTTTAAGGATGTGATAAAATGTTAGAGTACGATGAGTACCGCCTGACCTTGAACGGTCTGGAACAAAGCATTAACGATTTGAGGGATTCACTTTGACATCGCCAATGCGATGAAAGAAGTAGAGGAGCTGGAAAAGCAAGCCGCAGAGCCGGGATTCTGGGATGATATGGCGCAATCGCAGAAGGTTCTGCAAAAAACGAAACAGCTCAAGGATAAGATTGAAAGCTATGAACGTCTGAAAAACCTGCGCGAGGATACGCTGATGATGATTGACCTTGCGGAGGAGGATAATGATGCCGGACTGGTTGAGGACGTGAAAAAGTCCGTAGAGGAAATCCAGGAATCGGTTGAGAAAATGACGTTGGAAACGCTTTTGAACGGCCCGTACGATAAAAACAACGCGATTATGAGCTTCCATGCCGGAGCAGGCGGAACCGAAGCGCAGGATTGGTGTCAGATGCTGATTCGTATGTATCAGATGTGGGCGCAGAAAAATGGCTATACCGTCAATGTCCTGGATTCTCTGGATGGCGATGAAGCCGGAATCAAGAGCTGCACGATCGAAATTTCCGGAACGAATGCCTACGGGTATCTGAAAGCAGAAAAGGGGATTCACCGTCTTGTCCGCATTTCCCCGTTTAACTCCCAAGGCAAGAGAATGACTTCGTTTGCGTCCATTGAGGTCATGCCCGAATTGGATGATAATGTGGAGATTGATATTCGGCCCGAGGATATTAAGATGGATACTTTCCGCGCCAGCGGTGCCGGCGGTCAGCATATCAACAAAACCGATTCGGCGGTGCGCTTGACGCATATTCCGACCGGTGTTGTAACCTCATGTCAGACTCAGCGTTCACAGCATCAGAATAAGGATTATGCCATGAAGATGCTGGTCGCAAAGCTGTTGGAGCTTGCTCAGGAGCAGCAAAAGGAGAAAATCTCTGAGATCAAGGGCGAGCAGAAGGATAACGGCTGGGGCAGCCAGATTCGCTCCTATGTATTCCAGCCTTATACAATGGTAAAGGATTTACGGACAGGATATGAGATGGGAAACATCGGTGCGGTCATGGACGGCGATTTGAATGGCTTTATCAATGCTTATTTAAAGGCAAAAAGTCTGGGGACATTAAATCTGAAATAAGAAAAACCGGCTTCGCAGTAAATGCGAGCCGGCTTTTTTTAATCTTCAATAGCAGCCTTTTTTGTGTTGATTTTTTTGATAATCGACATATCCAGTTTCGGAGTACGGTCATAGGTGTATAATCCGTTGATCTCCTGCTCAATGTCATAGAGCTGCGTATAGCAGAATGCAAACATATTGGGATCGTCCAATAAGGTGGTTGTCAGCTTATCGTAGCGATCAATATACTCCTCTAAGGATTTCGGCGCATTGCCGTATCCCCAGCCCTCTGTACCATCTGCATTCAGGCAGATTCCGCCATATTCGCTGACAAAGAACGGGCCTCCGGTATAAGTCTGACGGGAGTTGCAGGAATTTTCCACAACACCCTCGGAGAGCTTCTCAAAATGAGCCGCAAATTTTTCCGGATCCTGCTCATAATCATGCACATCGAAAATATCGGTTACAGTGTGGTAATTTCCACTGGTGTCGATGCACGGACGTGTCGGGTCAATCGCCTTTGTCATGTAATAAACCGAGGAAAGGAGCGGATCCCACTGTCTTCTTTTACCTACATAATCCCATGTTTCGTTAAACGGACACCAACCGATAATGGAGGGGTGGTTGAAATCTCTTGTAACAGCTTCTTTCCATTCGCTCATGAAAGATGCGAGGATTTCCGGTTGGGAATAATCAAGACCCCAGTTCGGAAATTCGCCCCAAGCCAGATAACCCAGTTTGTCACAGTAATACAAGAACCGCGGCTCAAATACCTTTTCGTGCAGCCGCGCTCCGTTAAATCCGGCATCTAACGAAAGCAGGATGTCTTTTTTCAAATCTTCTTCTTTCGGCGCGGTGTAAATTCCCTCCGGATAGAAGCCCTGATCCAGCACCAGACGCTGAAAAACGGATTTTCCGTTCAGCAAGAATTTCATGCCGTCCATACGAACGCTTCTCAATCCGAAATAGCTCTTGACGCAATCATCGCCGAAATGCATTTCTACATCATATAATCTGCCGCAGCCAATCTCCCAAAGGTGCTTTTCTGCTAATTGGATTTCTCCGCAGACAACGCCCTCGGAATGAACCGTAACATCGCCCATCGGTTTTCCCTCATAAGCTGCATTGACCGTCAAATCACCGCAGCCGACGGTATAAACTCGGAACGAAAGCTTGCCATTGGTAACATCCGGATAAAATTCAAAGTTCTCAATATAAGCCTCCGGCGTATGCTCCAGCCAAACCGTCTGCCAAATTCCGGTTGTACGGGTATAATCACAGCCTGAGGACGCAAAGAAATGTGCCTGCTTTCCGCACGGCTGCTGTCCGTGACGGTTATCGTCCTCGGCAAAAACCGCGATGGTGTTCTTTCCCTCTTCCAGCAGCTCGGTAATGTCCAGTTTAAAGGAGGTATAGCCGCCAAAATGCTCTCCGGCTTCCTTTTTATTGACATATACGACCGCATGATAGTCTACCGCGCCGAAATGTAGAAATACTCTGCCGGAATTTTTCCAATCTTCCGGAATTTCCACGCTGCGCATATACCATACACCGTTTATAAAATCCTTATATTCAATCCCCGAAAGCGCACTTTCCGGGCAGAACGGAACCTCAATAACTTTTTCAAGTTTCTCCTGCTCATAGACCTTGCGATCTCTCCCGGAGCAGCCGAAGTCAAATTCAAAACCCCATGTTCCGTTTAAATTTTTCCACGAATCCCGATAAAACTGCGGATTCGGATGTTCCTCTCTGTACATTTAAAAATCATCTCCTCTGAAATTTTTTCAATAGCATAAAAAAACAGCCTTCCCTTGATACTGTTATTGTATCGTCTGCCGGCTGTTTTTTCAATGATATATATTCCGCTTAACTTGATGTTTTGTCCGTATTTTTATTGCGCCGCGGCGGATGCCCGAAATACTTGCTATAGTATCGGGTAAAATGCTCGATATTTTCGAATCCCACTTCCTCTGCCACATCGGAAACCGTTTTTAAGCGATTTGTCAGCAAAACCGCTGCCTTTTCCATCCGTGCTTTCAAAAGATCCTGCTTCGGGGACGAACCGAAAAACCGTTTGTAATATTCATAAAACTGCGTTCGGCTCATGCAGACTCTTGACGCAAGCTCCGCGGCAGACAATTCTCTTGAACAGTCGGAAAGCAGTTCATAACGGAGATTTTCAAACTGGGATTTGAGCGGGTCGGCATGCTGATTTGAGAAACTGCGCCTTGCCAAAATCAACAGCTCCATCATTAAAGCATGACTCATTTCTTCATAAAGCTCTCCGCCGATCAGCTGCTCATCCCGTATTTTCATCACAATACCATTCATCCGCTCAAAGTCGGACGGGTAGAAAATCCGATTGGTCGGAATCGGGAACTTACCCTCGTCCTGCTCGGAATAGGAAAAATGAATAAACGTATTTGAAAATTCCGGTGCGCCGCTGAATCGGTGCGCGTCATGAGGCGCCAGAAAAACGCAGGCATTCTTTTTGGTCAAGGTATAATCATCGCCGGCATAATAATGCATTGGCAGAGGGAAATAAAGAAAAAGATAATCTCCGCTCCCGTTCGGCCGAAAAATTTTAGAACCGGGCGGCTCTTTTCGCATGTAATCAATATATCCAATTTGTATCATATCCGCTGTCCTCCTCTATCCACCATGCCGACTTTCTTCTATTATATCACGCACTTCCCCGCTTGACAAGAGATTGTTTCTCTAAATTAAGGCATAACGTCCAATCTGCGCCGCCGTTTTTACAGAAAATATCTGCTTTTTTGACCAAAAACAAATTTTATATTGATTTTTTGGAGGAACTGCTATATAATAAAATTAAAGAGAATAAAACCCAAAGAATTGGGAATAATTTGAGCCGATCTGCATAGAATTGAACATACTGCTCATTCGCAGGGAATGGCAGTTAAATCCATCAAAAGGAGTATTCACATGGAGTATGATATTGATTATTTAAAGCTGCTTGCGGAGCAGTTTCCCGATATTAAATCCGCCTGCTCGGAGATTATTCGTTTGCAGTCACGGCAGAAGCTTCCTAAGCTGACCGAGCATTTTATGAGCGACATTCACGGAGAATATGAGTCTTTTCTGCATATTTTAAAAAATGCCTCCGGGGTGATTAAGAGCAAGATTCGGGAGATTTACGGCAGGACGCTTTCCGAAGAAGATCGGCAAATGCTTTGCACCTTGATTTATTATCCGGAGCAAAAGTTGGATTGGATTAAAAAGCGCGAGCAAAACCTTGAGGACTGGTATAAAATCACGCTGTACCGACTGGTGGAGATTTGTCGGATGATTTCATCCAAATACACCCGTTCCGCGGTCAGAGAGCTTTTACCGCGTTCGTTCGGCGATACGATTGATGAATTGATTCATTCCCCAACGGATTACGGTACGGATAAAGAGGGCTATTATACCGAATCAATTCACTGCATCATTAAGCTTGGACAGGCAGACGCTTTTATTGTAGATATTGCTCAGCTGATTCAAAAGCTTGCAATCGGGCGGCTGCATATCATCGGCGATATTTTCGATCGCGGCCCCAGAGCCGATATTATTTTAGACACGCTGACTCACTATCACAGTGTGGATATTCAATGGGGCAATCATGACGTACAGTGGATGGGCGCGGCGGCAGGCTCGCTTGCCTGCATTGCGACGGTGCTTTCCATCTCGACAAAGTATGCAAATTTCGATTGCCTGGAGGATGGGTATGGCATTAACATGCGTCCGCTGACGATTTTCGCGATGGAAACCTATGGGACAGACCCTTGCAGCTGCTTCCGGCTGCGCAACCCGAACCATGTTCATCTTTCTCAACACGACAGCGCCCTTTGGGCGAAGATGCATAAGGCGATCTCCATTATCCAATTCAAGCTGGAGGGGCAGCTGATCAAGCGCCATCCGGAATTTTTGATGGACAACCACATTATGCTGGATCGGATTGATTATGAACATGGAACCGTTTTGATTGAAGGCACAAAATACACGCTGAAAGACAAGAACTTCCCTACGATTGATCCGGCAGATCCGTTTCGGCTGACAGCCGAGGAGCAAACGTTGATGGAATCACTGCGATCGTCTTTTCTCCATTCGGAAAAGCTGCAAAAGCACATTCGTTTTCTGTACTCAACCGGCAGCATGTACTTGAGTTATAATAACAATCTTCTATATCACGGATGTATTCCGATGACAAGTGACGGAGAATTTCGCGAGGTTACGCTCAAAGGCGAAAAAGTCAGCGGCAAACGGCTGTTGGACAAGGCGGAGCAAATCGCACGTGAGGGATACTTCGGAAAAAACGGTTCACCGGAAAAGGCATACGGGGAAGATTTTCTGTGGTTTTTATGGTGCGGCTGTTATTCTCCGGTATATGGAAAAAACAAGATGACCTCATTTGAGCGGTACTTTATTGATGACGAGTCCACCTGGGAGGAAATCAAGGATCCGTATTACAAGCAATCCTCCAATCCTGCGGTTTGCAGAAAGATTTTAGCGGAATTTGGCATTGATCCGGACGCGTTTTCCCATATCATTAACGGTCATGTGCCGGTCAAAATCAAAAAAGGAGAAAGCCCGGTTAAGGCTGACGGAAAGCTGTTAGTCATTGATGGCGGACTTTCGCGCGCATACCAATCCGTAACCGGAATTGCCGGTTATACGCTGTTGTTTAATTCACATGGTTTGCTGTTGAGTCAGCATGACGCGTTTGAAAGTATCGAGAGCGCCATCACCGAGGAAAAGGATATTTACTCCAGTCTGGATACCATAGCGACCGCACCGAAACGGATTTTGGTTGAAGATACGGACATCGGCAAGGGATGTCAGCAGCGGATTAACGCGCTGAGTGCCTTGGTAGACGCGTACCAAACAGGCAAAATTCGATAACAAAGAGAGGATTATCATGGCTGATAAAATTTATGAAAAAGAGCCGTTGGAAATTCAAATTCCGGTTCCCGGCGGCGCTTACGAAGTGACGCTATACATTACCGCAACGGAGGACGCCGAATTTTCCGTGCAAGAGCAGACGCAGCAATTTGCGTTGGAGCAAACCTCATTAAAGAAAGGCGAGAAGCGAGATTTTACGTTTCCGGTCACAGTAAGCGGAGAAATGTATGGAGTGGGATTATACATTTTTTGCGATGAAGGATTGACTGCGGCGGCAACGGTTTCGCCGATAGCGTGATTTTAGGGATGATATACAACTCATTGGAAACTCATAGATAGAAAGGAAACAAACTTATGGCAAAATTTGATGGGCTTCTGCTTTGTACCGACTTGGACGATACACTGCTGACGGATGATAAACGAGTATCGGAGGAGAATATCGCCGCACTTCAATATTTCATGGAAAACGGAGGACTTTTCACCTTTGCAACCGGGCGTGTTCCGGAGGGGGCGCGGCTGATGCTGCAATATATTGTTCCCAATGCACCGATGGTTTGCTTTAACGGCGGCGCGATTTATGATTATGCTTCCGAGAAATTTATTTGGCAGGCAGAATTGAATGATAGAGCAGAAGGAGCCATTGCGTATGTAGAAAAGAATTTTCCGCCGGCAGGAATCGAAGTTTGTACCGATAGTCAGGTATATTTTTGCCGAGTAAATCGAATTGTTGAAGAACACAAGCGGATGGAGAATTTTCCGGATAACGATCGGGATTATCATGATATTCACGAAACCTGGCGCAAAGTCATGTTTATGGTGGAGGAGAAGGATATTGAGCCATTGAAAAATGTGATTGCCGAAAGTCCATATGCTAATGATTTTACATATATGCGTTCCAGTCCATGGTATTATGAGCTGCTCCCTAAGGGGGCAACAAAGGGTGCCGGAATGCTTCGCTTGGCAAAGCTTCTGGGAATCCGTCCCGAAAACACCATTGGAATGGGCGATAATGAAAATGATTTGAGCCTTGTTCAAGATGCCGGTTTGGGTATTGCCGTGGCAAATGCGGCAGACTGCATCAAAAAAGCTGCAACGATGCTGACTGTTGATAATAATTCTCATGCGATCAGTGCGGTGGTAAAATATCTGGATAGCAGAAACTGGGCAAATCGAAATATATAATGTAGAAATGGAGTGTCAATTTGACACTACCAAATGCAATTAGGAGAGAAGATTTATGAGAAAAAAAGAATTTATTCAAAAAGCAGAAAGCTATGTGCCGAAAATACTCCAAAAAGAATATTGCTTATACACCCCGGTTGATTTCGTTGAAGATAAAAAAGCTTTTCAAAACGTAAAAACCATACCGTCAGAGGAAAAGGAAAGCTATAGCGCCGGAGATAAAGTCTGTCTGGATTTTGGAAGACACATTACAGGTTATTTTAGTTTTTTTATGGGACAGTATCAGAAATATATTGATGCACCTGTCAGACTGAAATTAAAATTTGCGGAAACTCCGTATGAGGCGTACCGTGATTTTAGTACATATCAACCGGGGCTTTGTTCATCCTGGTTGCAGGAAGAAATAATCACCGTTGATACAAAAGGCGAGGTTCGGCTAAATCGCAGATATGCTTTTCGATATGTTGAAATTTCGATAATAGCGTCATCAGTGCCTGTAACCTTAAAGAAATTTGCCGCTGTGGCATGTAGCAGCGCAGACTTCTTAAAGCTTGATGAGACAGATTGCAGAGATCCAATAATGAAAGGAATGGATCGGATTGCCGTTAATACATTAGCTGAGTGTATGCAAGATTTTTTCGAGGATGGGCCCAAACGCGACCGTAGATTATGGCTTGGCGATCTTAGACTTCAAGCACTTGCAAACTACTATACGTTTCAAAATACTGATTTAGTGAAACGGTGTCTGTATCTTTTTGCATCTTTTGACGATGAAGAACGTTTGTTACCATCATACATATATACTAAGCCCGAAATTGAAACCGGTGAAGCCTATCTTGTGAGCTATGCTCTGTTGTTTTCTGTTGCTTTGTGTGATTATTATGAACACACAAAGGATAAAACCGTAACCAAAGATTTATTTGATACGGCTAAACGACAAATAGATATAACGAAGAAAATGCTGGATGAAAACGGAATTCTGGTTATGCCTGAGGATTACGGATGGTGGACATTTGTGGATTGGTCTGATGCTGAACCGGTTACAGCCAATATGGGAATATATATTTACACTGTGAACAAATTTGCGAATCTATGCGAAAAGTTAGGCATGAAAAACGAGGCATACAGTTATCGGGAATTTGCGAAAGAACTAAAAAAGGCATCGATTGAATTTTTATATAACGGAAACATTTTTCAAAACGAGTATGATAAAAAACAATACTCAATTCATTCACAAGTTTGGATGATCTTGGCAGATATTGTTTCAAAAGAGGAAGCACGAAGAATATTAAAAGAATGTATAGGAAACAAAAAATACATACAACCGGTAACACCGTATATGCATCATTATGTTGTTGAGGCGCTAATAAAAACGGAGCTTTATCAAGAAGCAAAACAGTATATAACGGATTATTGGGGAAGTATGGTAGAATTTGGTGCGGATACCTTTTGGGAAGTTTTTGTGAAAGATGATCCGTTTTGTTCTCCATACGGAGATGCGTTGATTAATAGTGCGTGTCATGCGTGGAGTTGTACACCAACATATTTTATAAGAAAATATTTTAATAATTACTCATAAAACATATTAGTTTATAATATTTCTGTGCGATTAAAAATTTTTCATATATTTATTATATCATAAAACGGCTGATTCTACTATAGGGGATCAGCTAATTTTTTGCACAAAAAAAGTCGAGGTCTTTTCAACCTCGACTTTTCACGGAACCTTTTTACAGCCCCTTTAAATTCATATCGGTGATTTAGCCGTCGATTTCTGAAACGACACCGGAACCAACTGTTCTACCACCCTCACGGATAGCGAAACGAAGTCCCTTTTCGATAGCGATCGGTGTGATCAGCTCAACAGCCATCTTTACGTTATCGCCAGGCATGCACATTTCTGTACCCTCAGGCAATGTGATAACGCCGGTAACGTCAGTTGTTCTGAAATAGAACTGCGGTCTGTAGTTGTTGAAGAACGGTGTGTGACGACCACCCTCGTCCTTTGTCAGTACGTAAACTTCACCCTTGAACTTTGTGTGCGGATGAATTGTACCCGGAGCGGAAAGAACCTGACCTCTCTGGATCTCTGTTCTCTGAACACCTCTCAGAAGTGCACCGATGTTGTCACCAGCCTCAGCGTAGTCAAGAAGCTTTCTGAACATCTCGATACCTGTAACAACAACTTTTCTCTTTTCGTCTGTCAAACCAACGATTTCAACTTCATCGTTCAGCTTTAACTGACCTCTCTCAACTCTACCAGTAGCAACTGTACCACGACCTGTGATTGAGAAGATATCCTCGATCGGCATCAAGAACGGCAGATCTGCCTTTCTTTCCGGTGTCGGGATGTATCTGTCAACTTCATCCATCAAGTCAAGGATGCACTTGTACTCAGGTGCATTGATGTCTGTGGAATCGGACTCGATAACCTGTAAAGCAGAACCCTTAACGATAGGAATCTCATCGCCCGGGAAGTCATACTCTGTCAGAAGGTCTCTGATTTCCATTTCAACAAGCTCCATCAGCTCTTCATCGTCAACCTGGTCAGCCTTATTCATGAATACTACGATATAAGGAACGCCAACCTGTCTTGACAGAAGGATGTGCTCTCTTGTCTGCGGCATAGGACCGTCAGCTGCGGAAACAACAAGGATAGCGCCGTCCATCTGAGCAGCACCGGTGATCATGTTCTTAACGTAGTCAGCGTGTCCCGGGCAGTCAACGTGAGCATAGTGACGTGTGTCTGTCTCGTACTCAACGTGAGCTGTTGAAATTGTAATACCTCTTTCTCTCTCCTCAGGAGCCTTATCGATCATATCGTAAGCCTCATACTGAGCCTGACCCTTCATAGCCAATACCTTTGTGATAGCAGCTGTAAGAGTTGTCTTACCGTGGTCAACGTGGCCGATTGTACCAATGTTAACGTGCGGCTTATTTCTTTCGAATTTAGCTTTTGCCATTTTGAATTTCCTCCTTAAATTTATACATTTACAATAGTACTTCTATTGTACAATCTTTTTCAAAAAAAATCAAGTAGTTTTCTGAATTTTTTTGAAAAATATAAGAAATTTATCCGCAAAACAGAAGATTTTCTTCTGTTTTGCGACAAGTTCTAACAAAATTAGTTATTTTTTGCTCTTTCGTTAATGATCTTTTCCTGGATGGACTTCGGAACTTCACTGTAATGTGACGGCTCCATGGAGTACTGACCACGTCCCTGAGTTCTGGAACGAAGCTCTGTTGCATAACCGAACATTTCTGACAGCGGAACCATTGCGGTAATCTGCTGTGCGCCGCCCGATCTTGCTTCCATCTTCTGAATCATACCACGTCTTGAGTTCAAGTCGCCCATAACGTCGCCCATGTACTCATCCGGCATAATAACATTTACCAGCATGATCGGCTCCTTGATAACAGGATCAGCCTTTTTCATACCTTCCTTGAATGCCATAGAAGCGGCAATCTTAAATGCCATTTCCGAAGAGTCGACTTCGTGATAAGAACCATCATACAAAGTAGCCTTTACGTCTACTACGTTATAGCCTGCCAATACACCGTTCTGCATTGCGCCCTGGATACCGGCATCAACAGCGGGGATGTATTCCTTCGGGATTGCACCACCAACGATTGCATTAACAAACTCGTAACCCTTGCCCTCTTCCAATGGCTCAAGCTTCAGCAATACGTGACCGTATTGACCCTTACCACCGGACTGACGTGCATATTTATGCTCAACGTTGACAGCCTTTCTGATTGCCTCTCTATAGGAAACCTGCGGCTCACCGACGTTCGCCTCTACCTTAAATTCACGAAGCAGACGGTCAACAATGATCTCAAGGTGAAGCTCACCCATACCTGCGATAATCGTCTGACCTGTTTCTTCGTCTGTATAGGTCTTGAATGTAGGATCTTCCTCTGCAAGCTTTGCAAGAGCGATACCCATCTTTTCCTGACCTGCCTTTGTTTTCGGCTCAATTGCAACACGGATAACCGGCTCGGGGAAGTCCATGGACTCCAGAACGATCGGGTGCTTTTCATCACAAAGCGTTTCACCGGTTGTTGTATTCTTCAAGCCAACCGCAGCAGCAATATCACCCGAATAACAGGTTTCAATATCTTCTCTGTGGTTTGCGTGCATTTGTAGAATACGTCCCATTCTTTCCTTATGACCCTTGCAAGCGTTCAAAACATAGGAACCTGCATGAACCATACCGGAATATACACGGAAGAAGCAGATCTTACCAACAAACGGGTCCGTTGCGATCTTGAATGCAAGTGCAGCAAACGGAGCGTCATCGGAAGAAGGTCTTTCATCCTCTTCGCCTGTTTCGGGATTTACACCCTTGATGTTCGGAACGTCTGTAGGAGCCGGCATATATTCAATGATTGCGTCCAACAGCATCTGAACACCCTTGTTTCTGTATGACGTACCGCAAAGTACGGGAACGATTTCGTTGTTGATTGTTGCTTTTCTCAAAGCAGCCTTCAACTCGTCAATCGAAATTTCTTCCTCCATAAGGAATTTCTCAAGCAGATCTTCATCTGTTTCGCAGATGCTTTCTATCATTGCTTGTCTGTATTCCTTTGCCTGATCCAGCATATCTGCCGGAATCTCTTCTTCTCTGACATCTTGTCCGAGGTCATCATAATAAACCTCAGCCTTCATTGTCATCAGGTCGATGATTCCCTTAAAGGTTTCCTCTGCACCGATCGGCAGCTGAATGGGAACACCGTTCGCCTGAAGTCTTTCATGGATCATGTCAACAACTCTGAAGAAGTCCGCACCCATGATATCCATCTTATTAACGTATACCATACGAGGTACGTTGTAGTCATTTGCCTGTCTCCAAACAGTTTCTGACTGAGGCTCAACACCGCCCTTCGCACACATAACGGTTACGGAACCGTCAAGAACACGAAGTGAACGCTGTACTTCAACTGTGAAGTCCACGTGTCCAGGGGTATCGATAATATTGATTCTGTGCTGAACGCCAGCATAAGGACCTGCTTTCGGTGCCCACCGACAGGTGGTAGCTGCGGAGGTGATGGTAATACCACGCTCCTGCTCCTGAGCCATCCAGTCCATTGTTGCAGCGCCTTCATGTGTTTCACCAATCTTGTGAACACGTCCGGTATAGAACAAAATTCTTTCTGTAGTAGTTGTCTTACCGGCATCAATATGTGCCATGATACCGATATTTCTTGTATTTTCCAAACTAAAAGCTCTACCCAAAATATTTTCCTCCTTTCAGATAAAGGTAATGGTATTCAATGTTTGAATCTTAATTGCATTTTTTAATATTCAATCGACTGATAGACGCTAAATATTAAGCTTTTTTGTTTTTCGCTTTAGATTTAACGGATAGGTGCCAAAAATACTGCGCCAACGTACATGGGTACTTCAGGCTATATTTTCAGCGCACAGACGTTGAATATTAAGCTTTTCTTGTTTTTCGCTTTAGATTTAACGGATAGGTGCTGAAAATACTGCGCCGACGTACATAGGTACTTCAAGCCGTATTTTCGGTGCATAGACGTTGAATATTAAGCGAAAAACTACCAGCGATAGTGAGCGAATGCCTTGTTCGCTTCTGCCATCTTGTGCGTATCCTCACGCTTTTTAACAGAACCGCCGGTACCGTTGATTGCATCAATCAGCTCGTTTGCAAGTCTTTCTTTCATCGTCTTTTCGTTACGCTCTCTGGAGTAACGAGTCAACCATCTCAAGCCTAAAGTCTGACGTCTTTCGGGACGAACTTCCATAGGAACCTGATAAGTTGCACCGCCGACACGTCTTGCTTTTACTTCAAGAACGGGCATGATATTATCCATTGCCTCATTGAACGCTTCCAATGCGTCCTTGCCGGTCTTTTCCTTTACGATTTCAAATGCGTCGTATACGATTTTCTGAGCAACGCCCTTTTTACCGTCCAGCATGATATTATTGATCAGCTTTGTTACAACAACACTATTGTAAATCGGATCAGGCAATATTTCTCTTTTTGCTATAAAACCTTTTCTTGGCACTTTACTTCCCTCCTTCATTATTTGCGCGGCAATCGCTGCCGCTTCATGAATATCACAGGTACTCTGAATTTAGTATTTCAAAATTCCGTCAGCGCGTATCAAATGTATAATCTATCTTAGTATAACTCGATATGCACTTGTGATACATGCTGCTCAATTTTTATTTATGCAGCATTTCTTACTTCTTTTCCTTAGGTCTCTTTGCACCGTACTTGGAGCGAGCCTGAAGACGACCGTTCACACCCTGAGCATCAAGTGTACCTCTGATGATGTGGTATCTTGTACCCGGAAGGTCTCTTACTCTTCCGCCTCTAATCAGAACAACGCTGTGTTCCTGAAGATTGTGGCCGATGCCCGGAATGTAAGCTGTTACCTCGATACCGTTTGTCAG
Source organism: uncultured Clostridia bacterium (assembly GCA_959602045.1). Lineage (GTDB taxonomy): Bacteria > Bacillota > Clostridia > UBA1381 > UBA1381 > Ornithomonoglobus_A. The sequence continues at coordinate 27,307 of CAUGRT010000005.1, read as the reverse complement.
TCTAACTCTGGCAATCTTTCTCAATGCAGAGTTCGGCTTCTTCGGTGTAGCGGTTCTTACAGCCGTGCAAACGCCTCTCTTTTGCGGGGAACTCTTGTCCGTTGTCTTTTTCTTCAGGGAGTTCAAGCTCTTCTGAAGCGCGGGAGCCGTAGACTTCTTGACCGATGTCTTTCTTCCTGTCCTAACCAGTTGGTTAAATGTAGGCATACCGTGTTACTTCCTTTCTTAATAATTTTTGGCTTACGCCTGTTTTAATATGACCGCACAGCTTGAGCCGACCTCGATGCCACACATCTCACCCAGCTCCTTCATGGTCGATACGTAAAAAATCTGCGTTCCGTTTGAGGAAGCAGCATTCTCGATCGGCGCGCTTATTTTTGATTCGCAGTCACCTGCCAGAAAAACCTTTTCCGCCCGTTTTTCTTCCACAGCCCGCAAGGTCTGCTTAAAGCCTACAAGCAAGTTCTTCTTTTCCGATTCGCTTATCATCTTTCCACGCTCCTTTCCGAGTCCCAAATATCCACCATAAAAGCAGTCTATAAAATTATATATAAAAACCCTCGAATTGTCAAGGGTTTTTCACGATTTTTTTTACTTTTTACGCATTCTTTACGATTTTCTTCAAATTTGCCGAAAAATTGCCGTCAAAATCCCGTTTCTTTTGCCTAATCTGTCGCTTTTCACACGTTTCTGCGTTTCCAAATCCAAACGGCGGCAACTCCGATAACAATTGCCCCCGCAACGATTGCGGCAGCGGTTCTGACCTTGACGCTGATCGGTTCATATTTTCCCATCGGAATATTACTGTAAAAATAGTTGTTTCTCAGCCCGAACGGCGCATAAGCGGAAATTTCGCTGTCCGATAAAAGCGGCTCGCCCATTCCCAGCCGAAGCAGAGCATATTGCTTAGCTGTTTTCACAACCGCAAAGCTATATTCCTCGATTTTGGTATCGCCCCGAAGATAAATATCCGAAAACACCACATAATAAACCCCTCTGCCCAGAGGATAGGCGGCGACAAGATCAAGAATTTCGGTTGAAAATGTGACATTATACAATTTTTCATAATCGTACCGGTTCCCGTTCAGGCAAAAGCCGCGCTGAATCAGCTCGTCAATCCGCGGCTTGACCGGCTCGCTGCCGAAAATATTCCTTATTATATAGTCCACAAATTCCGCAGATACAAACCCCAGCTTGTCATTGCCGCCGCTGTCGGGCGGAAGATCGGTCAGAGCCGTAAAATTTTGATGCGTGTTGAGCACAGAACGCATCAAGCGATCCGGATCGGGATTGTTTTTGTCAAAGCTCATCACATCCGCGCAGGCACTGAGCAGATTGCAAATATTTTGCCGCAGCTCCGGACGCAGCTCCCCAACAAGGTTTGGGTGCCGGGATTCGAGAATCCGTTTGTTTTTCAGACTTTTCAGCAATGCAAAAATATCCTCCTCGGTCTTGATCTGAATTTTTCCGTTTCGGTATTCCGCCAATTCCTTTTTGACAACCGCCTTTCGGTAGCTTTGTTCGAACCGATCGCCGCGCAGAACAAATGCCTCCTGAATCCCGTTTGTCGTCAGAAGAACCGCAGAATCGCCGCCGACGCTGCCCAAAGACAGAACATAACGGTTTTTTCCGCCGACCGGGAAAGAGAGCGCGTCTGTCTGCTCCGCCCCGTCTTGATTATCAAACACGGAAAAACCCAATTCACCATCAGTAAAATAGGCGGTGAACAGTACAGAGGAATCACCAAAATTTTCAACCGAAGCATAAATCAATCCGGTTTCTCCATTGAAGACCCCATATTTGCGGATTTGTGCGTCCAGAATTTCATCCAATTCATAAACCGCCGCACAGACACTGCCGCCGCCGATATGAAATACCGCAAAAAGAATACAATAAATCCAAAAACACCGTTTCATGATAACACCTCGGATATAGATTGCCCTAAATTCCGAAAAAGTTTCAAAAAAATTAATGATCTTGTGCCGCACGGGACGATATAATTTCAGAAATTCGGTTGGACTTCTTGATTTTCTCCGGATATTATAGTATAATGATTCTGTATATCGAATTTTACGTTAAAATTCAAACCATATCCCAATCGAAAGGAATCCGATACATGATAACAGTAACCAACGTCAGCCTGAACTTCAGCGGGCAAAATCTTTTTTCTGATGTAAATTTGAAATTCACTCCCGGCAACTGCTACGGCGTGATCGGCGCGAACGGAGCCGGAAAATCCACATTTTTGAAGCTGCTTTCCGGCGAGCTTGAAACCACGACCGGCGAAATCTCGATTGATCCGAATTGCCGGATGTCGGTATTAAAACAGGATCACTTCGCCTATGACGCTTACAGTGTGCTTGACACCATTATTATGGGAAACAAAAAGCTCTATGATATTATGAAAGAAAAGGACGCGTTGTATGAAAAAGAGGATTTCTCCGATGAGGACGGAATCAAGGCAGCGGAATTAGAGGCGGAATTTGCCGAAATGGACGGTTGGGAAGCCGATTCCAACGCTTCCAAGCTGATTCAAGGCTTAGGCTTGGATGAGGGATTGCTATATCAGCAGATGTCCGAGGTCGGTGACAGCGAAAAGGTCAAAATTTTGTTGGCACAGGCATTGTTCGGCAATCCCGATATTATTCTGCTGGACGAGCCGACCAACCATCTGGATATTCAAGCAATCGAATGGCTGGAGGATTTTCTTCTGGATTACGAGGGAACGGTGATTGTCGTATCGCATGACCGTTATTTTCTGAACGTTGTCTGCACGCATATTGTGGACATTGATTATACAAAAATTAAAATGTATGTCGGTAACTATGAGTTCTGGTATGAATCCAGTCAGCTTATCGAACGCATGATTAAACAGCAAAACAAGAAAGCCGAGGAAAAGATCAAGGAGCTGCAAACCTTTATTCAGCGTTTCAGCGCCAACAAGTCCAAATCCAAGCAGGCAACAAGCCGTAAAAAGATGCTCGACAAGCTGACGGTTGAGGAATTGCCGGCATCCTCGCGGCGGTATCCGTTCGTGGGTTTTGATATGGACCGTGAGGCAGGGCGCGATTTGCTGATGATTGACGGACTTTCCAAATCCGTAAACGGCGAAACGGTTCTCGACAATTTCACCTTTACGCTGAATCACGGCGATAAGGTTGCGGTCGTAGGGGACAGCGAAATTGCCGTAACAGAGTTTATGAAACTGCTTGCCGAGGAAACCGAACCGGATTCCGGCACACTCAAATGGGGCGTTTCCACCTCTCGCAGCTATTTCCCGAAGGATAATTCCGAATACTTTGACGGCTGCACGCTGAATCTGATGGATTGGCTGCGCCAGTTCTCACCGCCGGGATTTGAAACCCAGAACGAAACGTATATCCGCGGTTTCTTAGGCAGAATGCTTTTTTCGGGCGATGACGTATTCAAGGAGGTGCAGGTTCTTTCCGGCGGGGAAAAGGTGCGCTGTATGCTTTCACGCATGATGCTGTTCGGCTCCAACGTTCTGCTGCTCGATCAGCCGACGAACCACCTTGATCTGGAAAGTATTACCGCCGTAAACAACGGTCTGAAAGCCTTCAAGGGCAATATTATTTTCGCGTCCCACGACCATGAATTTATGAACACGATTGCAAACCGTATTTTGGATATTAAGGCGGACGGCAGTGTGGTTGACCGGATGTGTACCTATGATGAGTATCTTGAAATGCAAAAAGAAGGAAAAGCTTAGAAAGGAAACAGATACATGAGCTTAGCAGATGAAATTTTTATTAAAAACTGTACTGAAATTATAGAGCACGGATTTTCGGATGAGGGGATGGAGGTGCGTCCCAGATGGGAGGACGGAACGCCGGCGCATACGATCAAGCGTTTTGGTATTGTCAATCGCTACGATCTGTCGAAAGAGTTTCCGATTTTGACTCTGCGGCGAACCTATCTGAAATCCGCCATAGATGAGCTGCTCTGGATCTGGCAGAAAAAATCTAATAACGTCCATGATCTGCACAGCCACATTTGGGATCAGTGGGCGGACGAAAACGGATCAATCGGAAAAGCTTACGGCTATCAGCTCGGCATCAAGCACCAATATCCCGAGGGCGAATTTGACCAGGTAGACAGAATCCTCTATGATTTAAAGCACAACAGCGCATCACGGCGCATTTTATCGAATATTTATGTACATCAGGATCTGCACGAAATGAATTTATATCCCTGTGCCTACAGTATGACGTTTAACGTTACCGGAAATCGTTTGAATGCGATTCTGAATCAGCGTTCTCAGGACATGCTTGCCGCGAACAACTGGAATGTCTGCCAATATGCGGCATTGGTGCATATGTTTGCGATGGTTTCCGGCTTTGAGCCGGGCGAGTTGGTGCATGTCATTGCGGACGCGCACATCTACGACCGGCACATTCCGATCATCAAAAAGATTATTGCCAACAAGCCATATCCTGCGCCGGAGCTGAAAATCACGCCGCGGGATGATTTTTACGCGTTTGACCGAAATGATTTTACGTTGGTAAATTATCAATTCCATGAACTGAATGAAACAATTCCGATCGCGGAATAGGAGGAAGCAATGGCTGAATTTATTTACAATTTGAACTTTATCGGCGTACCGTCCGATTTTATCGAAAATGTCATGCCCAAAGCAAACGGGGCATTTGTCAAGGTTTATCTGTATGCGCTGAATCTTGCCCAAAAGGGGATTCGGTGCGATTACGGCGAAATTGCGGATAAGCTGGACTTACTGGAAAGCGATGTGGTAAAGGCATTTGAATATCTTTCGGAGCAGGGGTGTCTATGTGCTTTCGGCGATCAGATTATTTTCGGAAAGCCGCGACCGATGGAGGAAGAACCGGAAAATGAGCCGGCACCTGCCGAAAAACCGAAAAAATCTGCGGAAAGCATCAAATATATTATGACCGAAAATCAGAATCTTTCGGATTTATGCCAGCTTGCTCAGCAAATGCTCGGAAAAACGCTGAGCGATCGGGATATTGAAACGCTATACTGGCTTTATGATGAGTTAGGATTTTCGCCGGAGGTTATTCTGATGATTCTCGAATATTGCGTTTCCAAGGATAAGCGCAGCATGAAATATATTGAAAAGGTTGCGATCGGCTGGCACGAAAACGGCATTACCACGATTTCCGCGGCAGAGCAATATATGCATGATCAAGCGGAGAAAAACAGCTATTTCGGCAATATCCGCCGCTTGTTCGGCATTGACGACCGTTCGCTTTCCAAAACGGAGGAAATGTATCTGAAGTCCTGGCGCGACTCTTATAATATGAGTGAGGATATGGTCGCATTAGCGTATGAATACTGCATTATCCGTACCAACAAGCTGTCGTTTCCGTATATTAATTCCATCATTGAGAATTGGTATAAAAAAGGCATTTTCACCGTTCCCGACGCGGAGAAGGAGCAGGAGGAATTTCGGAATAATTCCCGTTCCGAAAAGGAATTGAATGTCTATAAGGATGAAACGGGATATGATTATGATAAAATTGAGGAAATCATGCAGCAAAAATATGATAAATAATTCAATTCCCGAGCGGTGCAGGGGGATTCCCGAGGTTTTTTCACATACTTGTTCACAAAAAAACCATATCTCCGAATCTCCTGTTTATGCTAAATTTAGCTTGAAAATTATCGGAATTTATTATATAATAAAATCAAGCGAATCTCGATGAATCCAAAAGAGAGAGATTAACGTGTGCCGCGGTTGGCGGCAGAATGGAGGATATATCATGAAATATATTGTTATATTGGGCGATGGAATGGCGGATTATCCCGTAGACGCATTCGGAGGGAAAACCATTCTGGAGGCGGCAGACAAGCCTATGATGGATTATATGGCGCAGCATGGTGAGCTGGGCATGGTAAAGACGGTGCAGGACGGTATGAAGCCGGGCAGTGACGTTGCCAATCTTTCGGTAATGGGTTATGACACGCAAAAGTGCTATTCCGGGCGTTCACCGCTGGAGGCGGCATCCATCGGCGTTCAGATGAAGGACAGCGACGTAACCTTTCGCTGCAATCTTGTAACGCTTTCAGATGAGGAAAATTACGAGGATAAAACGATGCTGGATTATTCCGCCGGTGAAATTTCCACAGAGGAGGCGGCAGAGTTGATTCATGCTGTTGCAGCGGAACTGAATACCGATAAAATCAAATTCTATCCGGGGATCAGCTATCGCCATCTGACCGTATGGGACGGCGGCTCGACCAACGTCAGCCTGACCCCTCCCCATGATATTTCCGACAAAAAGATTGCCGGTCATCTTCCCCAGGGGGACGGTGCGGAAACGCTTCTGGATATGATGAAACGCAGCGAAAAGGTTCTGCGCAATCATCCCGTGAACAAAAAGCGTGCCGCAGAGGGCAAAAATATGGCGACCTCCATCTGGGTCTGGGGCGAAGGCACCAAGCCGCAGCTGGATAATTTTGAAGAAAAGTTCGGATTAAAGGGAAGTGTTATCAGTGCCGTTGATCTGATTAAGGGAATCGCAAAATGTGCCGGTATGGAGTCGATTGATGTAGAGGGCGCAACCGGAAATTGCGAAACCAACTGGGACGGTAAGGCACAGGCGGCTTTGGATGCGTTACTGGGTGGCAGCGATTTTGTTTACGTGCATATGGAGGCTCCCGATGAAATGGGACACCAGGGCTTGCCCGATAAGAAGAAATTTGCCGTAGAAACCATTGATTCCAAAGTAATCCGTTTCTTAAAGGATAATCTGGAGCAAAGAGGCATAGACTATAAAATGTTGATTATGCCGGATCATCCTACGCCGATCAAGCTGAAAACGCATGTGAGCGATCCCGTTCCGTATGTGATTTTTGACAGCACGAAAACGGAGGGTGGCAGCGGACTTACTTATACCGAGGAAAACGGCAAAAAGACAGGAATTTATATTGATAAAGGCTATACGCTGATGAATCGTTTTCTCGGAAAATAATGCATTTTTCAGGTGATTGCAGGGGTGGATCTCGAAGTGAGGCGAGGGGAATGTAAGTGTATTTCATTCTCCTGCGGCTCAGACATCCGCTACGCTGCGCGGAGTAGAACTCGCCTTCGCAGAATGAAATACACTTACATTCCCGGCGAGAATAGTTTTAACTTACAGATCTAACAGGGTATTGGGATTTTGCGATTGCCTGTGATTTATCTTCCGAAAGGAGGAACTTTCTATGAAATGGAAAAAATCAGATTTTAAGATTTTATTATGGCCTTTGGGAGTTATCGCGGCAGCGGCGTTACTGTATTTTCTGACGCCGAGACTGATTGAACTGCTGGGGTTGCTGACGGGACTTTTATTGCCGTTTATTATCGGTTATGTTCTTGCGAAAGCGATTAACCCATTGGCGGATTTACTGCAAAGAAAATTCAAGTTTCCGCGCGGCGTGACCGTAATTTTAGTGGTACTTGCCGTATTGGGACTGGTGGTTGGCTTGGTTTACTGGGGCGCAAGCTCTCTTTCGGGACAGGTCAAGGCGCTGTTTGTTGACAATCCGGATTTTAAGGCATACTTTATGGCACAGTATTCGGAGGCGATTAGCAAGATTTCGGTTCTCTACCGGAGCTTGCCGGAAAGCGTTCAGGACGCGCTTTCGGGAGCGGTTTCCGGAACGGGCAGTGCAACAGGGCTTGTGATGGATTATGCGGCACGGTTTGTCAAGGCGATGCCGAACGCCTTTGTTGCGATTATCGTGGCGATTTTATCGCTGTATTTTATGGTTTCGGATTCCACCTCCGTAACGCAGATTATTAATCGGCTGTTTAAGATTCAAACGACCAAATCCGCACTGGTATGGTCGGAAATCCGCCGGTATGTTGGAGGATATGTAAAAGCGCAGCTGATTATTATGTCCGTTACGGCAAGCATTATGTTCATCTGGTTCTTGGCGCTTCGGGTACGGTATGCCATTTTGATTGCGCTGGGGATTGCATTTTTGGACGCGTTGCCGATTTTCGGGAGCGGATTGATTTTATGGCCGTGGAGCGTGATGAACTTTTTAAACGGCGATCTGAAAATGGGGTTTTGCATTATTCTGGTGTACTGCTCCATCGCTCTGACGCGGCATTTGATTGAACCGAAGCTTGTTAGCACCAATGTTGGAATGAATCCGCTGCTTACGCTGATGTCGATGTATATTGGCTACCGAACACTGAGCGTCGGCGGGTTGATTGCCGGTCCGCTGATTATGCTGCTGATTGTCAGCTTATATAAGGGCGGCGTTTTCGATACGCCGATTAAAATTACCCAACAGGTATTCAAAAAAACAGGGCAGACCCTCAATGCGCTGAAAGAATATATTCTATCGGATGAGCATGAGGAATAGATTACAAAAAATAAATTCAGAAAGGATATACCAATGGAAAAAGAGAAATTTTATATTACCACCGCGATTGCGTATACATCCAAAACACCGCATATCGGAAATACGTATGAGATCATTTTGACGGATGCAATCGCGCGTTTTAACCGTTTTATCGGAAAGGACGTATTTTTCCTAACCGGAACAGACGAACACGGACAGAAAATTCAAGAGATTGCCGAAGCACAGGGAATCACCCCCAAGCAGCATGTAGACAAGATTGCCGGCGAAATCCGCAGTATTGCCGATATGCTGAACATCAGCTATGACAAGTTTATCCGCACGACGGATGATTATCATGTGAAGGCGGTTCAGCAGATTTTCAAAAAGCTCTATGATCAGGGCGATATTTACAAGGGCGAATACGAGGGGTTATATTGTACGCCCTGCGAGTCTTTCTGGACGGAAACGCAGCTTGTGGACGGAAAATGCCCCGACTGCGGCCGTGAAGTAAAGCCGACCAAGGAAGAAGCGTACTTCTTCAAAATGAGTAAATACCAGGATAAGCTGATGCGGTATATCGAGGAGCATCCGGAATTTATTCAGCCGGAATCGCGCAAAAAGGAAATGGTGAACAACTTTCTGAAACCGGGCTTGCAGGACTTATGCGTATCGCGTACCAGCTTCACCTGGGGGATCCCGGTTGAGTTTGATCCCGGACACGTTATCTACGTTTGGATTGACGCGCTTTCAAACTACATTACGGCGCTCGGCTACACTCCGGAAAAAAAGGGCGAGCTGTATCAAAAATACTGGCCGGCAGATGTGCATGTTATCGGAAAGGATATTCTGCGATTCCATACCATCTATTGGCCAATTATGCTGATGGCGTTGGGCGAGCCGCTCCCGAAACAGGTATTCGGACATCCGTGGATGCTTTTCGGCGAGGAAAAGATGAGCAAATCGCGCGGCAATGTGATTTATGCGCAGGACTTGGTTCGTCATTTCGGCGTGGACGCGGTACGTTATTATTCACTGCATGAGATGCCGTTTGCGCAGGACGGAACGATCACTTATGATGTGTTCATGAGCCGTTATAACAGTGACCTTGCCAATACGCTGGGGAATCTTGTAAACCGTACTGTTGCCATGATTAACAAATACTTCGGCGGCGTAATTCAGCCGGGGGATGTTGAGGGCGAATTTGACGCGGATTTGAAAGAAACTGCGGTTTCGGCAATTACGGCAATCAGCGCTAAAATGAAACAGCTTCGCGTTGCGGATAGCCTGGATGAAATCTGGAAAGTTGTAGACCGCGCAAACAAATACATTGACGAAACCACACCGTGGATTTTGGCAAAGAGCGATGAAACCAAACCACGTTTGGGAACGGTTTTATATAATCTTGCAGAAACCATTCGAATTATCGCAGCATTGCTGTCGCCGTTTATGCCGGAAACAGCCGAAAAGATCGCATCACAGTTGCATGCGGATGAATTATCCTATGACAGCGTCTGCGCTTTCGGCGCAACAAAAGCCGGAACGCAGGTTGGCGAGGCGGTTCCGATTTTCGCGCGGATTGATGTAGAGAAAAAGCTTGAGGAATTGGCAGCAAAAAATGCGGAGGAGGAAAAAATTGAAATTTCTCCGTTCAAGGATTTCGTGGATTTTGAGGATTTTGAAAAATTAGACATCCGCGTGGGCAAGGTTCTGGAATGTGAAAAGGTGCCTAAGTCCTCCAAGCTGCTGCGCTTTACGCTGCAAGTCGGCAGTGAAACCCGTCAGATTCTTTCGGGAATTGCAAAATTCCATAAACCGGAGGAACTGGTCGGCAAGAATGTACTGTTTATTGCGAATTTCAAGCCTCGGAAGATGATGGGATTGGAATCCCAAGGGATGATTCTCTCGGCGGAATATAATGATGAATTAACGGTACTCACCACACTGAATGACATTCAGAGCGGTGCGGAAATTGTATAAAACTTAATATTATGAAGCGGAATAAAAATAGGAGCCGATTTCACATCGACTCCTATTTTTGATCTTTTTTTAAAATCAATCAGCGTACTTATCCTCTTTGCTCCATGCATAGAACTTTCTGATGTCTGCGCCAACCTTTTCAAGCTGATGCTCTGCTTTCAGATTTCTTGTAGCAATGAAGTGTGCTCTGCCGTTGTTGTTCTCAGCAATCCACTTGGAAGCGAAAGTACCGTCCTGGATTTCTTCCAGAACCTTCTTCATCTCTTTCTTTGTTTCCTCTGTAACAAGTCTCTTACCGGTCTCATAGTCACCGAACTCAGCAGTATCGGAGATAGAATATCTCATCTTGCTAAAGCCGCCTGCGTAGATCAAGTCTACAATCAGCTTCATCTCGTGGATACACTCAAAATAAGCGTTTCTCGGATCGTAGCCTGCTTCAACCAATGTTTCGAAACCTGCCTGCATTAAAGCGGTAACACCGCCGCAAAGAACGGTCTGCTCACCGAACAAGTCTGTTTCTGTTTCACACTGGAATGTTGTTTCCAAAATTGCAGCTCTTGCGCCGCCGATTCCTGCGCCGTAAGCCAGAGCCAAATCCTGAGCCTTGCCGGTAGCGTCCTGCTCAACAGCAACCAGACACGGAACGCCCTTACCCTCAACATACTCGGAACGAACCGTATGACCCGGACCTTTCGGAGCGATCATGGTTACGTCTACGCCTGCCGGAGGAACGATCTGCTTAAAGTGAATGTTAAAGCCATGAGCAAACATCAGCATGTTGCCATCTTCCAGGTTCGGAGCGATGTCTTTTTTATAAATAGCAGCCTGCTTCTCGTCCGGTGTCAGCATCATAATGATGTCAGCCTGCTTAGCAGCCTCTGCTGTATCAAATACGGGAATACCATAAGCCTCGGCATGGGAACGTCTTGCGCTGCCGGGTCTTAAACCTACGATTACATCAACGCCGCTGTCCTTCAGGTTCATTGCGTGTGCATGTCCCTGTGAACCAAAACCAATGATTGCAACTTTCTTACCCTGTAAAAGCTTCAGGTCGCAATCGCCCTCATAGAAAACTCTTGCCTCGTGATCTAATGATTTTGCCATTTTCCATTACCTCTTTCTTGTAACTTGGATTTTTATATAGTGGGGATGTCCCCCATTATTAACTGTTTTTGTCCAGTTTCAGCGTGTTCGCGCCGCGTTCGAGCGCGGTCATGCCGGTTCTGGCGATTTCTTCGATTCCGTAATTTTCAATCATATCCAAAAATGCATTCAGCTTTTGGTCATTTCCCGTCAATTCAACCGTCATGGTAGACGGAGAAATGTCAATGATTTTTGCACGGAAGATATTGGTGATTTCGATAACCTCACCGCGTGTTTTCGGCGTTACCCGAACCTTGCAGAGAATCAGACCTCTTTTTACCATCTCATTTCCGGGGAGCGTCTTGATTTTGATAACCTCCATCAGCTTTGAAAGCTGCTTGGAAACCTGTTCCACAACCAGCAAATCTCCCTCGACCTCAATCGTAATACGAGATACCGAATCATCCGTTGTCGTGCCAACCGAAAGCGAATAAATATTAAAGCCCCTGCGGCTGAATAATCCCACCACGCGCGATAATACGCCGGGCTGATTTTCAACCAAAACGGAAAGTGTATACTTTTGCATATGAATCTCCATTCCGCCGCCCTGTTTGCGGCACAAAATCAAACGTAGAAAATTTCTACTTTACTTCCTTTTCCGGAAGCTGATGCTCATTCAATGAGTCGCCGGTCGGCTCAAACGGGCTTACGTTCACAACCAGTAAATACGAACCCTCGGCATCCATCAGCGCCTTGATTCCGGCGTCAATCTCACTGTTTTCGTGAATGGATGAATTGGGGATTCCGTATGCGTCCGCAAGCTTATTGAAATCCGGACTTCCCTCAATCGTAACCGCCTGATAATTGGAATGATACAGCAAATACTGATGCTCATGCACCATCCCCAGACGATTGTTCCGGAACAGAACCATCTTAACGGGAATATTCCACTGACACATCGTACCCAACTCCGGCAAATCCATCTGGAATGAACCGTCGCCCATTACCGCGATAACCGGCTTGTCCACTGCTGCGGAAGCGCCGATCGCCGCCGGCAGACCATATCCCATCGTTCCGAAGCCGCCCGATGTCAAGAAGCTGCGCGGAGAAGTGAAATTAAAATAGTTTGCTGTCCAGATCTGATTCTGCCCAACCTCGGTTGAAACATAAACATCCGAATTGGTTTTTTCGGATAGTCTTTGCAGAAAATATCTTGGATTGACAAAGCCGTTATCGGCAGTTTCAAGCTCATGCGTTGCCTGCTTTCTGATTTCCTCGGCTTCTGCAAGCCACGTCTTGTCGGTTTTATAGCCGGATACCAATGGGAGCAGCTGCTCCAAAACATCCTTGATGTCACCGACAACCGGAATATCGGGAACAACATTTTTACCGATTTCCGCCGGATCAATATCAATATGTATGATCCGCTTATTGCTCTTAAAACCGTTGGCGTGTGCCACGCTCCGATCACCCAGACGAGAACCCATAACCACAACCAAATCCGCGCGGTTCAGCAGCATATTGGCACGGCGTGCACCGTGAGAACCGATCATGCCGTAATAACGGGGACTGGATGAGGGCATAACGCCGATTCCCATCATCGTTGAAACAACGGGAATATCCGTTTCTTTCACTAATTTACGGAATTCGTTTACCGCGTCCGAAATCACAACGCCGCCGCCTGCCAGAATAATCGGCTGCTGCGCGGTCTTGATTGCCTCCGCAACCTTTTTGATCTGCGATTCATTCGCCTTTCCCGTCAGCCGATAGCCGCGGATATTAACTTCCACATCCTCATCGGGGTACTCAAATTCCTGCTTTAATAAATCCATCGGGAAATCAATCAGTACCGGTCCCGGACGACCCGTTCCGGCAATATGGAACGCCTCATTGACGATCCGCGGAATATCCAATCCGTCCTTGACCAAATAACTGTGCTTTGTAAACGGAAGCGTTGCACCGGTAATATCTACCTCCTGGAACGCGTCCTTTCCGATAAATTTCGTTCCGACCTGTCCCGTCAGAGCCACCATCGGAATTGAATCCATGTAGGCTGTCGCAATTCCCGTAATCAGGTTTGTGGCACCCGGTCCGGAAGTTGCGGTACATACGCCGACTTCTTTTGTAACTCTTGCATAGCCGGACGCCATATGCGCCGCGCCCTGCTCGTTTCGTGTAAGAATATGCTTGATCGGAGAAAAGGACAGCTTGTCGATAATGGGACAGTTTGCCGCGCCCGGATACCCGAACACAAGCTTCACGCCGTTTTTCTCCAGAGCCTTTACAACCATTTCAGCGCCGGTCAATTTCAAAAAAATTCCTCCCTACTCAATATCATAAATTTTTCGCCGCGTGTCTTGAGTTGACGGCGGCTGATCATCTTTCCGTAAAGGATGACGCTGTATCACGCCGGAGGTATGCTCCGGCGCTTTGAATCCGCAATTCTGTAATCATGCGGAATTATTTCTATACTATCTTATTTTATCAGCGAAAAGCCGTATTGTCAACATCCTTTTTATAGAATTGTCATTGTGAATACTTCTGTTTTAATATATAAAAAAATTTTGTTTGTTTTTGTCAACATTCGCTTAAACAGATTCCGGAACTGTTGCCTGTAAACGGTAAATCGGCTGCCCCAACTCGGTAAAACGCGTTTCATATTCGGTCATCACATTACCCTCAAACCCCGAATGGTGCAAGTCCAGTGTAATATTGGATAGCTTAAAATTCTCATCGCAGAAAGAGTTTAACGAAAATTCAAAAAGCCGGCAATTATCGGTCTTAAACCAAATCTGATCTCCGGGCTTCAGCACCTTTCTGTACCTGTCCAAAAACCGCTTATGCGTCAAGCGGCGTTTTGCCTGCTTATTCTTTTTCCAAGGGTCGCTGAAATTCAAATAAATCCGCTCTGCCTCGCCGTAATCGAAGAACTCCTCCAATCGCTCGGCGTCCATATCGGTAAAGCGAACGTTTTGCAGAGCTGCCGCGATTGATTTCTCCATCGCCATCACGATTACATCCTCGACTTTCTCCACCGCGACAAAATTAATCTCCGGATAAAGCTTTGCCATCCCTGTGATAAAGCTCCCCTTTCCACAGCCGATCTCAATATGAATCGGGTGGTCGTTCCCGAAGATTTCACGCCAGCGTCCGCGGCATTTTTCCGGCTCCCGAATCCAAACCGCCGCGCATTTCTCCATGCGCTCGCCGCAGTTTTTCTTTTTTCTCATTCTCATATCTGAATTGTTTGCTCCTTTCGCGTAAAAAATCAATAATTTGAATGGATCGTTTGGGAAATCTCATCTGTTTTTGTTCTGCTGCGATTCAGACGTCCATTGCCTTGCAAAGAGGGAGGGAAGTCTTAAATCGCTGAACGAATCCCGGATTGACAGTCGGGAATACGTCTGTTTTGTTCTATTGCGGCTCAGACATCCGCTACGCTGCGCGGAGTAGAACTCGCCTCCATAGAAAAAACAGATGTATTCCCGAGGGGAGAAATTTCTCTATTTGAAAATTCCGATCCATGAAAAACGAAATTGAGTGATTTTATATATCTTTTAGAATATCATAATTTTTGATGGGTTTCAATAGCTGATTCATAAATTTTTTCTTGTTTTTACTGAAATTTTTAAAATATTTTGGAATAATGTGTAATTTATTGTATGAAAAATCAAAAAAATAAAAAAAATTTTTAATAAAATATGAATTTACTCTTGCATACTATGTTAATTTCTGATAAAATATATGTAATAATCATGCAAAATATGTAATCGAACAGAAAACAGTGTGAAAAATAAAACGTACATTTTACAATTACTTTAAAAATCAAGAAAGGATCGTATGATAATGGATAGAACCATTTTAATTGTTGAGGACGAAAAGAATATTAATGATATATTAGTTTACACTTTTACAAAAGAGGGATACAAGACCCTGTCGGCATTGGACGGGGAAAAGGGACTGGAGATGGCTTTAACCGAAAACCCGGACTTAATTCTTCTGGATGTTATGCTGCCGGGATTGGACGGTTTTGAGGTTTGCCGGAAGGTTCGGGACAAATCGGACGTTCCGATTATCATGCTGACAGCGAAGGAGGACGAGGTTGACAAGGTTCTGGGATTGGAGCTTGGTGCGGATGATTATATCACAAAGCCTTATTCAGTTCGGGAATTAACAGCGAGAGTAAAAGCGAATCTGAGAAGAAGCGCATTTGCGACCGACAGCGAAGCGAACGCCGGAAGTAAGGATCATGAGGACAAGAACACGATTACTTCGGGAGATTTGACGATTAATGTAGAGCGTTACGAGGTAACGAAAAACGGAAAGGTCATTGACATTACGCTGCGTGAATTTGATTTGCTGAAATTCCTTGCAATGCAGCCGGACAAGATTTTCTCGCGCGAGAAGCTGTTGGAAAATGTATGGGGATATGAATATTACGGAGATGTGCGGACGGTCGATGTTACGGTACGGCGGCTGAGAGAAAAGATCGAAGACGATCCGAGTCTGCCGAGATATATCATCACCAAGCGCGGCGTGGGATATTATTTTGATAAATAACAACCGGAACGATTGAATGCCGTAAGGGTGTTCTCATTCACTTGAGAGCGCCCGTTACGGTAATTTTTTGTTTGATGATGAATTTATGCCGCAGGCAGCGGCAGAACGGAGATTAACATGTTTAAAAGTATACGTTGGAAAATTACCGTATATTTTGCCCTTGCGGCAATTATTGTTCAGCTGATCGGCGCAGCGGCAGCAATCAGCCGGACTTCTTCTTATTTTCATAACGGCTTTAAAAATGCCGTTGATACGGTTTTTTCGGATAGTCTGAAATCGGAGCTGACCGCCGCGGCGAACGGGATCAGTCCTTCTGCCGAAGCGTCGGGCGCGGTGGTAATGGAAGAAAATCCGGAAGCAAATCTGGAATCCATCAAAGGCATTATGAGCTTATATACGGCGAATCTCTCGCTGGGGCTTTCGCGCTTTTATGCGGTGTTGGACGGATCGGGGAATGTTTTATACACCTCGTCCAATGCTGATAACATTGAGCGCACTCCCTCGGTTGTCAGCGCATTAAACGGCACAGCCGCCGATGAAACGGGGCTTTCTGCCTCCTACATGGATTATGCCCTGCCGCTGATGAACGGTTCGCAGGTGAAGTTTGTTGTATATGTTAAGGATTCGGGGGATGACGCGGCGGCGGTAACCGGACGGATTTATAATATTATGCTTTGGTCGCTGCTTCTCAGTGCGGCGGCGGCACTGCTGATCGGCTATATGCTTTCGCGCTCCGTATCCGTTCCGCTGAAGGCACTTGCCGAAAATGCAAAACGTCTTGCGGACGGAGATCTGAATGCGCTGACTCCCTCCACGGCGGTGGATGAGATGGGTGAGCTGACCAATTCACTGGTGTATCTGGCGCACAGCCGCCAGGAATCAACCGAACAGGCAATCAGCGAAAAGGTTAAGGTCGAAACAATCCTTCAAAACATGAGCGACGGAATCCTCGCTTTCGATATTTCGGGCAAGCTGATGCATGTAAATCCGGAGGCGAAACGGCTTTTACAGCGCAAATATTTGGACGATATTCGTTTCGATCGGTTCTTTAAGGAAATCAACGCGGATATTTCGTTGGGAGATTTGTTATATATGAAGCCGGAAACGGCGGTAGAACGCGAAATTAAGTTGAATAATCAATATTTGCAGTTAAGCTTTGCCGTTTTCAATTCGGATAACAAAATTGGTGGTATTATTGTAATTATCCATGATGTCACGCGCCAGGAACGGTTGGAGGCATCGCGTCGGGATTTTGTGGCGGATGTGTCGCATGAGTTAAGAACGCCGCTGACGATTATTAAATCGTATGCGGATATTCTGGCAGATACACCGGACGCGGATCGGGAGCTGCGCACACGATTTTTGGGAACAATATCCTCCGAAACCGATCGCATGACGCGCATTATCCGCGATCTGCTGACGCTGTCAAAGCTGGATGAAAACCAGATTTATGACAAAACACCGGAGGAAATTGATGTTCGTGCAATGATTGAAGCGATTGTAGAGCGGTTTGCGTTGACAGCACGCAAGCGTGAACAGACGCTGACTTATCACCCCATTAATGAAGTGCCTAAAATTATGGGCGACCGGGACGGTCTGGAGCGCGCTATTGTGAATATTGTTTCCAATGCGTTAAAATACACCCCGACCGGCGGACACATTGAAATCTATACCTCTAAGGTTTATAAAGATATTTGTATTAAGGTTTCGGATAACGGAATCGGAATCCCGAAAGATAAGCTGCCGAATATTTTCGATCGTTTCTTCCGCGTGGAAAAAGCACGTTCGCGTGATAAGGGCGGCACCGGTCTGGGGCTTGCGATTGCCAAGCAGACGATTGAATCCGGTTTTAACGGAAAAATTAAAATCAACAGTGAATTAAACAAGGGTTCGGACTTTATTATTACGATTCCGGTTGAGGAATAGCCGGAGAGGGGGTTGGAAATATTGTCTGTTTTCACTCGACGGAGGCGAGTTCTACTCCGCGCAGCGTAGCGGATGTCTGAGCCGGAATCGAGTGAAAACAGACAATATTTCTTGACGAAGCTCTCGGATTGTCAAGTTCTGAATAAAAATTCATCGGTATTTCGTTCTATGTAGGCGAGTTCCGCGCAACGTAGCGGATGTTTGAGCCGAAATAGAACGAAATACCGATGAATTTTCCCCACCACATTAAACCAGAAAGGAACAGTCACAATGAAGCATTTTTCGATTAAAGCCTTGTGTATGGCGGCAGCTGCGGCTGTTTTATTTATCTTGTGCTTTTCTTTGGCAAAAGGAACGAAAGAGAATACCGCCGACAGTACAACGGCATACAACCTTTCCGCATGGCTTGCCAAACATGAAATCTCCATTGATCGGGAGCTGATTGATACAGACACGCAAACCGTCTTTTCCGCCGCTATGCGTAATGCGGCTGCGGATCGGCAGGAAACCGCGGCGGCGATCCTCGGTGAATCGATTCAAGGAACGGCGGCGGATACGTACACCGGAAAAAACGGAACGGTGGTTTTTTCAAAGGATGCCTTTACGCTGACCCCGAATGACGGATTATTTTCCGATATTGCGTCCGGCATTGACCGCTATAACTGCGGAAAAAAGGCGGAGCGAATGGCAAAATCGTTGGGGTTTGATTTGAGCGGAAGTGTGATCAGCTCCAAAATGGAGGATGGCAGCTTTTCCTCATCCATCACAAAAACAATTGATTCCAAACCCGTTTTTAATGATGCCATTACATTGGTGATCCGAAAGGACGGTCTGGTTTCGGCAAGCGGCGTATGGTATATCCCCTACAGCCGCGGTCAGTCGCGTACTGCAAAATCCGCCGCAGACGCTTTGGCAGAACTGTTAAAACAGGTTCAAAATTCCGGGCGTGTAACGGTTCAAGGGATGACGCTCGGCTATGTGATGGAGCAGCGAGGGAATGGAATCGGACTGAAGCCGGTATGGAAATTTGAACTGGACGGTAGGGACGATATTTATATTGATGCCTGATTCATTACAATTTCTTAACATTTTATCGGTTTTGTATTGACAAATACACATTTTGTATTATATTATATAAGATATATATGTACCGGTAACGTCCGGCAAAAACAGCTTGAAAGTGAGTGGTATGGAAAGTGAAAAATTCAGATAAAACAATGGATAAGATTGTCGCTCTTTGTAAAGGGCGCGGCTATGTTTATGCCGGAAGTGAAATTTACGGCGGTCTTGCCAACACGTGGGACTACGGTCCTCTTGGCGTGGAATTTAAAAACAACGTAAAAAAAGCTTGGTGGAAAAAGTTTATTCAAGACTCCAAATATAATGTCGGAATTGATTGCGCGATTCTGATGAATCCCGAAACCTGGGTAGCGTCCGGACATATCGGCAGCTTTTCCGATCCGCTGATGGATTGTAAGGAATGTAAATCCCGTTATCGCGCGGACAAGCTGATTGAGGACTTTGCGCATGATCACGGGGAGGACTTGACCGTGGATGGCTGGTCCAAAGATGAAATGGAAAAATATATTGCGGATAACAACATTGTCTGCCCCAAATGCGGTAAGCAGAATTATACGGAAATCCGCGAATTTAACTTGATGTTTAAGACGTTCCAGGGTGTAACGGAGGATTCTTCCGCGACGGTATACCTGCGTCCCGAAACCGCACAGGGAATTTTCGTAAACTTCAAAAATGTTCAGAGAACCTCCAGAAAGAAGATTCCGTTCGGAATCGGACAGGTCGGAAAATCTTTCAGAAACGAAATCACGCCCGGAAACTTTACTTTCCGTACCCGTGAATTTGAGCAGATGGAGCTTGAATTTTTCTGCGCTCCCGGAACGGATTTGGAGTGGCATGCATATTGGAAAAAGTATTGCATGGACTTCCTGCTGAATCTGGGCATGAAAGAGGAAAATCTGCGGTTCAGAGATCACTCGCCGGAAGAACTGGCGTTCTATTCCAACGCTACGGCGGATATTGAATTTGTGTTCCCGTTCGGTTGGGGCGAGCTTTGGGGCATTGCGGACAGAACCGATTATGACTTAAAGCAGCATCAGGAGCACAGCGGCGTCAGCATGGAATATTTGGATCCTGTAACGAATGAACGGTACATTCCGTATTGTATTGAGCCCTCGCTCGGCGCGGATCGTGTTGCACTGGCATTTTTATGCGAAGCATATGACGAGGAAGAAATCGGGACCCCGGAGAAACCGGATACAAGAATCGTTCTGCATCTGCATCCGGCACTGGCACCGGTAAAGGCTGCCGTTCTGCCGCTTTCCAAGAAACTGGACGAGGGCGCGGGCAAGGTGTTCGATCTGCTTTCGGAAAAATTCAACATTGAATATGATAATGCCGGTTCGATCGGTAAGCGTTACAGACGTCAGGATGAAATCGGTACGCCGTATTGCATTACCTATGATTTTGAGAGTGAAGAGGATGGCTGCGTAACGGTTCGTGACCGCGATACGATGGAGCAGCAGAGAATCCGCATTGATGAATTGGAAGCATTTATTGAAAAGAGCTTGAAATTCTGATTTCAGAGAGGAACAAACAGATGAAGATACTGGACGAATTTAAGGAATTTATTTCGCGCGGCAATGTGATTGATATGGCTGTCGGCGTTGTTGTCGGCGGAGCGTTTACTAAAATTGTAAATTCATTGGTTGAGGATATATTGACTCCGATTGTCAATATGCTTACCGGCAAAGCGGATGTAACGGATTTATCTGTCAGCATCGGCAGTGCAACGCTGAATTACGGGATATTTCTGCAATCCATTATCAATTTTCTGATTATTGCAGGTTCGGTATTTCTCATGGTAAAGGCAATGAATACGCTGCGTGATATGACGTTTAAGAAGAAAGAAGAGGAGGAAACTCCGGAGGAAGTGCAGGATCCCACACAAGAGGAATTGTTGGCTGAAATCCGGGATTTGCTCAAGGAAAAAGAAAATCTTTAAAAATACGGGACTGTTGTTTGTATGCGGACTCTTTCGGAGAGATTTTTCACGAAAGAGTCCGTACTCCGGGCAACAGCCCCTTTTTTCGGGAACGGAAAGCCGCTATGTTTGCTGCGGATTCACATTGAAAATATGAATCGGTCGCAGCTCCATATAATCATAAGTAGAAAGCGGACGACAATTAACATCCCTGGAATTCGCGGCAAGGAGAATCGTGTCGGGAGTTCCGTCGCCGGCATCGGTTACAACCGGCGTATGGTCAAATTTTTCTCCCGAATTAAATCTCAGCTGGATAACGTCTCCTTTTTCAATGCGGCTGAGCGGAACAAGCTCTCCCTGCGGCCCCGGACCGCGGTTTGTGGTTAAGAACCGAAACAGCTCATTGACACCGGTCCAGGCAGGCGCTCTGTCGTTGACATCAATATAGTACCAACCGTAAATCGGGGTATAGTTCATTACGCCGCTGCCGGCATAGATACATTGAGATGCAAAATTGGTACAGTTTCCGCCAATCTGAGAAAAGTCGTAATAAGCAGGATTGCGACTGTATGCCCAGGTGTTGGCATACTCCACCGCGGCATCGCGATTGTACATCATAAAATCACCTCCCTTCGGGCCGGCATTGAGCGCGCCGCCGTCCGTATAGGCGGTAGGTTATTGTATAATATGCAAATCGAAAAAATCTGTTTACAATCCGTTGGATTTGTTATATAATAGAGTATAGAACGTTTGCAACGGCTTAAATCAGTATACATAAACAATGGCAAAATGCGATTTTTAATAGAAATTTCAATTGTTTTTTATTCCGCGCAGCGCAGCGGATGTCTGAGCCGGAACGAAAAAAACAGATGAAATTTCCCACCCCACATGAAGAAAACAATAAAATGAAAGGAATGATTGAAAACATGGGAAGATTATTCGGAACAGACGGAATCAGAGGAATTGCGAATAAGGAATTGACCGCGCAGCTGGCATTTTCGACCGGACAGTGCGGCGCGTATGTGCTGACAAAGCATACCTCCAAAAGACCCAGAATTTTAATTGGTAAAGATACAAGAAAATCAGGAGATATGCTGGAGGCGGCGCTTACGGCAGGACTTTGCTCCATGGGCGCAAAAGTTATTCCCCTCGGCGTAATTCCCACACCGGCAGTCGCTTATTTAACGCGCTTATACGGCGCAGACGCAGGCGTTGTCATTTCCGCATCGCATAATCCTTGCGAATATAACGGAATCAAATTCTTCAATGGCGACGGCTATAAGCTTTCCGATGGAATTGAAAATGAAATTGAGCAATATATTCTCGGCGAAAAGCAGCTGGATGTTTTGCCGACGCACGGCGGTGTCGGATATGTCAGCGCAAACCACGCCGCAGTGGAGGACTATGTTTCTTTTGCTTGTTCAACGATTGACTGTCGTCTGGACGGAATTAAGGTTGCCGTAGACTGTGCCAACGGTGCAAGCTATCAGACCGCTTTCAAAGCATTGAATAAACTGGGAGCGGATGTGGAAGCCATTCACAACACCCCCGATGGTGTCAATATCAACCGTCAATGCGGTTCTACGCATATGGAAAGCCTACAGGCGTATGTAACCTCTATCGGCGCGGACGTGGGAATTGCCTTTGACGGCGACGCTGACCGTATGCTGGCGGTGGATGAAAACGGAAATCTGATTGACGGCGACCAGATTATGGCGGCGTGTGCGAAATATATGAAATCACAGGGTACGCTCAAACAAAATACCTTAGTTGCAACCGTAATGAGCAATTTGGGACTGTTTATCGCCGGTGAAAAAATGGAGATTAATATTCCCAGAACAAAGGTCGGCGACCGATATGTACTGGAGGAAATGCTGGCAAACGGCTACAATATCGGCGGCGAACAGAGCGGTCATATTATCTTCCTGGATCATAATACAACAGGAGATGGTCTTGTCAGCGCATTGCAGTTCCTGTCCGTTTTGAAAAAGACCGGCATGAAAGCGTCCGAAGCGGCTTCGATCGTGACGGTACTGCCGCAGGTGCTGATTAATGCAAAGGTAAAGCCGGAAAACAAGAATCAGTATATGGAGAATGAGCAGATTGCCGCCGCCTGCAAGGCGTTGGAGGATGAATTTGCCGGCGAGGGCAGAGTTTTGATTCGTCCGTCCGGAACAGAGCCGCTGGTGCGTGTGATGATCGAGGGCAAGGATAAGGAATATATTCGCAAAAAAGCGGAAGAGCTTGCGAAAATGATTGAGGATATTTTAGGATGACGGAAATTTTACGCAGGGGCTGCGAGCAGATGGATTTGCCGATGACTGACCGACAGCTTGCACAGCTCAAACAATACGCCGAATTGCTGCAAGAGCGCAACAAGCAAGTCAATTTAACCGCGATTACCGAGGATGCGGAAATTGCAACCAAACACTTTCTGGATTCGCTGACGGTTTTAATGACCGGCAAAGTGGGCGAGCATGTTATTGATGTCGGGACGGGTGCGGGATTCCCCGGCTTGGTGCTGAAAATCGCCCGTCCGCAAATGCAGCTGACACTGTTGGATTCGCTGAAAAAACGCGTATGCTTTCTGGAGGATACTGCACTGGCATTGGAGTTGGACGGTGTGGCGTGTGTTCATGGGCGTGCCGAGGATTTCGGAATGAACGCGGCATATCGTGAAAAATTTGATACTGCGGTTTCCAGAGCCGTGGCAAGATTACGCGTGCTTGCGGAATGGTGCTTGCCTTTCGTGCGCGTGGGCGGCTATTTCCTGGCTTTAAAGGGGCCGCTTGCCGATGAGGAACTGGAGGAGGCAAAACGTGCGATTTATATTTTGGGCGGCGAGGTGGAATCGGTATTTGAAGCGCAAATTCCGTTTACTGAGCTTTCCCATCGCATTATTATTATAAAAAAAGTACGACGTACTCCGTCAAAATATCCCAGAAAACCGGGAATTGCCGTAAAATCCCCAATCGAAACCTGTTATAGTCTGTCGAAAAATAAATAATTTATCGAAATAAAGCAAATTCTGAAATACGAATTTGCTTTATTTTTTGGAAAAGTATGGTATAATGGTATTTGTAAGACAGCGGTACAAAGAGTACTTAGAACAGCGGAGTCTCCCCAAACGCTCCGCACCCCCAAGATGTCTTACACCTTCCACCACCGAGGGCGGAGGACAGAGATTTTTTCTCTGCCCTCCGATACCTTTAAATATTAGGGAATTGTAAAATAAATTTCGGAACGAAAACATCGGCTCAGAACCCAACATATCGGAATCGGAACAGAAACCAACCCATCGGTAAAAACAAGCCTTCCCGGGAATACAAGTGTATTTCATTCTATGAAGGCGAGTTCTACTCCGCGCAGCGTAGCGGATGTCTGAGCCGCAATAGAATGCAATACACTTGTATTCCCCCACCCACACCCCACACCGATCTTATTTTACAATCCCCATAACGATATACCGACAGACTAACGCGAAAAAAGCATTTCATTATTGATTAACAACCGAAAGCTTTGCGTTGGATTTGTGCCGCTATCGGCGGCAGAACGGAGATTTCTATGTTAAACTTATTAAAAAGACAAAAAAACGAAACCCTGACGAATCTGCCGTTGGAGGAGATCGCGCCGAATAAATATCAGCCGAGGCAATACTTTGATGATTCAAGCTTAGAGGAACTGAAAGATTCAATTCTGGAATTTGGGCTGTTAAATCCGATTACGGTGCGGCGCACCGGCGGCGGTTATGAGCTGATTGCCGGAGAGCGGCGGTTTCGCGCGGCACAGCTTGCCGGACTTTCCGAAGTTCCGGTCATTATTGTGCAAAGTGATGAGAAAAAGAGTGCAATTCTATCCTTGCTGGAAAATTTACAGCGTGAGGATTTAACGTTTTTTGAAATCGCGCAAAGCTATGAAAAGCTTATTCACGAGCAGGGAATGACACAGACGGAGGTTGCAGAAAAAATTGGAAAAAGTCCGTCCAGTGTTGCGAATAAGCTGCGGCTTTTACGGCTTTCCCCCATCATCCGAAAGTTTATCCGCGATTATGATCTGACGGAGCGACATGCGCGTGCACTTTTGCGGCTGCATACCGAAGCAGAGCAGCTGGAAGCGGTCAAGCGCATTTGCTTAAATTCCATGACCGTTGCGGAAACGGAGGATATGATTCAGTCCATGCTGGAGCCGCCCCCCAAAAAGCCGAAAACAGAAACGAAAGGAACAAATAATCTGTCCTTTTTCAAAAACACCGTAAAAAAGGCGATGGATCTCATGAAAAAGGGCGGCGTTGACGCGAATATGGAGGAGGAGGATTTTGACTGGGGAACCGAATACCGGATTCGGGTCAAAAAATAAATGAAATTGGTAACCCACCTTATGACATGGCGGATGCACGTGATTTCTGTCTTTCGGAAGTCACAATCCGCGATGTCTTTTTTTGTGAAAAGTTGTACAAAAAAATTTATTTCCGCTGTTTTCCATTGACAGCGCGGAAGATATATAATATAATAGATATGTGTATCCTAAAAGGGGTAGTCCCTGATACATACTCTTTTTTACGTTAGATTTGTGCCGCGGTCGGCGGCGGAATGGAGAATTAAAATGAAATACTATACAATGACAATCGCCGGTAAGGAACGAAAGCTTCCGCTGTTCCCGATTAATGACAATTTGCAGATTGCTGCTTTCATTATGTTCGGGGATGTGGAAATCACTACAGAGAGTGCAAAAGCGCTGGCTGAAAAAGCGCCCGATTTTGACGTTGTTGTAACGGCAGAATCCAAGGGAATCCCGCTGGCATATGAATTTGCAAGACTGACAGGGCATAATTATATTGTCGCACGGAAAGCGCCGAAGCTGTATATGCGCGATATTGTTTATGCGGATGTGGATTCCATTACGACAGAGGGCATGCAGAAGCTGTGTCTGGGATCGGATGACGCAGTACTTTTAAAAGGAAAAAAGGTACTGATCATCGACGATGTTATCAGCACAGGAGAATCATTGGCTGCGTTGGAGAGCCTTGTTTCGGCGTGCGGCGGAGAAATCTGCGCACGGATGGCGGTTTTGGCAGAGGGAGAAGCTGCCGACAGAGAGGATATTATTTTCCTGGAAAAGCTGCCTTTATTTGATAAGGAAGGCAATCCGATCGCGTAATCAGACAGGAGGATTTATGGCGTTCGGTCTTGTGCTTGCGGGCGGCGGTGTCCGCGGAGCGTATCATGTCGGAGTGTGGAAGGCTCTGAAAGAGATGAATATTGAGGTTTGTGCCGTTTCGGGTTCATCCATCGGCGCGATTAACGGGGCGTTATTCGCGCAGGGGGATTTGGAAACCGCGCTGAAGCTTTGGGAACAGATTGCATTGGACGATATTGTCTCACTTCCGCCGGAGCTTGCGAAGGAAAGCGATCTTTTTGAATGGAAGAATGTCCTTAAAATTTTTCAAAAGGTTTCTCAAGGCTCCGGGTTGGATATGAACCCTCTGGAGGAACTGCTGAGAAAAATTCTGGACGAGGATGCGGTTCGGCGGTCTAAGGTGGACTTTGGAATGACAACCTACTCTCTGACCGAAAAAAAGCTGATTACTCTTTACAAAAATGAGATTCCCAAAGGGCAGCTGATTCCGTATCTGATGGCGGCGGCATGCTTGCCGGGCTTTAAGGCGCGGGAAATCGGGAATCAGAAATTGATCGACGCCGGCATGGCGAACAATATGCCTGTGGATATGCTGCTGAATCGGGGCATTGACGATATTATTACCGTCAACGTCAAAGGGATCGGATTTTATCGGGATTTCAATACTTCCGGGCGGAACATGATTCCGATCGAATGTCGCTGTCCTTGTACGGGGACGATGGACTTCAACCAAGAGAAAATCCGCCGCAGTATTGCTGAGGGGTATTTGGATTGTAAGCGTGAATTCGGGGTGCTGTTCGGGCGCGAATGTTATTTTAATGCGTCGGAATATCGGGCAATTCATATGCGCTATGGTCAAGAGATTATTGACGGCGTGCAGTGGGCGGCGAAAGCGTTGGGACTGGAGCTGCTTCGCGAGGTGGCGTTTGACGATTTGGTGAAAGAACTGTTGGCGGCATATCTGATTCAACGGGAGTTGTCGGAAAAATCGGGCATTTCCGAGATTGACAAGATTGAAAAGCTTTCTCGTCTGGATGACAAATCTGTGATTTGCAGCCTGGTTGAGATTTTAGATACAAACGGCTTTGACTTTGTGAAAAGCAAGCTGGATTTATTGGGAAGAAATTACGGCGCTGCATCCGCTTTGCTGTATTTTCGGCAGAAAATGACGGCAGCAGCGGACATGCATTAAAAGGTAATACCCATTCGGAGGATTGAAGAATATAAAAAGGGGGAGGCACATCACGGTCTCCACGCCGCAGCTTTCCAGAATCTTTTTCGCCTGCTGAA